>NZ_JBSFBL010000044.1:32100-78615 GCF_053592935.1 Kribbella sp. NPDC002412
ACGTCGTACGCAGGCTCGCCGAGCCCACGGTCCGGCTCGCGCCGGCGCTCGTGCGCCGTGGTGCCCGGGGACGTGGTGCCGTCGGGGGTTGGCGAGCCGGAGTCCAAGGTCCGCGTCGGGTTGGTTTCCGTGGGCGGCGGGCTTGGGTGGGTGTTGTTGGTCGGCTGGGTGGTGGAGGTGTGGGCGGTGGTGGGCGGGGGCTGGTCCGGTGGTGGGGTGTTCGGGGGGGCTGGGGTGTTGTTCGTCGGGACCGGGGCGTGGGTGGTTGGCCGCGTGGTTTGCGGGTTCGTGGCCTCGCCCGGTGTGGCGTTCATAGCGGCAGTGTGCGCCTGGGTGGGGCCTGGCGTCTCGGGAATGGGGTCCTGGGGGAGGCGGGGGGATTTCCCGGCGGTGGGGGAACTCGGCCTCAGGTGGTGGGTGGGGTGGGCGGCGGACGGTTGTGGCCTGAGAGAGGGGAACAACATGTACAAGCTGGGTTTGGCCGTACTCGGCCTGGTGTCCGTGGGGGATCTGCTGCTGCCGGTGCTGACCGACGGGGAGCACCCGCCGATGGTGATTGCGATCGGTGTGGCGGTGGTCGGATTGGTGAGTCTGGTGCTGGTCGGGTTCGCGTGGCAGGGCAAGCGGTGGGCACTCGCACCGTTGATCACGCTCCGGCTCGCGTCGGCGCTGCTCGCCGTACCGGCGTTCTTCGAGTCCGGCGTCCCCGCGGGGGCGGTCGCCGCTGCGGGAGTCGGCGTGGCAGCGACTGTCTTCGGCACCGTCGCCGTACTGCTGCCGTCGCGTGAGTTGGCGGGTGTGCGATGAGCCAGACGATGACGAGTACGGCGCGCGTCGACGTGCGGACGGTGTCGCGGTGGTTCGCGGCGATCCTGCTGCCGGTCGGGCCGGCCGCGATCGCGCTGCTGCGGTACTTCCTGCCGTACGACACCGTCGACGACATGTCGACGATCACCAATAAGATTGTCGACAATCTCGACCGGAGCTCGCTGGTGTTGTGGCTCGGGTTCATCGGGATCCTGACGCTGGTCCCGGGTGCGTACTTCGTCGGGCGGTTGACCCGGCGTCGTGCGCCCTGGCTGACCGCGATCGCGTTGCTGCTCGTCGTACCCGGGTATCTGGCGCTGCCGTGGACGGCGTCCAGCGACATCTTCGTCTGGGCCGCGGGTACGGCGGGACTCGACCCGGCCGCGATCACCCGTGCAGCCGAGGTCACGCACGGGTCGATGGATCTTGCCGGCTTCGTGTTCGTCGCGGGGCACGTGATCGGCACCATCCTGCTCGGCATCGCGATGTGGAGGTCGCAGCTGGTGCCGCGGTGGGCGGCGGTCGCGACCGCGATCTCGCAGCCGATCCACGCGATCGCCGCGATCGTGCTGGTCAGCCACACGCTCGACCTGTTCGGCTGGGGTCTGCAGGCGGCCGGGTTCGCCGCGGCGGGGTGGGCGATCCTCCGGATGCGCGACGAGGACTGGATGCCCTGACCTACCTGCCCTAACGGGCAAACGGAGTCGGTCCCGGACACGTACGGCGTTACGCTCGATCGCACTGAAGGGGGAGTGGGATGACGGAGACGGACGAGTCCGGGATCGACATGTCGTCGCGGGGGAGCTTCAAGATCGCGGACGTGGAGACGCAGGACGCCGAGAAGCTGGCGATGGTGCTCGACCTGATGGCGCAGCGGTCCGCCGTACAGACCCTGCGGGCGTGGGCGCTGGACCAGCTGGCGCCGGTCGCGGGGGAGACGGCCGTCGATGTCGGCTCGGGGACTGGCGAGGACGTCGTCGCCCTCGCCAGGTTGGTCGGCCCGCAAGGCCACGCGATCGGCGTCGAGCCCAGCCCGGGACTCCGAGCCGAGGCTCACCAGCGAGCAGCAAAGGCCATCGCCAACGCAACAGCCGTCGCCAACGCAACAGCCGTCGCCAACGCATCAGCCGTCGCCAAGGCGGACGACGGTGACGCGGAGGCCGGTGGTGGGGCGGACGCCGGTGGCGACGCAGAGCTGCTTCTGGTGGCGCCTGTCGACGGTGTGGAGTTCGTCGACGGTGACGTGCGGGCGTTGCCGTTTGCGGGGGAGTCGGTCGACGTCATCCGGTGTGAGCGGGTCCTGCAGCATGTGGCGGACGCGGCGGGAGCGGTGCGGGAGATGGCTCGGGTACTGCGGCCCGGTGGCCGGATCGTGTTGATCGACACGGACTGGGCGACCGCGATCGTGCATCCCGCGGATCCCGTCGTACTGCAGAAGATGGTCGACTACTTCCTGGCCGACTCGGCGAACCCGTACTCCGGCCGCCGGCTCCGCGGCCAGCTCGCCGCCGCCGGCCTGGAGATCACCGGCGAGACCGCAGCCACCTGGATCGAGGCCCAGCAAGGCGCCCGCCAGGGCTTCGCCTCGATGATGCACCTCACCGCCCTCCAGGCCGGCGTAATCACCCCGGCCGAGGCGGAGACCTTCGCCAAGGACCTCGCCGACGCCGCCGACCGCGGCGCGTTCCACCTGTCCCTGACGATGTACGGCGTCAGCGCGCGCAAGCCCGCCTAAGGAACCTGAGGGTGGGACCTAAGGCCCCGCCGCCCTGATCTATGGGCGCACGCCCGATGTGGCCGTCCGGCCTGGTGATCGACCGTGAAGACACGGAGAAATCACCACGAGGAGGAGCCATGATCCACCGGACGTCCGTCATCGCCGGAATCCTGATCGTCGTCTGCCTCAGCCCACTGGCTGCGGCGACAGCATCAGCCCGGCCCCCGCAGGAGCGTCAAACGCCCGGCGTTGTAGTACCCCGTGACCCGCCGGCGGCGTACCAACACAACTATCCGAAGGAGCCGGACACTGTCATCGCGAGCGCCACGACCGATGACGACGGCGTCGCAGCGTTGCTGGCCAGCTGCACTGCGGTAGCCGGCGCAAGCCTGGCACTGGGCGGCATCCACCTGTACAAGCGGTCACGGCCCGGCCGTTAGACGCCGTGCTGTTTGAGGAAGGTGACAGTGCGCGCCATCGAGGTCGGCCAGGCTGGTCCGAAGGCATGTTCTTCGCCGGGGTAGCTGTACATGGTCGCGGTCTTGCCGGCCGCTTTGAGGGCGGCGAGCGCCTCGTGGGACCAGGCGATCGGACAGGTCGAGTCGGACTCGCCATGGTGGATCAGCACCGGCTCGGTGACCCGGTCGAAGAAGTTCACCGCCGACACGTTGCGCCAGAACGTGGGGTTGCGGGCGGGTTCGCCGTACGTGCGCAGGATGGTGGAGGCGATCGGGCGGTCGTTGCGCTGCCAGCGGTTGAAGTTGTCCGCAGCGTCGGCGCTGACCGGTGCGAAGACCACTGCGGCCTTGATCAGTCCGGGCTGCGCGACCAATGCGTTGTACGTGACTCCGCCGCCCATCGACCGGCCGAGCATGCCGATCCGGTTCGGGTCGACGGACGGCGACGTGCGCAGTGCGAGTACGGCGTTGATCGCGTCCTCGGTGTAGCCGAGGCGCAGGTTCAGATCGGAGCGCGGGTCGTCGGTGGACTGCGCGTGTCCGCGGTAGTCGGTGTGCAGTACGACGTACCCGCGCCGCGCAAGGTAGTCCTGCTCACGCATCAGGCCGCGGCCGTTGGTGTAGATCGCCGGGTCGATGTAGCCGTGGTTCAGGACCAGTGCGGGGTGCCTGCCGGGGGTGCGCGGGACGTTCATGATGCCGGAGATCGTCAGCGAGCCGCTGGAGTACGTCACGTAGTACCGGGTGTAGGCGGAGTTGCGGGCCAGCACCCGGCCGAGGCGGAGGTTCCGGCCGTCGTACTTCTTCGCCATCATCGCCTGCAGCGACACCGGGTGCGGCGGCTCCGCAGTTGGTTTCACCGAAGGAGTCGGAGTGGCCGAGGGAACAGCCGGCGGAGCGGACGACGTGGTGGGGGTCGAGGAGGTGGCGCTCGGAGTGGACGCAGGGGGTGCCGCGTCGTCCTCGGAGGTACAGGCGATCGCAGCCGTCATCACAAGCGCGACGACTCCCGTCCACGTCATCCGCCGGTTCATACCGTCAAGTCTGCCGCCCGTTCTGCCGAACCCGCCGAAAGTCCAGACAACGATTGACGGCGCGGCCACTGCACGACCAGTACGGCGGCCAGCACCAGCGACCCGCCGAGCCACTGGGTCACCGTGAGCGTCTCCCCGAACACAGCCGCCGCGGCAACCACCGTCACCACCGGCTCCAGGATGGACAGGATCGACGCCACCGACGGACCGACCCGCGCCATGCCGGCGAAGAACAGCAGGATCGCGCCGACTGTGCTCACCACCGCCAGTGCAACCAGCCACAGCCACCCCACCGGAGCAAACCCCAGGTCAGTCCCGCCACGCAGGAAGCCGGCCACCAGGAACGTGCCGAACGCCCCGGTGCACACCAGCGCACTCAACGCGAGTGGGGGCACGTCCGCAGTCACCCGGTCGCCGACCAGGATGTAGCCGGTGTAGGTGAACGCAGCCCCCAGCGCCAGCAGCGCGCCTAGCCAGTCGAACCGCCCGGTCGACGCGCCACTGAGCACGAGCACAATCCCAGTCAGCGCGATTCCCAGCGCCCACACCCGCCGCCGCGACGCCCGCTCGCGCCTCAGCGCGATCGCACCGGCCATGACCAGCACCGGGTACACGTACAGGATCAGCGCGACCAGTGAGGCGTCGATCCGGGCCAGTGCGGAGAAGTACAACCCTGCCTGCGCCGCATAGCCGAACACGCCCATGCCCAGCCCGGCTAGCACGGCCCTGCGAGGCAGTCGGCGTAGTGCGCCGCGTGCGAGCGCTATAGCGATCAGCAGCCCACCAGCCAGCCCGAAGCGGACCAGCAGCAGCGCATCCACCGACACACCCGCGTCGTAGGCGAGCTTGCCGAACACAGCCATCGCCCCGAAGCCGGCGGCGGAAAGTAAGCAGAAGAGGCGTCCCACGGCATCGATGGTCCCGGCTCAGGACTGTTCAGGTCTATCGCGGCTTCATGTACAGGATCGTGTAGCTATGCTGAACAGATGCTGGACCTGCACCGCCTTCGACTGCTCCGCGAGGTCCACGGTCGCGGCACCGTGCACGGCGCCGCCCGTGCGCTCGGCTACACGCCCAGTGCGATCTCCCAGCAGCTGTCGGTGCTGGAGAGAGAAGCCGGTACGCCGCTGCTCGAGAGAATCGGCCGCAACGTCCGGCTGACGCCGGCCGGCCAGGTGTTGGTGCGGCATGCCGCCGTACTGCTCGAAGGGGTGGAGGCGGCCGAAGCCGAGCTCGCCACGGTCGCGGCCGGGCGTGCTGCCGGCGTGGTGCGGGTCGCTGCCTTCCAGTCGGCGTTCCTGCGCATCGTGGCTCCGGCGGTACGGGCGTTGGCCGCGAGCCATCCCGACATCCGCATCGAGGCCGCAGAGATCGAGGTGGAGCAGGCCGTGCCGGCGCTGCGGCTGCAGCAGTTGGACGTGGTTGTCGGTGACGAGTACGACGGACAGCCACGGCCAGTGCACGCGGACCTGCATCGCGAGCGCCTGCTGCGCGAACGCATCCACGTCGCGTTGCCCACCGACCACCCCGAGGCCGGTGCCGATCGCGTGCAGCTCGGGCGACTGACCGACGTACCGTGGGCTGCCTGCCACCCGGGCACCGGTCAGCACGAGATGCAGGTGCGGGTGTGCCGAGAGCTCGGTGGGTTCGAGCCTGACGTGCGCTATCACTCCGACGACTTCCTGATCCTGCTGGAGCTGGTCCGCACCACCGGGGCAGCTGCGCTGTTGCCTGACTTGGTTCTGGGGTACGGCGCTCCCGGAGTCGCGCTCTGCCTGCCTGCCGAAGGCGTGGTCGGGCGCGAGGTCTTCCTACTCACCCGCCGCAGCCGCACACCGGTCGTCGCCGCGGTCGCAACCGCCCTCCGGGAGGCTGCAGCCGGGCATTGACGGCACCGCGCCGGTACGACGGTTCGTCGTACCGGCGCGTGCCGTACCTACATGGCCAGTAGGCGATGGAAGAAGGCGCGGTACTTCTGTAGCGCGGCGCGCAGGTCCTCGGTCGACGGCTCACCGTCGGACCACTGCTTCTCCAGGCCGTTGTGCTGCTCCTCGAAGCTCATCGACAGGCGCTTGAGCACTTCGTCGACCAGTTGGTCGGCCTCGCTCACCGACCTGTGCGGATCGTCGACGAACCCCTGCTGGATGACCTCCCACCGGGTCCTGAAGTCGACCACCCGGTCCTCGGCCAGCAACGGCTGGGTGCCGTCGGGCGCCGTCCACTCCGCGCCACGGTCGCCCGTCGTGCTCACGCCGCCCTCACGGGCGTCCGGCCTACGCAGCTCGTCCTCACGGGCACCCGGCGTACGCAGGTCGTCTTCGCGCTGCTCGGGCGTGATCGCGTCGTCGCGCAGGTCCGTCGGACGGTCATCCCGTGCACTCATGCTTGCTCCTTCACGTCTGCTGAGGGCGTGCTGTCGGCCAGCAGTGCGTCGACCAGGTAGCGATAGGCGGTGACGGCCTGGCGCAGTTCCTCGGTGTCGGTCTCGCCCTTGGCCTGGGCCACGGCGACCCGGTGCGCGTCGCGGTAGTGCGCGGCGACCTCGGGGTGGTCCACCGAGATGTCGTTGACCCGTTGGTCGAACTCGTCGACCGGGTAGCCGGCCTCACGCATCATCCGCAGTACCAGCTGGTCGGCGTCGGCGACGGCAGCCGCGGGCTGGTCGACGAAGCTCAGCTGCACCTGGGCCCACTCGGCGCGGTAGTGCTCGGCCGAGTCATGGCTCAGCGGAGTGATGTCGAGCTTCGACACCCGGCGCTCGCGCTCGCGCAGCTCGCGTTCGGTGCTGCGCCGGTCGCCCGACTCCTCGAGCGTGCGCTCGTACTCCGGGCCGAACCGCTGCTGCAGCTCACCCGAGCGTTTGCGCTGGTACATGAACAGCAGAGCGGCCGCCGCGAGCACCACGACGGCGACGATGACGACTGTCAGGACGGTATCCATCAGACCTCCAGTCCGAATTCACTGTGCAGACCTGGCGATCCGGAAATCGATCGCGAGGACCCTAGGCAGGCGGTCCCCAGCGCCGCCTCACATCCCCGAGGCACAGCCGGTACCCAGACAGGGCGCGGACAAGCGTCCAGCCGGCGCACCGTGACTGCGGTGCGCCGGCTGGACGGGTGCGGGTTTCAGGACTTCGGGGCCAGCTTGTGGACGACGATGCCGGACTTGAAGGTGGTGGTGCCGAGCAGCTCCAGGTGCGTGATGTCGAGGTCGGCGCCCTCGAACAGCTTCTCCCCGGTCGCGACGACCGGAAAGATCCAGAAGTGGTACTCGTCGACGAGCTTGTGCTCCAGCAGCGTCTGCGAGAACGACCCGGTGCCGTACTTGATCAGGTCGCCGCCGTCCTCCGCCTTGAGCCGCTTGACCGCCTCGGCCGCGTCGTCACCCTCCAGCGGGCGGGCGTTCCAGGTGAACTCGGTGAGGGTGCGGGTGGCGACGTACTTCGGCATCGCGTTGAAGTTGTCGGTGAACGGGTCGCCGCTGCGCTGCGACCAGGCCTCCGCGAAGCCCTCGTAGGTGACCCGGCCGAGCACCTGGGCCTCGACGCCTTCCATCAGGGCCTGCGAGTAGGCGGCGTGCTCGTCGTCCCAGTAGGGCGGCGACCAGTTCTGCGGGTTCTCGATGACGCCGTTGGTGGTCATGAAGGTGGTCTCGATCAGCTTGCGCATGGTTCTTCCTGCTTTCTTCGCTGTGGTCTTTCAGTGGTTTCAGTGGTGGTAGGGACGCTTGGTGCGCGCGTCCCGGAGCGCTTGGGCCCACCAGACGAGCTGGTCGAGCATGAGCTTGGCCTGGGCCTCGTAGCCGGCCGACACTCGCGGCCAGCCGCCGTCGGCGGTGAACTGCTCCCAGTAGCAGGGCAGTGCGACCGTTTGGCGGATGGCGACGGCCTGGAGCTCGGTGAAGACCTGCCGCAACTGCGCTGTCGCGTACAGGCCGCCGGTCTCCCGGCCGTAGCTGACGATCGCGACCGGCTTGGCGTGCCACTCCTCGTAGTACCAGTCCAGTGCGGTCTTCAGCGGTGCCGGGAAGCTGCTGTTGTACTCCGGTGTCACCACGGCGAACGCGTCTGCCGTGGCGAGCCGCGGAGCCAGTACGGCGACCTCGGCGGGCGTCTCGTCGTCGGTGTCGGGCAGTGTGGGCGGCAGGTCCGCGGTGGCCAGGTCGATCAGATCCACCTCGAACTGCTTGCCGGCCTGCTGGGCGAGCCAGTGGGCGACGGTCGGTCCGAATCGCCCGTTGCGGGTGCTGCCGATGATCACTGCCAGTCGCATTTGCTGCCTCCTTCCTGATGTCCCTGACTCTGCCGGAACCCGTTTACGGTTTCTTTCCGGTCGGCCGCGGTGGCGCCGTAAGGCCGGTACAGCGGTTAGGGTGCGGCCATGCGTTTCGGGGTGCTGGGGCCGGTCACTGCCTGGACGGACGCGGGGGAGCCCGTGACGATCCAGGGCCTGAAGGTCCGTGCCCTGCTGGCCGACCTGCTCGTCCACGAGGGCCGCCCGGTCCCGGCCGACCGCCTCATTGACGACCTCTGGGGCGCGCAGCTGCCCGGCAACCCGGCGGGCACGCTGTCGGCCAAGGTGTCGCAGCTCCGCCGCGCCTTCGAGGACGCCGAGCCCGGCAGCCGCGCACTGGTGAAGTCCGGCCCGGCCGGCTACTCACTGACCGTCGACAGCTCGTCGTACGACGCTCTGACCTTTGCAGACCGTGTCGGCGCGGGACAGCTCGGCGAGGCGCTCGCGTTGTGGCGTGGACCGGCGTACGCCGACTTCGCGGACGAGGCGTTCGTGGAGACGGCTGTCGCCCGGCTGGACGAGCAGCGGCTCAGTGCGGTCGAGACCTGGGCCGATGCGCCGTTGGATGAGCTGGCTGCGCTTGTTGCTGAGCACCCGCTGCGTGAGCGGCTGCGTGCGAGTCATATGCGTGCGCTCTACCGGAGTGGTCGGCAGAGTGAGGCGCTGGACAGCTACGAGGAGCTGCGGCGGCTGCTAGCGGACGAGCTGGGGCTGGATCCCAGTCCAGAGCTGGTTGCGCTCCATCAGTCGATCCTCACGCAGGAGCTTCCCAGCCGGCGGTCCAACCTGCCTGCGCAGTTGACCGAGTTGATCGGTCGGTCCGAGGCGTTGGCTGACGTCAGCTCGTGTCTGGCCGGGGCGCGCCTGGTCACGCTGACCGGCCCAGGGGGAGTGGGCAAGACACGGCTGGCTCTGGGCACGGCCGCAGAAGTGGCTGACCGGTTCTCCGACGGTGTCGTCTTCGTTGAGCTGGCGGCGGTGACTCCTGCTGCTCTGTCGGTGAGTAGCTCGCTGACGGACGCCGTGCAGGCTGCCCTGGACGTGCGGGACATCGCCGGACCGTTTGAGACCGTGGTGGAGCGGCTGGCGGCTGTGATGGGCTCTCGGCTGCTAGTGCTCGACAACTGCGAGCAGGTGGTGTCGGAGGTCGCTGACCTGACGGACCGCTTACTCGCAGCGGCTCCGGGCTTGCGGGTATTGGCGACGAGCCGCGAGCCGCTGGGGCTGGCCGGCGAGGTCGTGTGGAGTGTGCCGACGCTGGACGTGCCGTCGCGGGATGACGGGCTCGAGGTGCTGAGCGAGCGCAGTGCAGTGCAGCTGTTCGTTGCCCGGGCATCGGCTGCATCTCGTGACTTCGTTCTGTCCGATGAGAACGCTGCTGACGTGTCCGTGCTCTGCAGACGGCTGGACGGCATTCCGCTCGCGCTGGAGCTTGCTGCGACGCGCGTACGCGCTCTCGGTGTGCGTGGACTGGTTGCGCGGCTGGACGATCGCTTCCGACTGCTGGCGACCGGACACCGTGGGGCTGCTCCGCGTCAGCAGACGCTGCTCGCGATGATCGACTGGAGCTGGGAGCTGCTCAGCCCGGACGAGCAGGCTGTGTTGCGGCGGCTCGCCGTACATGCGGATGGGTGCACGGCGGAGGCTGCGTCGGTGGTGTGCGGCTTCGACGTACTGGACGTGCTGATCCGGCTGGTGGATCGGTCGCTCGTCGTACCGGTGCAGGGAGTGGAGGGGCCGCGGTACCGGCTGCTGGAGTCTGTGGCGGCGTACTGCTTGGAGAAGCTGCGTGCGGCGGACGAGTTGGAGTCCGTGCAGCAGCGGCATCTGGAGTACTACACGTCCTTTGCCGAGGAGGCGCGGCCGCACCTGTACGGCGGTGCGCAGGGGAGGTGGTTGCAGCTGCTGGACGAGGACGCGGCCAACCTGCGGTCTGCGTTGGACCGTGCTGTTGCCACCGACCAGGTCGAGTTGGCTGAGCGGTTGGTGGATGCACTGGCCTGGTACTGGTACCTGCGTGGGCGCATCGCCGAGGCGTTGCGGTCGCTGGAGGCTGTGCCGGGCTCTGCTCGCGCCGGAGCTTGGCGAGTCGGGTTCATGTACGTGCAGGGCGACAGTGCTGCTGCCGCGGAGCGGGACCGTTGGCTTGATGGGGCAGATGCTCGCGCGCAGTGGTGGATCGCCTTTGCAGGCAGCGATGTCGGCGACCTGGTCACCTGTCAGGCGCTGCTGGAGGTCGCGTTGAAGACCTTCGAGGCGGAGGGCGATCAGTGGGGTATCGCAGCTGTGCTGGCGGCGCGTGCCAAGCATGCTCACGTCCGGTCGGACGCCACCGCGCTGCATGCTGATGCAGCCGAGAGTGCGCGCATCTTCCGGACGCTGGGGGACCGGTGGGGTGTGCTGCAGGCGACCAGTTGGCTCAGTGCGCATGCGGAGTTTGTCGGCGACTTCGACAAGGCAGCGCAGTTGCAGCGGGAAGGTGCGCAGCTGGCCGAGGAGCTTGGGCTCTGGCCGGAGCTCGCCGGGTCGTTGGGCATGCTGGGCTGGACCGAGATCAGGCAGGGCGACTACGAGGCCGCTCGTTCGCACGGCGAGCGTGCGCTGCGCCTGGCGACCGAGCAGGACCAGCGGTCGACGCAGGCCCTTGCGGAGATCGTGTTGGCCTATGCGGCCCGCCGTAGCGGCGCACTGGACGAGGCAGAGTCGCGTCTGCGTGCGCTGGTGGATGCTGCGCGCCGGCAGAAGGACCCCGTCCTCTACTTGTCGATGGTGTTGACGGAGCTCGCGTACGTCGTGGAGCTACGTGGCGAGCCTTTGGCGGCCCTTGAGCTGCACCTCGAGGCCTTCCGCATCTCTGAGGAGTACGAGTCCGTGCGCGGCATGTGCTGGTCGCTGGAGGGCATTGCAGCTTGCCTGCCGGACAAGCGTGTTGCCGCACAGCTGCTGGGCGCGGCGGACGCCACCCGCGCTGCTGAGGGCTTTCTGGTCACCCCGGCCGAGTCGGGAGACCACGACCGGGCGGAGTCGGCTGCTCGTGCTGTGCTGGGAGACGGGGACTACGAGCTCGCCCACGCCGCAGGGACCACCCTGTCCCCGGAACAAGCCTTCCGCCTGCTCTGATCTCTTGCAGATATTCTGTGCTTGAGATTATCTGTGCGCCGAAGTAGTTTGGTGGTCACACAGACGGTGAAAGGTGAACCATGGACTACGGCCACGAGCTGGTCTTCGGCACGTTCCTGACCCCGGCGGTCGACACCCCGGCCCGGGTGGTCGCACTCGCACAACTGACCGAGCAGGTCGGGCTCGACCTGGTCACCTTTCAGGACCACCCGTACCAGCCACGCCTGATGGACGCTTGGACCCTGCTGTCCGTCGTCGCGGCCCAGACCCAGCGGGTCAAGGTCGCCACAAACGTCGCCAACCTCCCGCTGCGCCACCCGGTCGTCCTCGCCCGCAGCGTCGCCACCTTGGACCTGATCAGCGGTGGTCGAGTCGAGCTCGGTCTCGGTGCCGGTGGCTTCCTGGACGCGGTCGCTGCGAACGCCGGTCCGCGGCTGACGGCTGGGCAGAGCATCGCCGCGCTGGAAGAGGCCATTGCGATCATGCGCGAGGTGTGGACACCGGAGGGCGGTGGCATCCGCCTTCCTGGCAAGCACTACACCGTCGCCGGCGCCAAGCGTGGTCCGCAGCCCGCACACGACGTCGAGATCTGGCTCGGTGCCTACAAGCCGCGCATGCTCGCGGTCACTGGGCGGCTTGCCGACGGCTGGCTGCCGAGCAGCGCGTACGCCGGCCCGGACCAGCTGGCCGCGATGAACAAGATCATCGACGAGGCCGCTGTGGAGGCAGGGCGGGATCCTGCGTCGGTACGGCGGCTCTACAACCTGTCGGGACGGTTCGACGGGCGTGGTGGCGGGTTCTTGCAGGGTCCAGAGGAGCTGTGGATCGACCAGCTCGCCGAACTGACGCTGGGCGAGGGCATGAGCACCTACATCCTGGGCTCAGACAATCCCGATGACATCCGGCGCTTTGCCGAGGTCGCCAGTGGTGTCCGCGAGGCTGTGTCCGCTGCTCGCTCCGGTGCGGTTGTTGAGCGTGCTCCGGTTGTCGAAGGTGGCTTCGGCGTTGTGCCGACTCCACCGCCTGCTGTACGGCGAAGCGCCGTACAGGTGCTGGATGAGTCGGAGCGGCCGACTGGGCCGGCGTTGGACCCGGGGCGGACGTATACGCCGTACCAACTGCAGTCTGGTCAGCATCTGATCGACGTACACGACCATCTGCGTGCAGAGCTCGAGCAGGTGCGGGACTTGGTGGAGCAGGTGGCCGCCGGCTCGATCGGTGTCGGGCAGGCGCGGTCGCACATCAACACGATGACCATGCGGCAGAACAACTGGACGCTGGGGACGTACTGCGAGTCGTACTGCCGGCTGGTGACCACTCACCACTCGCTGGAGGACGCGTCGTTGTTCCCGCACCTGCGGCGGGCCGATCCGGCGCTGGCGCCCGTCGTGGACCGGCTGGAAGAGGAGCACCGGATCATCCACGACGTACTGGAAGGTGTCGACAAGGCACTGGTTGCGCTGGTTGACGGATCAGGCAGCATCGACGGTCTGCGGGCGGCCGTGGACCTACTGGACGACACGCTGCTCTCGCATCTGTCCTACGAGGAGCGGGAGCTGGTGGAACCGCTGGCGCGGCTCGGGGTTATTTAGCCTCTCCCAGGAGTGAGGCCAGGATGTCGAGCAGGCGGAGGGTCGGGACCTCGCCGAGCAGCCGCGCGGCCGACGTCGGCGGCTCGGCGATCAGGCGGACCTGCAGCAGCTTGAAGTCGCGGACGTTGGCCGGGTTGACCAGGTCGTTGTGCACCGCGGTCAGGAACTCGGCGCCGGCCGACGCCGAGCCGTAGGTCATCCGGATGAAGCTGTCGGTGACCGGGTAGAGGAACGGCCGCTTCAGGTGCAGCAACTTCGACTTCTTCGCGTGGCCGAAGCCGCGGTGGCCGGTGAACTTCTCGTCCAGCGCCATCGCCGCCTCGAACAGCTCGCTGCCCGGCGTCGCGTCCTCCAGCCGCGCCTCGACCGGGATCGCGGCAAGCTCCTTCTCCGCCTCCACCTCGAGCAGCCACGGGATGTCCATCGCGCGCAGGTCGGCGCCGACCACCATCGTCCGGGCCAGGTCCTCCAGCGTGATCCGGTTCGGGTCGGACCCTCCGACGCACGTCATCCCCGGCAGACCGTCGTAGTACTGCAGCACGGCGCCGTTCGTCTCGGCGTACAGCCGTAACTGCGCAATCGCCTCGTCGACGACGATCTTCCGAGTACCGATGTTCATGAGCCACACCCTCACACTCTTGGTGGCAGACCCGCCAGGAGGCAGACCATCATCCGAACGTTTCCCTGACCACGTTCCCGCAGATCGTAGGCGACACCCCGCTCACCCACACCCCAGGGTCACTTCCCGCTATCCACAGCCGGTAATCATCCGCTCCGGAGAGCCTCCAATCTCCGTAAACTCTCAGTGACAACAGATCAACCGAGCGGAGGCGACCATGAACCCTGTCCGGCGATTGCTCGCCTCGCTGGTCGGTGTGCTCCTGGTGGTCCCGCCCGCTCCAACCGCGCCCGCTGCACCGCCGGGCACCTGTGTCCACGTAGACGTCGCGGTGACCGCCGGCGGCGAGCTCCTGACCAAGGGCCCGCAGCTCGCCCACGACGCCGGCTTCGCCCACGCAGGAACCGGCCAGAAGTTCACCTTCACGGCGCGAACCTTCGCGCCGTCAGGAAACATCTGCACCATCCAGCTCGCCGACCTGCGCACCTGGACGGCGACCGCCTGGCCGTGCGAGAACCATCCGGCGCCCAGACCTGCGCGGACCCAGTCACTGACCTGGTCGATCACGGTGCCGGTCGACTGTGCGCTGACGAGCTCGCCGGGGTTGCTGAGTGCGTCCCTGAGCAACGGCAAGGGCTCCGCGAGCGGCAACGTGATGATCTACGCGGGTGCTCCTGGGTTCGTCCTGCCGGATCTGCAGGCGCGGGGTCTCTTCGGGCCGTTTGCTCTGCAGTCGGACCCGGTCAACACGCTGACTGGCGCATTGGTCGCTTCCGAGTCAGATGCTTCCGTGAACGGGCTGGGCGTCCCGCTGACGGTGACGCGGACCTACAACTCCAACGACCCGGCCGCTGGTCCACTTGGTCGTGGGTGGCGTCCGTCGTACTCGGATCGGCTGACGCTCGACGCGCGTGGGGCGCGGTACGTGGCGTCGGACGGGCGGGAGATCGGCTTCGATCGGCAGGGGACCGGGTTCGTCGTCGAGCGCGGGGTTGCACGGTTCCGCCTGGCGCGCGTCGGCAACGAGTACTTGCTGACGAGTTTCGACCAGTTGCGGATGCGGTTCTCGCCGGCCGGTGAGCTGGTGTCGATCCTCGACCGGAACGGTCAGGGCGTGGCGATCGAGCGCGTCTCCGGCCGGGTGGCAACCGTGACGAACGGCCGGCGTTCGTTGTCGTACGACTACAACGAGGTCGGCCTGATCACGTCGGTCCAGTTGTCCGGACCGGGAGTCGAGCCGCGGACCGTGCGCTACGAGTACGACGACGGGCGGCTGACCGGGGTGACGTCGCCTGGCGGTGTGCGGACGCGGTACGCGTACGTCGACGGTCGCCTGCAGTCGGAGACAGTCGGCGACTCGGCAAAGCCATCCTTCGTGACCGAGTACGACGGTGACGGGCGGGTCGTGGCCCAGACGGACGCAAAGGGCGGCAGGTCGACCTGGTCCTGGGACCCTGCCGGGGTCCGCGGTACGTCGACGATGACCGACCCGACCGGTGGGAAGTGGATCAACGAGTACGAGCGGAACTGGCTCGTCCGTCAGGTCGACCCGACCGGCGCCACGGTCACTTTCCACTACGACTCGGCCGGCAACCTCATCCGAGTTTTCGACAGCCTCGGCCACGGCGCGCGCCACACCTACGACGTCCTCGGCCGGGTCGTCTCGTCGGCGGATGCCAGCGGCAATGTCACCCGGCGGTCCTACAACAGCTTGAACGACGTAGTCGCGACGATCGATCCGCTCGGCCGCAGTACGACGTACTCCTACGACGTCCGTGGCAACCCAGTCGGTGTGACGTACGGCGGTCGGGCATCGTCGGTCGCGTACGACGGCCGAGGCCTGGTAACGCAGTCGCGCGATCCGCTAGGGCGGGTCACACGATTCGCGTATTCCGCGGATGGCGACCTCGTCAGCGTCACCGATCCGACCGGGCGAGTCGCTCGGTATGAGGTTGACGGCTGGGGCCGACTGGTCAGGGCGACCTCGCCGCGGGGCGGCGTCAGCACCTACACGTACACACCGGATGACCAGCCGCTCGAGCAACGTGGGCCGCTGGACGTCACGACGCGGCAGTCGTACAACGGCCAAGGCCAGTTGGCGACGGTGGTCGACGGCCGGGGCAACACCACCCGGTTTCGGTACGACGACGCCGGCACCCTGGCCGGCGTCACCCGGCCATCGTTGCCGGAGGCCACCGCCACCTTCGACGCGTCCGGGCGCCTGACCAAGCGTGTCGACGCGAGCGGCCGGGAGCAGACCTTCACGTACGACGCCGCCGGACGCACGACTGACACGACTTTCGGCGGTCGTACTTGGCGCTTCAACTACGACAAGGCCGGCCGGCTGATCCGCACGATCCTGCCTTCAGGCAAGTCCGCGTCGTTCACCTTGGACCCGCGTGGCGCGGTGACCAAGATCGTGTACTCGGACAAGACCCCGACCGTCAGTTTCACGTGGGATGCGGTCGGCCGCCGTACCTCGATTACCGACGCACTCGGCACGACCCGCTTCGGGTACGACGCCTTCGACCAACTGACCGCTGCCGGTTCGGTTGCGTATCGGTGGGATGCCGTTGGCAATCTCATCAGGCGAACCGCTGCCGGTCGTACCGAGACCTACACCTGGGATGCAGTCGACCGCCTTGCGTCGGCATCGGTCGACGGGAAGCCGCTGGCGTCGTACCGCTACGACCCGCGCGGCACTATCACGACAACGCGCCCGGGCGGACTCGTCGAGACCCGCTCGTTCGACCTGCGGGACCGAACCACCTCGCTGACGGTGACTCGTGGTGGCAGCCCGGTCCGGTCGATCACTTCGTCGTACGACACCGCCGACAACGTGGTCCGCACCAACGACTCGGTTGCGGGCAAGTCGTCGTACATCTATGACGTCCTGAGCCGGCTGACCGATGTCTGCTACGGCGTCGACGAGTGCACCGACGAGGCCCGGGACTTCATCCGCTACGACTACGACCCGATCGGCAACCGCACCTGGGAGCAACGCCCTGCCGGGAGCACTTGGTCGTTGTACGGCCCCGGCAGCGAGCTCCTCGCATCCGTCACCGCCCCCGCGACGTACCCGCTCGACCCGCCGAACTCCCGCGGCTACACCTACGACGCCGACGGCAACCTGACGTCCGACGGCACAACCACCTACACCTGGTCCGCCGCCGGCAAACCCATCACCTCAACCACCGCCACGACCAAAACCACCTACACCCACACCGGTGACGGCCGCCGAGCCACCTCCACCACCGGCCCCCAAACAACCACCTACCTCTGGGACCCGCTCTCACCCCAGATCCTCTCCACCAACACCGACCGCTACCTCTACGGCAAGGGCCTGCTCGCGACAGGCCCATCCCTCACCCCACTGACCACGACCCCCACCGGCACCCTCCTAACCACCGCCACCCCAACCCCCACCCACCACTCCTACGACCCGTACGGCCTCGCACGTACCCCCGACGCCACCACCAACGGCACCACATCAGGCGGCCCTGGCTACATCGGCGCCCTCAAGCTCCCCAGCGGCAACTACCTCCTCGGCCAACGCGAGTACAACCCCTCCACAGGCACCTTCCTCACCCCAGACCAAGGCGGATCCCCCAATCCGTACGCCTACACCTCCGGCAACCCCCTCAAAACCACCGACCTCCAAGGCCTCTCCGACATAGAAGGCACCCTCACCGACGTCTCCCACCTCACCGGCTGGGCCTCCACCGCCGCCCTCACCGGCGCCGTCATCTGCACCATCGCCCGCCCCTGCGCCCCGGCCGTCCCGATCCTCCTGCAAGTAAGCGCTGTCACTGGCGTAGCCTCCGCCGGCACAGCCGGCGTCCTCGACGCCCAGGCCTGCGTCCTGAAGGGCAACTGCTCCCAACTAGCCGCCGACGTAGCTGTAGGCGCCGTAGCGAGTCGCCTCCCAGTTGTGGGAAACGCCAGTCGCCGATTGCCGACAATGTCCGGGCACGCGATGTTCGGCGGTCGGGATACAGCCGTGAAGAACATGCTGAAGTACTCGGAGCGGAACCCGATGGAAGGCTATTACGACGTCATAGGACACGGCGGCCCCGACGACATCGCAGGCCAGTCGGCGAGTGAGATAGCGCGTAAGATCGCGCCGAGTGCCGGCGGACAGAACATCCGGCTGCTCTCGTGCTGGACGGGCTGCCCCAGCGGGACCTTTGCGCAGGATCTCGCGAATGAACTCGGCGTGACGGTCATGGCTCCGACAACCGAGATCGGCGCCTCGGGATCGGGTAGGACCCTGGACATCTATGACGGAGGTGAATGGCGATGGTTCACACCGGTCCGTCGACGCTGAAGCTGATCGGCTATTGGGCTGGCCCGACCGCGCCGGACTGGCCGGATCCGGAGGGTTTCATCGATCCGTCCTGGGACCCGCAGGAGCGCGAGACGATCGCCGACTACCTCCGGTGCGGCTTCGTGTTCCGAGCCTTTGGAGGAGTCTCGACCTGCCGGTTCTGTGGTCGTCAGAACGGCGCGCTCGAATTGAGTGACGGTGTTTGGTACTGGCCTGACGGACTGGTTCACTACGTCGCTGACCACGACGTCCGGTTGCCGGCTGAGTTCGTGGATCATGCTCTTGAGTACCTGGACCGCTTAGGCGATGCCGATCGCGACGTCGAGTGGTGGCGCTCGAAGACCTCCTGGACGGCCACGGAAGCGCAGTAGGGGAGGCCTCCGGAGTGCCGTCGCGCGAGGATCGTCATCTGTGCGGGACCGAGTGCGCGGACGATCACAATGTGAGGTGGCGACACCTCGCGCGGCTGAGGTAGACCGGGAGCTGAGGTCGGTGCAGGAGTTGCGGAGCGGAGTTGCACCTACGCGCCCATCCGAGGCACCTTGTGGCCGGGATCGGAGCGTGCTGTCTACCCAATGGCTGGCGACTGCCGTGGATGAGCTGGTGGTCGGGGGCGAGCGGTGCTGGAGGTCAGTGGCTCGGGACTCGGGTGCCGTTGGCAGCGGCGGGGAGGGGCGCGGGGGCGTCGGGTGAGTGGGGGCTGAGGGGGTGGGGCGGTAGGTCCTCGGGGAGGGCTGTAGCGGTTGGCTGGTTGGCAGGCTGGGGAGTGGTGGTGTGGGGTGGGCCGGCGTGGCCTGGTGTGCACATTTGGGCTGCTTTCTGTTGGGGCGACGAGGTGAGGGTCAGCGGGGGGTTAGGCGGATTACGGGGTATTGGCGGGGGGACTTGGCTTGGTACTTGGCTAGGCGGGGTTGGGCGGTGGTGATGCGGTGCCAGGCTTCGGTGCGGGTGGGGCCTTCGAGGGGGGTGGGGGTGACGGGGAGGGGGGCGCCGCCGGCGAAGGTGATGGTGGCTTGGATGGGGTGGGCCATGAGGTTGGCGTGCCAGTCGGGGTGCTGGCTGCCGCCGCCGGAGGCGACTACCAGCCAGGCGTTGTCGCCGTCGGGGAACCAGGCCAGCGGGGTCTCGCGCGGTTCGCCGCTGCGGCGGCCGACGGTCTGGAGGACGAGGACGTCCATGCCCATCATCTTGTCGCGGCCGGCGTGGATCTTGCGGGAGGTACGGGCGTTCATCGTCCGCTGAAGCCAGCGGGAGAACGGGCCGGGTGTGCCGGGCTTGCGCTTCGCGGTCTGCTGGTTGGTCGTCATTTCTGCCTCCAGAGTCGGTGGTTTCTCTGGTGGCAACGCTATGAGCGGGCCCGATACAGGTGCTTCTCGATTCCTGACCGATCCAATTGAGTCGTCACGGGTGAACGCCAGGCGGTGCAGCAGCCGGTGCGGCCAGGTGGCTGGGGTGGGCTGCCGTGACCGGGCTGGGTGCTGTGACGGGGCGGCGCAATGTCTAATTGGGTTGCTGGGTTCGGGACCGGCGCTGATGATGCGGGTATGGACACGACCCTTGGAGTGATGTTGTTGCGGCGGGCTGCTGGGTGGGCGGCTTCGGCGCAGCAGCAGGTGGGCCGTGGTTGGGGGGCTGTTCCGGTCGTGTTGTGATCGGGGTGGTGGTCGCCGGGTTGTTGGCTGGGTATGGGATTGCCATGCCGGTCGGGCCCGTGGGGACCTATCTGGTGGCGTTGACTGCGCGGAGTTCGTGGCGGGTCGGGGCCTGTGCGGCGTTGGGGATCGCGTCGGCAGACGGGATCTACGCGTTGGTGGCCGCGGTTGCGGGCTCGGCGTTGGCGCCGTTGCTCGAGCCGATCGTCGTGCCGTTGCGGTGGGTCTCGGTCGTGGTGCTTCTAGCGCTCGCATTGACCGGCGCGGTGAGAGCGGTACGGCGGTCTCGGGCGCAGCGGCTGACCGGGATCGCGCAGGAGATGCCAGTCGGTGCGCTGAAGGCGTACGTCGGCCTGCTCGGGATGACGCTGTTGAGTCCGATGACCGTGATCTACTTCGCCGCCCTGGTGCTAGGCGGATCCAACTCGATGACCGCGGCTGAGCGCGCAGTGTTCGTCGCGGCGGCGTTCGTGGCCTCGGCTAGTTGGCAACTGTTACTCGCCGGTGGTGGCGCGCTGCTCGGGCGTGTGCTGACCGGCCACCGCGGACGGTTGCTGACCGCGCTCGGTTCGAGTGTCGTGATTGCCGTACTGGCGTTGCGACTGGTTGCCTAGAGCAAACGCTCGACGGCGCCGGCCGGGTTCAGGAACAGCAGCACCGGGGTCCCGGAGTTCGGGATCGTGGCTGCGTAGGCCTGGAGCTGCGGCGCGTAGTAGGTGACCCGGTTGTCCAACGCGGCTGCGGGTACGGCGTCCGTCTTGTAGTCGACGATGACGAGACGGCCGTCGTCCTCGCGGTAGATGAGGTCGACGAAGCCCTCGAGGATCGTGCCGTCCGGTTGCAGGCTGCCGACGTACGACTCACGCCAGTGCTCGCGTACGGCGGCCCGCTTCACCACGTCGGATGCCAGAGCGGACCGCGCCAGCGCCGCGACGACGTCGGCGTACTCAAGGACTCCCTCGGCGACGCACTGGGCAGCGACGGCGGCGTCGAGCCCGGCGCCGGTGCTCAGGTCGACGACTTGCATGACACCGTGCACTGCACGACCGATCGCCGTACCGTAACGGCCCTTCGACCACGGCGGGAGCTCGAGATCGCGGGCTGCCTTGGCCGTGCCGGGATCGACGTCGGCCAACGCGACGTCCGGGCCGGTTCCTTCCAGACCGGAGGCGCTCTGGGCCGAGCGTTGCCGGCTGGCGGATCGGGCGGCGGCGACGCGGTTCTCCCAATCGGTACGGGCGATCGGCGGCGTGACGTCGGCCGACGAGCGCGGCTCGCGCTCGACCGGAGGTGGGCTGTCGAAGAGCGTGGCGTGCGGTGCCTCGACACCTCCGGCGGACGCGATGAGCTCGGCGTTGCTGGAGTGGCGGCGGTTGCCGGACCGGTGCAGCGACACGACCAGGTGGTCGCGCGCCCGGGTGGCTGCGACGTACAGCAGGCGACGGCGCTCGTAGTCGTCCATCTGCTCGTCAACCGGCTGCACGAGGTCGAAGTCCTCGGTCTGCACGGACGATTTCAGCTTGACCGCGTACCCGCCGTCCGGCGGCCAGAGCACCTGGACACCGCGCTGCCGGTTCGGCGCGGCGGTCATGCCGGACAGGATGACGATCGGGAACTCCAGGCCCTTCGCGGCATGGATCGTCATCACGCGTACGGCGTCCGCGTCGGTCTCCGGGAGGACGGCCTCGGCGACTCGCGACGCCTCTTCGCCTTGGTGCGCGGCCCACGCCAGGTACGAACGCAGACCGCCGTGCTCCACCTCGGACCACGCCCGCGCCTGATCGACCACGAACCGCACCCGGCGCCACGCGTCCCGCGCCCGCGGCCCGATCGCGGCGACCTCGAGCATCCGGCGATCGGCGACGATCTTCGCCAGCACCTCGCTCGGAGTCATCCAGCGGGCGGCGTAGTGCGTACGACGCAGCCACTCCATCGCCTCGCCGACCGGATGAGTGAGCAGCGAGTCGGGGACCGGCGCGGTCAGGGTGAACGAGCCGCCGGATCGCTTCCAGACGTAGAGGTCGTCGTCGCCACAGCCGAAGAGCGGCGAGCGCAGGGTGGTGACGAGGGCGAGTTGGTCACTCGGGTCGCCGAGGGCACGGGCGCAGGCGAGGAGGTCGCGCACTTCCGCGGTCTGGTAGACGAGCGAGCTGGCCTCGGCGCGGTAGGGGATGTCGGCGCGGTCGAGGGCGTCTTCGAGGAAGGGCAGCGACGTACGGGCCGGAACCAGTACGGCGATGTCGCCGGCTGCCGCTGGACGCCAGCCGCGGGTGCGGTCGTCGTACACCAGCCAGCCGTCGGTCAACGCCTGCTCGATGGTGGCGGCGACGTCGATCGCCTCGCGCTCGCGGAGGACGGACGCCTGCGCGCGGGGGAGGTCGTCGTGCGGCTCGGCGCCGAGGATGGTGACGGCCGGACCTGACAGCTGCTCGTCGTAGGAGTCAAAGTTGGCGACAGGGGTGGCGTCGTCAGAGGTGGCGCGCCGGAAGGGAAGCACCGTCGCGAGGTCGTTCACCGGCTCGTCGACGGAGTCGAAGAGGTCGCCGAGCAGTGAGAGTTGGTCGCCGCTGACATCGGCCGGTTGCGGCTCGGGGGCTCGGGGAGAGTCCGCGGACGGACCGGCACGATGGGGCGCCAGGGCCTGGTACGACGGCTGGGCCGCCTCCTGGGGCTGGATCAGCGACCCGAACACCGCGTTGATCCAGTCCAGGACCGGCGACACCGTGCGGAAGTTGGTGGTCAATGCGACCGTCTCGCCGAGCAGGTCCTGAGCGGTCAGGTACGTCGCGATGTTCGCCCGCCGGAACCGGTAGATCGACTGCTTCGGGTCCCCGACCACGAACAGCCGGCCCTCCGGCACCTCCACCTCACGCCAGTCCTCAGCCGACGCCTCGGCGCCACCCGCGATCCGCACCGCCAGCTCGATCTGGATCGGATCGGTGTCCTGGAACTCGTCCAGCAGCAGCCGCTCGAACCGCTCCTGCAACGCCGACCGCACCGACGCGTCCCGCCGCAGCAGGTCACGTGCAAGGACCAGCAGGTCGTGAAACTCGAGTCGCCCCTCGGCCCGCCGCAACTCCGCCGACTCCAGCACCCGCTCCGCGATCCAGTGGGAAAGATGCCGAAGGCAAGCGTCCAGCAGCAGCTCGACGAGCGATCCGGCGACCTCCACGACCTCGGTGCAGTCGCCGCGCACCCGGTTGATGTCCGGCCAGTTCTCCTTGCGCCCGATCCGGCCGACCTTCAGCCCGCGCAGCGTCTGCAGAATCGACAGCTGCGTCTCCTGGTCGGTCGCGGCGTCCAGCATCACCCCGAGCTCACGGATCTGCTGCACCTTCGGCAGCAGGCGATCCTCCGCGTCGAGGCACGACTCCGCGATCCCGCCGATCTTCGCGGCCGCCGCGACCAGTCCGGTGAGATCCGGCATCGCCACCAACTCGGGCGGATCGACCAACACGCGCTCGGCGATCAAGTCCCAGTCGTTCCCGAACAGCCGGGCCAGCGACCGCAGGTGCTTGAGCTCAACCCCGACCGCCATCGCGAGCAGCAGCGGCTCCGCGATCGAGTCGTCGTCGAGCAACAGCTGCTGCAGCTCCGCCCACCGCTCCTCGAACGCGACGGACGAACCCACCTCGTCCAGTACGTCGATCAGCGGCGGCAGCCCGGCCTCGATCGGGTGCGCGAGCAGGATCTGCTGCGCGAACGCGTGCAGCGTCCCGATCGACGCCGAGTCCAGATCGTCCAGCGCCGCGTCCGCCAGCTTCCCGGCCGGCCCCTTGCGGGCCTTCTCGAACTCGACCCGCAACCGGTCCCGCAGCTCCGCCCCGGCCTTCTCGGTGAAGGTCACCGCCGCGATCGTCCGCAGCGGTACGCCGTCCCGCAGGACCAACGTGGTCACTCGGTCGACCAGCGCGTGCGTCTTCCCCGACCCGGCCCCGGCCTCGACGAACAACGTCGCCGACGTGTCCGACTGGATCCGCTCCCGAGCCGCACTGTCCAGCAAGAACTCACTCATCGCCGGCCACCCTCGAGGTCATCGCCGGCCTCCGCGAGCGCACCCGGGTCGATCAGCCGCACCAGGCGAGACAGCGTCGGATCGAGCCGTTTCCGGTCCCACCGTGCCCGCACCTCGCTGTGCCCGATCCCGTCCGGGTTGCAGTACGGGCACTGCACCCATAGGAAGTCCGGCACCTCGGGCGCCTTTGGCGGGAAGTACCCGGCCGCGATCGACGACACGATCACGTCGAGCGTCTCGACGTACCGGGCCTCGACCTCGGGCGTCAGCGGCACCGGGATCCGCTTGCCACCGCGCCGGACGAACCAGTACGACGCCTCGACCGGTGTCGACTGTTCACCCAGCCGGGCGCGCGCGGCGTACGCGTAAACAGGCAACTGCAGCTTCGTCCCACCCGCCACCGGATCGGACTCGATCGCCTCGTACCTTGAGAAGCCTCCGGTCTTTACATCGGTCACGTAGATCGTCCCGTCCCGACCGAGGTCGACCTTGTCCGCGCTGCCGCGCAGCAGCACCCGCCCCGACGGGACCGGGATCTCCACCGGCGGCTCACCGTCGAACCCGAACCGCAGCTCCGAAGCGACCACCGACGCGTCCCGGTCGGCCCGCCAGTGATCGTCGTCGTTCAGCAGCACCATCAGGTCGCCGAGGATCCGCAACCGCTCCCGCTGCCACAACCGCGGATGCCCGGTCAGCCCCTCGGCCTCGAACTGATCGGCCAGATCCGCACCGATTGCCAGCAGCAACGACCTCTGCTCGGCCGACCAGGCCTCGCCGTACGACGGCAGCGAACCAGCCAACCGCGATACGAACGCGTCCAGGCTGTTGTGGATCAGGTTCCCCACCTGAATCGGCGAGATCACGAGCAGGTCCTCCGGCGCCTCCAGCGGCTCCACCTGAAGCAGCCGCTCGACGAAGTACGCATGCGGGCAGGTCGCGTACGCCTCCAGCGACGTCGGCGACGCGATCCGATCCTGCACCGCGTACTCCGGCAGACCCGACACCCCGGACAGATCGCCATCGAATCGCGTGAACGCGTTACTCGCCCGCCCACGCAAGAGCTCCCGCGCCCGGACCACGACCTCGTCGTCGAGCCACAACTGCGCCGACACCGCCCGGACCTGCCACTCCTGCTCGGTCGCCGGCATGCTTGCCGTCGTCAACGATCCCGCGTACGACGCCGAGGTCAGCAGCCGATCGCCGTACGAGGCCTGGTCCCACTCGGTCGCGGCGAGCGCGTGGTCCCCGGTCAACGACCGCATCGTCCCGAGCAACCACCGAGACGGAAGTCGCCGCGACGAACGACGCAGATCGCCCCGCGGGAACGACGCCACCACCTTCCGCGACCCCGCCGAGAACGCGACCAGCAAATGCCGTTGCTTCTCGTCCAACCGATCCCGGAACGACGCCAGCTCGGGCGCCGCCGCCTCCCGGACCCGATGGGGGAGCAACGCGTCCTCGTGCACCCGCCCCGGATAGAGGTCCTCCGACAGCCCCACGACATACACGACGTCCGCAGACAGCCCGACGCTCGCCGACAACGGCGCCACCAGAACACCGGTCCCGAACGTCCCGACCCGGGGCAGCGACTGTTGCAGCTCGAGATCCAGCACATCGCGCAGCACCGTCAAACTCGCCGGCGTACCCAGCTCGTCCAGCGTCGACAGACCCTTCAACGACCCCTCGACCGCGACCGCGGCGTACTGCTCCTCGACCGGCAGGGACGAGTAGTCACCGAGCAGGTCGTTGAAGAGCTGCAGCACACCACCGGCCAGCTCGGACCACGTCTCCAGTACGGCGATCGCGCCCAGCCGGCGGCGAAGCTCGGAAGCAAACGCATGCAAGCGTTCCGCGTTGGCTGCGTTGTACTGCGCGCGCCGTACCGCTGCCGGCCGTGGGTCCTCGGCCACCTCCTCCTGGCTCGCCGTACGACGCTCGGACTCGGCGTACCGCGCGAGCCGCGAATCCCAGTCGTCGCCACGGATCACGCCGGCGGCCCGGGACATCCGCTCCCACTGCGGCACCGGGATGCGCTCGCCGGTGAAGTCACGTGTCGGCGCGTTCGCGAGCGCACGGAAGACGTCGGCGCGGGGCAGATCCTGGTCGACGAGCGCAAGCACCTCGAGCAGCGTCCGGGCGATCGCGCGCTCGTGCACCGGCCGGGTGCCGGGTCCGTTGACCTCGATCCGGGCAGCGGCGAGGTGCTCGTGCAGGAGTCGCGCGTACGGCGATGCGGCCGAGTAGAGAACCGCGATCCGGTGGGCCGGGGTCTTCTGCAGTGCGGCGACCACGTCCCGGACGACGCAGCGCACCTCGTCGTCGGCGTCGGACGCGTTCAGCACCTCGGTCGCGACCGGGTAGTTCTTCGAGATCGACGACGGCAGGTCGATCCCGATCCGTTCGAGGGAACGGCGGACGGCTCGGTCGGCCCGCCGCACGTCGGTGAGGCCGACGATGACCGTGAGGTCGGCCGCCGCAGACCCCAGCGCCTCGACGAACGCTGCTTGGGTCTGGGTGAGCTCCTGCGGGAGGTAGAGCACGAGCGCGCCGAGCTCGGCGACCAGGCTGGGATCGGTGATGATCCGCGCCGCGGCCGCGCGGAGCAGGTCGATCTCGTCGTACCACTCGGGGGCGAGCTCGGACGTCACGTGGCAGTGCAGACGGACCAGATCGGGGCCGAGCGCGGACGCACTCGCGACCCTCTCGAGGGCCGCATCGGTGAGGTCGCGGAGCTCCTTGTGGGCTGAGGCAAGCGCTTGGATGGTTGACGGGTGCTCGGCGACTTCCTGGAAGACGCCCGGCGCTTTGGACAGCGCCGTCCGCCAGGTCGCCGCCACGATCGGCCGGGTCGCGGGCCGGCGCGGCGACAGCACGCCCGCGGCCAACTGCTCGGCCAGGCGCTCCAACGTTGCCAGGTAGAGCCCAGCGATCCCTGACCCGGCGAGATGGCGGCGGGCGACCACGCCGGCCAGGTTGTTGGGCAGGAGCAAGGTGACAGGCTTCATCGGATCGTCGCCCTTCAGCCGCGCGACGACGGCCTGCAGACGCTCCAGAGCGGCCGCTCCGTAGGCGGTCGTCTCGATCCGGGTCCCGCTCACCTCAAACCCCCGATCTGTCCAAGTTCCACCGCAGACGCTAAACCCTGCCACGGACAGAAACATGACGGGGCGCGAAACGCCAAGGTTTCTGCAGGCCGGGCGATCCGCTCCCACAATGAAGAAATGACCAGGGAGACGTCGATCGCGCGGGTGCTGCTCGTGCTCGTCTTCGCGCCTGCCGGCGGTCTGTTCGGCAAGGCGGTGGCCGAGGCCGCCCAGGGCCGGCAGTGGTGGCCGTGGCTGCTCGCGGCGCTGGTCTGGCTGGTGCTGACCGGGCTGGTCTCGGTGGCGGTGACGAACCATTTCGACGAGCACAGATAATGCTCCGATGGTCGCCGCGGTGCATCACGTCGAGCTCTGGGTCCCGGACCTGTCCCGGGCACTGGACAGCTGGGGCTGGGTCCTCACCAGGCTGGGCTGGAAGGACGGTGACGGCTGGCCCGGCGGGATGACCTGGATCGCCCCGGACGGCTGCTACCTGGTCGTCGAGCAGAGCCCGGCCATGTCGGCCGGCGAGCACGACCGGCTCCGGCCCGGGATGAACCATCTCGCCCTGAACGCGGCCGGGCGGGCCGAGGTCGACGCGATCGTCGCGGAGGCGGCCGGGCACGGCTGGACGCTGATGTTCGCCGACCGGCACCCGTACGCCGGGGGCCCGCAGCATTACGCCGCCTTCCTGCACAACGAGGACGGCTACGAGCTCGAAATCGTCGCACCGGACTGACTGGTGAGACTAGGTATGCCTGGAGTGACCACTGGGTCTGGTGGTGTGACATGGTTACTCCAGGCAAGTGGTGTCGCGGGGCAGAAGTGGAAGGACGGTGCTCGTGACGGAGAAGCCTGACGGGGGAAGTACGCCCGGACCGGTTTCACCGGAGCTCCTGGAGGCCCGGATCCGCGGTCTCCAACACGCGCTGGGGCAACTGCTGGAGAACGCCCGTCGGCTGACGTACGGCGAGCATCAGCGAGCCGTGCAGCTGCATCGTCAGCTGCAGGAACAGACTGCGGTCGCCAGACGCGAGTCACGGGCCCTGGTCGACGCCAAGACGGCAGAGGCGCTGGCCACTGCCGAGCCGACCGCGCGTCTGCTGGCGGACAAGCTGGCGCCCGGGCTGGCGTCCATACCGCCCAACGACGCACGCTGGCGCTCGCGGCAACTGGTTGGCGCAGGCATCCCGTCGTACGTGCGAGTGGGCGAGCTAGACCCCGGTACGCCGGTCGCCGCGCCACTGCTTCGGACCAACGGCTGGCGGGTGACCGCCGATCGCAACGAGTCCGCCCGAAGGCTGCTGCAGAGTGTCGCACTGCGCCTGGTTGCGGCTGCTGAACCCTTCCGGCTCCGGATCGACGCGTTCGATCCGCGGCTGACCGGGACGATGGGCCTGCTCGGCCATCTGACCACGAAGTACCCGCAGTTGGTGCCGAGGGCAACGCACACCGCCGAGCAGCTGCACGCAGTGCTGTCCGGACTGGTCGATGTCTCGTCGCTGCGCGCCAGCAGGCAGGCACAACTGGGGCACAAGCGCTTCGAGGACCTCATTCGGGAGACGGGCCGAGTCACCGACCCCTATCGGCTGGTCATCCTGTTCGACTACCCAGCCGGCATCGACACGCTTGCCCAGCGCGACCTGCTCCGACTGGCCGCGACCGGTGGTGAGCGGGGCATCTGCTTCCTCATCCACCACGACCCGTCGATGACACCCGAGAACGACGTCGACACCAAGCAGTTGCTCGACATGCTCACCCCGGTGACCATCTCCGGTGAGAAGGTCGAGGTCGCTCAGCTTCCCGGCGTACCTGCGAAGCTCGACCCGCAGTTCGACGCGAGCGTTGCCGCAGGCATCTGTGACGTGGTGGCCGAGCTGGCGGACATCGCCGTACTGCCGACGATCGACTTCGACCGGACGTTGCCGGACCGCTCGACCTGGTGGCAACCGGTCAAGGACGAGCTGAGCACAGTCATCGGGTACGACGACCGGACGCCGGCGCTGGTGCGGTTGCGCAGCGGCAACCCCGCGCTGCCGCACGTGCTCGTCGGTGGGGCGGTCGGGCAGGGCAAGTCGAATCTGCTCCTGGTGATGATCCACGGTCTCGCCGCGCGGTACGCCCCGGCAGACCTGGAGATGTACCTGCTCGACTTCAAGCATGGTGTCGAGTTCTCCGCGCTCGGTCCGGCGGCGGAGCGGGAGCACTGGCTGCCGCATGTGCGCGTGCTCGGGATCCACAGCGACCGTGCTTTCGGTCTCGCCGTACTGCGTCATCTGTCGGACGAGCTGGCGCGACGCAGTGAGATCTTCAAGTCGCATGGCAACGTTGCCGACATCGCGGAGCTTGCTGCCGGCCCCGATCGGCCGCCGCGCATCCTCGTCGTACTCGACGAGTTCCAGGTGCTGCTGGAGGATGACGACGAGCTGGCTGACGAGGCGGCCAAGTTGCTGGAGCGGCTGGTCCGGCTGGGACGCGCGTATGGCGTTCAC
Source organism: Kribbella sp. NPDC002412 (assembly GCF_053592935.1). NCBI lineage: Bacteria > Bacillati > Actinomycetota > Actinomycetes > Propionibacteriales > Kribbellaceae > Kribbella > Kribbella sp. NPDC002412. The sequence continues at coordinate 61,309 of NZ_JBSFBL010000044.1, forward strand.
GTCGTCCTGGCGACGCAGACGATCGAGGGCGTCAAGCGGTTGTCGACCAAGCGGGACTCGATCTTCGGGCAGGTGCCGTACCGGATCGCGCTGAAGACGACGCCGGCCGACGCGCAGGCGATCCTACGGAGCGGGAACACGGCGGCGGCGGAGCTGCAGTTCCGTGGCGAGGCGGTGCTGAACGCGAACTTCGGCTCGCCGGACGACAACCAGCACGTGCTGGTCAGCTTCGCGGACAAGCCGGTGCTGGACGAGCTGCGGCGCGAGCTGTGGACACGGGCCGGTGAGGCGGCGCATCCGCCGCGCATCTTCCACCTGGCCGAGCCGGCGCGGCTGGCGGACACCGCGGCTGCGGTCAAGCCAGAGCTGGGTCGGCCGTGGACCGGGCTGCCGATCGCGGTCACCGAGGCGCCGGTGCCGGTCGAGGTGCGTCCCGAGCCAGGAGCCGGCGTACTGGTGCTGGGTGACGGTCCGGCGGACGCCCTCGGCGTACTGAGCGGGCTTGCGTTGTCCGCGGCCGCTGCCGCGGTGGACCCACCGCGGTTCGTGTTCGTCGACGGCACCAACTCGTCGCCTGCGGTTGCTGATGGCAAGGGTGCGCTGATCCAGGCGTTGCGGCAGCTGGGATGCGAGGTCGAGACCGTCGACAAGCACGACGATATTGCGCCGCGGTTGTTCGCGCTGCGCGACCAGGTGCGGAACGGGCAGATCGGTGGGGAGACCTATCTGCTCGGGTTCGGGTTCCACGGGGTGCCGAAGATGCAGCTGCATGCGGAGGGGTTCTTCGAGAGCCCGGCGAACGCGCTGCAGGACATCGTCCGGGACGGGCCGTCGCAGGGGCTCATCACCTTCGGGTGGTGGAACCGGCTGCACGTCTGCACCGAGCAGCTCGGGTACGGGCGGGCCAACGTGGCGACGCACCTCTTCCTCAGGCACCCGCAGGACGGCGTCCGTGCAGTCTGCGGTCCGCTGGTGCGCTGGGCGTCCGAACCACACCGCGCACTGCTGTGGGACGGCCTGCACCCGGAGGCACAGGTCGTCGTACCGTTTGCCGCACTGCGGTCCGACGAGGTGGACCGCGCGGTGGAGTTGGTACGGCGATGAAGACGGAAGAGCAGCAGTGGGCGGAGTACGCACGGGCGCTCCGGCAGGTCGCAGGAGCCCGAGCGGACGCGCAGCAGGCGCAGGACCGGGTGACTGCGCACAAGTCGAACGCAGAGGCCACAGCACTCGCCGAGGCCGACGCGATGGCCGAGCGCGGCCGCAAGGTGGAGGCCCGGCTGAACGCGCTGGCCGAACAGGCTGCGGCCAGTCTGCAGCGCGCGGGCCTGCCTGCTGAGGGCAAGCGGGTGAACATCGCGTTCCCCGAGATCCGTGCGCTGACCGACCTGGAGTCGGCGGCGACCCGGATCACCAAGCAGCTCGGTGAGGCGGTCGACCAGCTCGAACAGGTCCGCGCTGAGGCCCGGGCCGAGCAGGAGCGCCGCAAGCGCCGTACCATCAGCGCGGCACTGACACTGGTCGGGTTCGTGGTGGTGTGGGTGGTCACGCGGTCGTTCCTGGCCGGGGTCGAGGCCGCAGCCATCGCTGCGGTCACGATGCTGGCGGCGTCGCGGGTGCTGGGGCTGCCGCGGCTGCCTGGCGCACGCTGGTGGGGCTGGGGAGGTGCGGTCGTGGTCGTCGCGGTGATGGCGGCCGGGCTGCCCTGGTGGCTGGCGATCCTGGTACCCGTGGTCGTGTCCGGTACGGCGATCGTGCTGCCGAAGAAGCGTGGTTGAGGGAGAGGGTTGACGTGTCCGACGTACAGCGGCTCAAGGAACAGCTGCACCAGGTGTCGATGGAGGCCAAGCAGGCCGCCGGCGGCCTGGCCGGGTTCAAGCTGCGCTTCACCCAGCACAGCCAGCAGGTGGAGAGCCTGATCGCCGGTACGGCGACCGGCGTCGACCGGGACATCTCGGAGATCCTGGACGCCGCCGGCAAGGCCGTCGAGCAGGCCGCCGAGGCGCTGGAGATCGCCTCGGCCGGATGCAAGAGCTACGCCGACCAGATCTGAATGGTTTCGGACCTGCAGCGAGTCGCCCGAGGTCTGGTCGACTGCCTCGACGAGGTGCCGCAGGTGGTTCAGCACCTGCAGCGCACCGCGGACCGCTGCCGCGAGAACGCTGCGACCGCGATCGCCGCCTCCCACGGCCGCGCCACGGTCGCCGCCCAGCAACTCGACGCGGCCGCCCGCGCCTGCGAAGCCGCCGCCCACTACCTGTCGATGGCGCCCCCGAAAGCTCGCGCCTGGGCCGAACGCCTCGTCGGCGACTCCCGCACCACCAACCGCCCCTCCAGCGACTCCGCGGACCGCAACAAGGCCACCCGCGGCCGGGACGACGTCCCTGAGCGCGACTCCAAGGGCCGCCCGAAACGCCTTACCGCCCGCTACGACGACATCGAACTCCCCGAGCAGGACGACGACGAGTCCCCACTCGTCACTGTCGCCCGCAAAGCCTTCGAGAAGTTCCGCAAACAACGCGAGAAGGACGAAGAAGACCGCGAGGACCCCGAAGAGCTCGAGATCGAGATCACCGTCGCCGAAACCGGCGACCTCACCATCGAGGAACGCAACGAAAAAGAAGACCGAAAACGCGAGGACCGCCTCCTCCAGGACTTCCAGATCGAGGTAGACCTCACCGAACCGATCAAGAACCTCCTGGCGTCCATGGCCGAGTCCGCAGACCAAACCTGGCAGCACGCCGAACTCACCATCACCCCCGCCCACGTAGAAGCCACCTTCGACTACCCCGACGACCACCCCGCCCCCATCGTCGTGGACATCGATCTTCCTGAGTTCCGAGGGATTGAAGGAGCTGACCCGCGGCTGCCGGACGAGTCGGCACCGTCGGCGCCAGATGTCGACGTAGGCGAGGTCGAAGACGATCTAGGGGAGTACGGCAGCACCTGACCGCAGCCGCTCGCATCAGTCCTTCTACCGGCCGAGTTCGCTGCCGCCGTTCCTGCGCAAGATCGCGGAGGAGAAGAACGACCACATGCTGCTCAAGTACCGCGAGGTGATCGTTGACACGGGAAACCCGGTCGAAGGGCTCGAAATCATCACGAACGACGAGGATGCGGCGGCATACTTTCGGGATCGCATGCAGTCGCTGGACATTCCGGGGCACGTGTCGCTGAAGCAAGGGGATGACTCATGACGGAGTACCTGGTCGCACCGCTGGAGGAGCCCGATTGGGTGGTGAGTGCAGAGGAGCTTGCGGCTGCCTTGCAGGAGCGGTGGCCGGCTGCGCGGATCGAGGTAGGAGCGGTCCAGGGGTCGTCGATGGCGCTCGAGGCTCTGATTCCGTTCGAGCCGGGACCACGTGAGCTCGGGGTCGCGTTGAGCGGGACGGGGCAGGCGGTCACCTTGGACCCGGCGGATGTGGAAGCGGCTGCGGAGTTTGCGGAGTGGTTCGTTCGTCGCGTGCTGCCTGGTCAGCGCGGACTCCACCTGATCGAGCCGGGCTCGATGCGAACGGTCGACCTCTCCGACAACCTGACCGCGGCCCAGATCGCGGACCGCATCCGCTGAGCGATACCTACCACCTAGGACATCTTCTCGTCGCGGATGACTTGCTCTCACGGACTCTCCGGCCGGAGTCGCTCCAGGCGTCGGATCCGGAGGAGAGCGAATATAGCCGCGAGCGGACGACCGACGTGACCTATGGCAAGGAGTCTTGATGGCCGATAGTGATGAGATCTTTCTGGCTCTGGACGCGCCGTTGGAGGACGCGGCTGGGCAGATTGCCGCTGCTCTGGGGCTGGAGTTCAACGGAGATCTTCGGGCGGACACCGGCGAGCTGCAGTACAAGTCCCAGGCACGGACGTTCGACGGCGTCATCGGTGTCTACATCGGCGCAAACTACTTCCAGCCGGAGCCCGACGCAGTCCAGGCCATGGACGGGTACGGCGTTGTCGTCGAAATCCAGTCGCGCCAGCGGAAGCAAGCCCAGGCCGACGAGACCCGCCTGGCATTCGAAGCGCTGACCGGCGCACTTCCGGACGTACCCGCGCTCCTGTCGCACAACGTGGAGTTGCTGATCGCGTCGTACCTGCCGGGATCCGGCACCCACACCTTCGAACCCGGAACCACTCTCGACGACCCGGACATCGACACCTGGCGCCCCTGGGTTGTCGGCTGAGTTGGTGGCTATGGACGACGACTTCTTTCTTGCTACCGGCCAGCCGCTTGTAGCTGTGGCCGGGTGGTTGGGGGAAGTGCTGGGGCTCGAGCGGGTGGACGACGCGGAGTTGAAGGACGACGCCTATCTGTTGCGCGGGCGTGCGCGGACGGCTGACGGCGACATCGTCGTACTGCTCGGGCCGAACATCTACGGGGAAGTCGATCCTGAGCCTGAGGATGTCTCCGCGATCGACCGGTACACGGGCGTGATCGACATCCGTGTTGCCGGTGTGCGGGACGAGGAGTGGCAGACGAAGGAAGCCTGGGCTGTCTTCGACGAGTTGGTTGCCACGCAACCCGAGGTGGCACTGGTTCTCAGCCACGCGATGTCCTGGGTCGTGGCGTCGTACCTGCCCGGCGCCGGAGTGCACACCTTCCCACCTCGCACTTCCCTCGACGTCCCAGACGACGCCGTCTGGCGCCCGTGGGTCGTCGGCTGACGGAGGGATGAGATGTCTGTCGTCGACAGTGTCTTCGTCGCCACTGCGGAGTCGCCGGGGCAGGTGGCGGCGTGGTTGCGTGAGGTGGCCGGGTTCGAGGGCGGGAGTGCGGACGGCGCCGCGGTGCGGATGCGGGCCCGAGCGATGACGGTGGACGAGTGGCTCGGGGTGGTGGCTCAGCCGAATGGGTACGTCGAGGTGGATCCGGAGCCCGAGGACATCCAGGCCCTGGACCCCTATGCGATCGAGATCCAGGTCCGGGGTGGGCTCAGGGAGGATGTCTTGCACGCGGAAGCCCGCCTGATTTTCGACAAGCTCGTGACCTCCCGCCCGGATCTTCCGATGCTCCTGGTCCACAACCTCTACACCCTCGTCGCAGCACACCTGCCCGGCGCAGGCACCTACATCTTCGCCGAACAGATCACGCCGGACGCCTCCGACATCGACACCTGGCGCGCCTGGGTCGTCGGCTGAATCACCTCGGTGTGGTTCTCGGGTTCGGAAAAGCTGGCCGGGAAGCGCGTCATGAAGTGTTGGGTGAGCCGTCACCTCTGTGAACCCATCCCCACAGGGAAGTGGAAGTGATTGGCATGGACGGTTGTTCTTCGATGTCGCTGATGGGAACGCGCCGGCCGGGTAGGCGGGTGCATTGAGATGTCCGATCCTGTTCCTCAACGTCGCCGCGTACGGGTGTGGTTCGGGGACCACGTCGTCGCGGACTACCGGGCGGAGGCCGACCTGGCCGAACGCTACGCAGCGGCCATGTCGCGCCGGTTCGCCGGCCTGCGCGTGACCAGTGACCCGATCCCCGACGCCGACCCCGGTCCGGACCGCACGCTGCCGGGCGAACGGCTCTGGGAGGTAGCCCCGAAATGACGGCCCGTCGCTTCCGGCTGATCCGCCATCATGACGTCTCCGGTGTCAGCGGCACCGGGCCCGTCGCCGAGGGCGTCCAGTTCACCGACGGAGCGGTCGCGCTCCGCTGGTACGGCGACTATCCGACCACGACGGTCTGGGACGGTATCGAGTCCGTCGTCGCCATCCACGGCCACGGCGGCGCCACCGAGGTCGAGTGGCTCGACCCGGAGCAGGGGCCCGACCCCGACCTGAGACTGCCACCGCGTGAGTCCCTCCCACCGAGACCCTGGCCGGATCTGCACTCCGCCCCCGAGCCACAGGACCCCGATCCCCTGCACAGCGACGGCAGCAGCGGTTCGTACGGCGGTGCGCCGCCGGCCGGCTGGTCGTCGTACCGGGTGTTCCGATGAGCCGGACCGGGTCCGGCGCCGCGGACCCGGTCTGAATCGGGTGGCCGGTGCCGACTCCTCCCTTCCGGCACCGGCCGACCGAACCCACCCAGTTGCCCAAGGCATCGGGTACGGCGACCCCCGGGCGTGACTCGGGCCCAGCCGGACTCGCGATGCGACTGGGCCCGAGGGATCAGCGGGTCACTCCATGGCCTGCGCCACGTCGAGGTTGTAGTACTTGGCCGGCCCGTCGCACAGCTCCATCATCTTGGCGGCGTACTCGCTGGTGTCGGAGCGGTTGGAGTTCTCCATCGCCTCTTCGTACGACGCGAACTGGATGATGCCGAAGTACCGGCCCGGCTCGTCCCGGTCGGCACACGTCATCGCGGACGTCGGCGCCGCACCTTCGCCGGACGCCTCGCGGGTCTTGCGGAACTCCTCGGTGAGCGCCGCGACCTCGTCCGGCTTCTGCGTCCTGTACTCGATGATCTGAACGAAAGCAGCCATTTCTCCCCCTTGCCCATGGCCCCCACTTTCGGTGGTCCCTATGACGACACTGCGCCCGGATCGGCGTCACCGCAAGGGTTCGAGGACGACGGTGACCGGTTGCCCTCGCGGCATCACGAAGCGTTCGGTTCTGCCGTCAGCAGAGCGGCCTGGGTTTTGTCGGTGGCGCCTGATTGGCTTGCGGACGTGGAGATTCTGATACTCGGCGGGACCGCTTGGCTGGGTCGTGAGATCGCGACCCAGGCGCTGGCGCGTGGGCATGCGGTGACCTGTCTGGCGCGTGGCGAGAGCGGTGGGGTGGCCGACGGGGCGACGCTGGTCGCGGCCGATCGCAGCCGGCCGGATGCGTACGACGGAGTGCCCGACCGGGACTGGGACGCGGTGTTCGAGGTGTCGTGGCAGCCTGGGTTCGTGCGGGGTGCGCTGGCTGCGTTTGGCGCGAAGGCGAAGCACTGGACCTATGTGTCGTCGGTCAACGTCTACGAGAAGTACGACACGCCGGGCGCCGACGAGTCCGCCGTACTGCGGGCTCCGACCGAGCTGGACGTGGTCGACCGGGAGCTGTACGGCGAGGCGAAGGCGGCGTGCGAGGCGGCGTCGATCGAGGTGGTCGGGGACCGGCTGGTGATCGCGCGGGCCGGGTTGATCGGTGGGCCGGGGGACAAGAGCGATCGCTCCGGGGCGTGGGTGGCCCGGGCGGCTCGCGCGCCTGAAGAGCCGATGCTGGTGCCGGACACGCCGGAGCTCTCCACGGCGGTCCTCGACGTGCGGGACCTGGCGTCCTGGTTGCTGGACTGCGCGACCGAGGGCAAGACGGGGACCTTCGACACGCTTGGTCCGGTTGTGCCGTTCGGGGAGTGGATCGAGTTGGTGCGCCAGGTCGGCGGGCACACCGGGCCGGTGGTGCTCGCGCCGCGGGAGTGGCTGGAGGACCAGAAGGTCGAGCAGTACATGGGTCCGGACTCGCTGACGATGTGGCTGACCGCGCCTGGGTACGAAGGCTGGTCGAGTCGCAGCGGCGCGGCGGCCCGGGCGGCCGGTCTGGCCCACCGGTCCCGGCGGGCGTTGTTGGAGGATGTGCTCGCGTGGGAGCGCGAGGTCGGCCTGGACCGCGAGCGTAAGGCCGGCCTCAGCCCGGCCAAGGAGAAGGAGTTGATCGAGTCGCTGGGGGCGTGAAGAGTGGTGGCATGCGGTTGGTACTGATCTCGGACACTCATCTGCCGGTGCGGGCGAAGAAGCTGCCGGAGCCGGTGTGGGAGGTGATCGAGCGGGCCGATGTGGTGATCCACGCCGGGGACTGGGTCAGCGTGGCGCTGCTGGACGAGCTGGAGGCTCGGGCGGCGCGGCTGATCGGGTGCTGGGGTAACAACGACGGTCCGGAGCTGCGATCCCGGCTGCCTGAGGTTGCCCGGGTGACGCTCGACGGCCTGTCGCTTGCGGTGGTGCACGAGACCGGGTCGGCCAAGGGCCGCGAGGAGCGGTGCGAGAAGGCGTACCCGGGGGTGGACGTGCTGGTGTTCGGGCACAGTCACATCCCGTGGGACACGACGAGCCCCGGCGGGTTGCGGTTGCTGAACCCCGGATCGCCGACGGACCGCCGCCGCCAGCCGTACTGCACGTACCAGACGGCGACGATCACGTCCGGCCGCCTGGAAGAGGTTGCTCTACACAACCTATGACAGGTGTTGCCTGATGCAACGGTCTTGACATGGACGCGGCCGGGCGTGCAGTGGCGACCGCCGTACCACCGAGTTACGGCGTCCCACGCACGCCCGGCCGACTGACGTCGTACCGGGGACTAGGCGTTGGCTGCTTCCTTGACCCGGGTCTTGAGGCGGTCGCGCACCTCTTCGGGCGTGTAGGCGCGGCGCTTGCGCTCGCCCCGCGCGATCACCACGCCCGTTGCGGCCACGCCGACGAGCCCCGCAAGTCCTACGACCTTCCATACCTTCATGGCGACTAACCTAGCGACGTGGAGACGCGGATTTCACTGGATGACGCTACGGAACTGACACGAACAGGTGACATTTGGCTGTTCCGCGGCGCCGGCGCGGCCGACCGGGCGATCCAGCTGACCACGAACAGCCCGGTCAATCACGTCGGGATGGCGATCGTCGTCGAGGACCTGCCGCCGCTGATGTGGCACGCCGAGCTGGGCCGGTCGCTGCCGGACGTGTGGACCGGCACGCACCACCGCGGCGTCCAGCTGCACGACCTGCGTGACGCGGTGCTCGTGTGGGCGCGGAAGTACGGTCAGCGGGCGTGGTTGCGCCAGCTGGACCACCCCGTGACCCGAGAGATGGAGGACGCCGTGCTGCAGACCGTCGCGCGCTTGGACGGTACGCCGTTCCCGTCGACGGCCCGGCTGGCGTCGAGGTGGGTGCGCGGGCGCGTTCCGGCGTTCCGGCGCGGGTCGCGGGAGCTCGAGCTGGAGTCGGCGTACTGCGCCGAGGTCGTCGCGGTGACGTATGAGGCGATGGGGTTGCTGCACGGGCGGAGGCCGAACTGGTACGACCCGGGGCGGTTCTGGAGCGGTGACGATCTCAAGCTGTCGCGCGGCGCCCGGCTGGGCGAGGAGATCGCGGTCGAGATTCCGGCGGTCTGAAAACTGTCGGCGCTGTGTGATTGGGTTGTTCCGGGTCGGTAACCGAGCCGGAGGAGGCGCCACGGATGTATGCCGTCATCGACACCGAGACGACCGGCCTGCTGCCCACTCATCGGCACCGGGTGATCGAGATCGCCGTGGTGCTGCTCGACGCGCGTGGGCAGGTGGAGCACGAGTGGGTGACGTTGGTGAATCCGCAGCGCGACCTCGGACCCCAGCACATTCACGGGATTCTGACGGCCGACGTGCTGGCCGCGCCGGAGTTCGGCGACGTCGCGCGGGAGCTCGGCGGGTTGCTGGCCGGGCGGATGGTTGTCGGGCACAACGTCGAGTTCGACCTCGGGTTTCTGCGGGCGGAGTTCGGGCGGCTCGGGGTCGCCGTACCGCTGATCACCGAGCGGTCGATGTGCACGATGGCGCTGGCCGGTTATCTGTATCCGGGGGCGAAGCGGACGCTCGGCGCGTGCTGCGCGGCTGCTGGGATTTCGCTCGAGGGCTGGCACTCGGCGCTGGCGGACACGCGTGCGACGGCGGAACTGTTCGGGCGGTATTTGCAGGCGTTTCCGTCGCCGCCGCCGTGGCAGTGGGCTTACGAGGAGATCCGGCGGTTGCCGTGGCCGGCGTTGCCGGGGGCCGAGTTCACGCCGACGGTGCGGCCGGTGCATGCGGGTGGGCGGCATGGGTGGATGAGCCGGATCGTGGATCAGCTGCCGCGGGTTCCCGAGCCGCCGCAGGCCGACTCGTACCTTGCGCTGCTCGACGGGATCCTCGCCAACCGCGAGATCACCGCGGCCGACGCCGACCAGCTCGTCCAGGTCGCGACCGAGCTCGGGCTGACGCGGTCGCAGGTGCACGAGCTGCATCGGTACTACGTTTCCGCGCTGGCATCGGTGTCGTGGGGCGATGGTGAGATCACAGCGGACCAGCGCAGCGATCTCGACCGGGTCGCGGTGATGCTCGGTCATCGGGTGTCCGACGTGGACGACGCGTTGCTACGGGCGAGCTCCGGGCGGTACGTCGTACCCGCTCGTCCTGGCGCGCAGGGGTTCCCGCCGGGGAGCACGATGGTGTTCACCGGCGACATGATCGAGCCGCGCGAGGTCTGGTGGGACCGCGCCGTCGCCGCCGGCTTCGCTCCCCAGGAAGCCGTCCGCCCCGACACCACCTTCGTCGTAGCCGCCGACGTGGACAGCCTCTCCGTCAAGGCCCGAGCCGCCCGCGACTACAACATCCCCATAATCTCCACCGAAGACTTCCGCCGCCTCCTCCCCAAAACCCCCGAACACCACCCCGCCTAACCCAGCGCGAGCCACATGGGTGCGCTGGTCGGTGGCTGAGGGGGTGGTTGCGAGAAGGTGAGGCCGTGTGGGGGGTGGGATGTGGGTAGGGTCCGGGTGTGGAGATTGGGGAGTTGGCGCGGCGGGTTTGGGATAGTGCGCATCTGACCGGGGAGTTCGTGTTGCGGTCGGGACAGGTTGCGACCGAGTACTTCGACAAGTACCGGTTCGAGGCGGATCCGGTGTTGCTGGATGCGATTGCGGAGGCGATGGTGCCTCTGGTGCCGGCGGACACCGAGGTGCTTGCTGGGTTGGAGATGGGTGGGATTCCGGTGGTGACGGCGCTGGGGCGTCGTACCGGGTTGCCTTGTGCGTTTGTGCGGAAGGAAGCGAAGGCGTACGGGACGCGGAGGCTGGCCGAAGGAGCCGAGACGTCGGGGCGGCGGGTGACCATCGTCGAAGATGTTGTTACCACCGGCGGTCAGATCGTGCTGTCCACCGAGGAACTGCGGTCCCGGGGCGCCGACATCGCCCACGCCGTCTGCGTCATCAACCGCAACGACACCACCCCGAGACCCCTCACCGACGCCGGCCTCACGCTGCACGCACTCCTCACCGCAGCCGACCTAGCCGCCCAGGCCAACCAACCCCAACCCCGCTAACCCACCCCACGCCCTGCGCCGCCTGCACCCCGCGGCGGGCTTGAACACGCTCTGGGGTGTTGGGACAAGGTATTCCCTGTACAAGCCCACTGGCGCGCGTGCAAGCCCACCGGACCCTGTGTTAGCCCGCGGGCGGTGTTCAAGCCCGCCTGCCGGTGGGTGAGGTGGCGGGATGCGGTGGCGTTATTCGGGTTCGTCCGCGGTTTCTCGTTCTATTTCGAAGCGGAGTTGTTTGCCGGAGCGGATGCGTTCTATGGCGGCCAGGCAGGCGGCTTCGCTCATGTGGACGCCGATCTCGCCGAGTTTGTGGCGCAGCACCAAGGCGGCGTCTTCGGGGGAGCGGGCGCTGGACTCGTTGATGGCCTCGATCGTCGTGGCGGTGAGCCGCTCGCGGACGTCCGGGTGAACCTCGTGGATCTCGTGCGTGATTCTGAACTCGGTCATCGCGACTCGCTCTCCTTCTTCGCCCGTGTGGACTTGCCGCTGACTCCAGCGTAGATCCAGGTACCCACTCCCGGCCCTCAAGCGAGGACGCGATTTACGAATCCTTCAACTCGCGCGCTGAGCCGCTCGGCGCGGATCTCCGGGGATGCGGTTTCCCCCTGCGGCACCTCGAGCTCGCGGAGCCCGCGCAGGTACAGCGAGCAGGCCAGGTCGGCGCAGATGTACAGCCCGACGGTGTTGCCGTCCCGGCCGGCCGAACCGGCGCGCCGGGCCGCGAACAGCGCCACGTCGGTGACCTGGTGAGCGGTGTTGCAGAGGTCGCACAGCCCGGTCCCGCGGCGCGGCTTGCCGGTCGCCTGGGTGTTCAGCGCGACCCCGATCGCTCCGCTGTCCCGCCGTACGACGAGGTAGGCGCGGTTGGGCGCCTTCGGGTCCCGCCAGCCGAGGTAGTCGAGGGAGTCCCAGGGCAGTTCGGTGAACCCGCGGGGCAGGGTCATCGCCTTGACCAGGCTCTTGGACGAGTTGACGAACGAGCGCCTGATCTCCTCGGCGCTGAGCGGTTGCACGACGGTCCTCCGATCCTTCGGCCACCCATCACACCTGCCGCGCCGCGCGACCTGCAACCGAATATCCAGCTGGTTGCTACCGGCAACGGCCAGACGCGCCGACACCCGGGGTGGACAACCGGACGCAATGGGTGAAAACTGTACTATGCAAACTTCAACTAATGAGTCCTCTGGAGGAATCTTAGATGGCCAGCGAGTACGCCGCTCTGTCCGGTGACTACACGATCGACACCGCGCACAGCCGGGTCGGGTTCGTCGCGCGGCACGCGATGGTGACCAAGGTACGGGGGTCGTTCAACGAGTTCGAGGGTGCGCTGCACCTCGACGGCGAGAACCCGGCCAACTCGTCCGGGCGGGTGACGATCCAGGCCAAGAGCATCGACACGCGCAACAGCCAGCGCGACGACCACCTGCGCAGCAACGACTTCCTGGACATGGACAACCATGCCGAGATCTCGTTCGTGTCGACCGGGGTCAAGCAGGACGGCGACGCCAACTTCACGGTCACCGGGGACCTGACCGTGCGCGGCGTGACCAAGTCGCTGGACATCCCGTTCGAGTACACCGGATCGGCGACGGACCCGTTCGGCAACCAGCGGGTCGGGCTCGAGGGCTCGGTGGTGATCAACCGCAAGGACTTCGGCGTCAACTGGAACGCGGCGCTGGAGACCGGCGGCGTGCTGGTCAGCGAGAAGGTGACGCTGGAGATCGAGGTTTCGGCGATCAAGAACAGCTGAGCCGCCGAGACAAGCTCGGGTACCACGTGGTGGCCGCGTCGAGCGGCGGGCCGGTGGATATCGGGCGTGGAGAGTGCAGCCCCGCGGGTGACCAGGAGTCATCCGCGGGGCTCGTCTTTTGTGGGTTTGTGGCGGTGGGATCACGATCGGGGTGGGAGTGGTTGGGCGGTACGGCCGGGTGGGGACACTGGGGTTAAGTGCCGGCTAGGTCGAGGGGTCCGCCGATGATCGACACGAGGTTCGGGCGTTGGTTGGCGCCCCTGTTCGGGCGGCGACGGGCCGGTCGCCGTACGCCGGAGTCGTTCCGCCCGCGCGGGACGAGTTCGCGGGTGAGCCGGCTGGCGGCTCGGTACGACGCCGACGTCGACCTCGCGCTGCAGCGGCTCTGGCCGAAGGCGCGGATCTACCACGACCGCGAGTTCACCCGGGACCGGGCCGACTTCCTGCTGGTGGTGCGCGGGCGTGGCGTGATGGTTGAGACGAAAGTGAAGAGCGACCCCGGGGTGTTCCGCGGCTCGACGCTGCCGCCGCTGCTGGATCGGCTGCAGCGTGACGGTCGGCGGCTGGTCGTCGTACTGAATCAGGGAGATCCGACGCCGGCCCGTGAGTTGGTCGCCAGCAAGTTGGGCGACAAGGGCTGCGTGGTCGTGTGGTCGGGCCCGGAGCACGACCGCGACCTTCGCGATGCGGTCGAAGCCCTCTTGCACCAGATGGTGCGGCACGCGTGAGCTAGCAGGCGTTGGGGGTAGTGCGGCCGCCGTCGACCAGCCAGCGGGACTGGTGTTGCTCCACTCGCATCTCGTCGAGCCAGCGGGTCGGGGTGGTGGCGGGAAGGACGGCTCGGCCCTTGGAGTCGACGGTGCGCGCCTGGGTGGTGTCGTAGCAGGCGCTGACGATGACGCCGCTGGAGGCGAGGGTGCGCTTGGCCCACAGGACCTTGGTCGGCCCGGTGTTGTGGAGCTTCTTGGTGCGGTAGTACTTCGCTTGGGCGCTGATCGCCTGGAACAGGTTCGGTGTCATCACCGGCGCGAGTTGCTTGGTCTTGCTGCCGCCGCTGCGCATCATCGTGTCGAGGGCGACGCGGTACTCGTAGTAGGCGTTCACGACCGGGTCGGCCTGGCCGGCGCTGCCGAGTTGCTCGGTGAGCTCGTTCTTCGAGGCCTTCTTGGCGCCCGGGGTGGAGGCCGCGACGTCGGACGACCCGTCGTTGCCGCAGCCGGCCAGCGTCACAGCCGGGAGCAGCGTGGCGATCGCCACCAGGTTCCGAATGCGCATGTGGGTCCGAACCTCCTGTCGGGCGCGGCGTGGCCGCTTGCGCCGTCGGGCACCCAGGAGTGCACTGAGCCAGTGCACGCCGTCCGGCACTGACCGTGTAACGCTGTGACACGGACGGTGGTCACTGTGACGTGGATCACAGTACGATCACGCCGCACCCCCTACCGGGGTAGCGGGTGCTGGTTGGCTCCGTGGCCGGATGTCTGGCGGGCCGCTGATTTCTAGCCTCGATCTCAGGAGCTGAGACCTGAGGAGAAGGCATGACGGACACAATCACCCCGCGGCGGACCGAAGCGGGCCGACCGGTATCCGGGCGCAGCATGCTTGCCGTCCGGTTGGTGCAGTCGATCGGGTACGACGTTCGCCTCGTGCTCGTCGGCGCCCAGACGATGGCCGACGCGGTGCTGGGGGAGGACCGCACGGCCGGCCGCCGGGAGCAGTTGGTGGCGGAGGCCGAGCGGAAGTCGGCGGCGAAGGTTGCGATGCGACGGAAGCCCGGCGCGGTGCGGGACGTGGGGTCCGGCGAGGGCTTGGCGCCGGAGGCGGTGTGGGGGCCGGGGCGTGGTGCAGGGGTGGTGCCGGGGCCGGGGCTCGGGCCGGGGCGTGGTGCGGGGGTGGTGCCGGGGCCGGGGCGTGGTGCGGGGGTGGTGCCGGGGCCGGGGCGTGGTGCAGGGGTGGTCCCGGGGCCGGGGAGTGGTGTGGGTTTGGCGCCGGGGGTGGTGTTTGGGCATGGGGTGATGACGGCGGTGTTGGGGGTGGTGAGTTGGTTTTTGGTGGTGCTGTTGGGGATGGCGGTGGTCCGGGGAGCGTTTTACGGGGTGGTCACCGAGGGGCCGTATGGGGCGGGGACTTGGGGTGGGCCTACCAAGGCGGGGGCTTGGGTGGTGCACGCGGGGGTTTCGGTGCCGATCATCGTCGGGTTGTTGTTCGGGTTTCGGGGGATTCAGTGGTTGCACGTGGCTTCGGTGCGGCGGCTGTACGGGCTGGCCGAAAGATGGGTGCTGCCGGCAACTATTGCGGCGGGTGGCGCGGGGATGTGGCTGATCTGGGCTTGGATTCAGCAGCTGTGACACCGCGCGGACTAGGGTCCGAAGAGTGAACCGACGATGGAGGTGGGTCGCCGGCTTGGGGGTCGCCGCCTTGGTGTTCCTGACCGCCCTGGACCTGTACCAGCACTACCGCGTCCCGATGAGCGCCATAGCCGGGCTGGCTCTGGCGCGAGGCCTCGGGCTGGCGCTGGCCTGGTCGCGCCCCCGAACCGCCATCGTTGTCTCCCTGCTCGTCACCGCGATCATGGCCGCGATCACCGTGCCCGACCCACCAAGCGAGCCGTGGCCGTGGGGGACGACAGCAGCGTTCGGTACGTCGTTCGTCCTCGCAATCGCCGGCGCCCGCGGACTGGGCCGACGCGAACTGGTGGTGTGGTGGACAGCCACGCAGGTCGTGGGTGCCGTTGCTCTCGCGTTCGCACCAGACCGTGGCAGCTGGAGCTCGTTGCTCGTCATGGCAGGACTGTCAGCGGTCGCGGTTGTCGTCGCCGACCTACTGCGGTCGAGGACCGAGACGCGCCGCCGGTTGGCGGAGCAGGAGGTCATCAGCAAGGAGGAGCGGGCCGAACGGGCGCGCCTGCAGGAGCGGGCGCGGATCGCGCGTGAGCTCCACGACGTCGTCGCGCACCACTTGTCTGTTGTGGTCGTCCGCGCGGACAGCGCGCCGCACCGGCTTCCGGCATTGCAGGACGACGCCAGACAGGAGTTTGTGGAGATTGCCGACGCGGCGCGCGCGTCGCTGACCGAGATGCGGCGAGTGCTGCAGTTGCTGCGCGATGACGAGCCGACGCGAGAGCTGGGTCCGCAGCCTGGGCTGGAGCAGCTCCCCGAGCTTGTCGCGACCACGAGGCGAGCTGGAGCGGATGTGCACCTGGACGACGGCGTGCCGAGCGGACTGGATCCGGCTGTGGAGTTGGCGGCGTACCGGATCGTGCAGGAGGCGCTCAGCAATGCGGTCCGCCATGCGCCGAGGTCGGCGGTGCAGGTGACGGTACGGCGAGAGGACCACGCGCTGAAGCTGATCGTCCGGAACGGTCCGGGACGAGCCGCAGGACAGCCCGGGGGCGGCCAGGGGCTGGTCGGGATGCGGGAGCGAGTGGCACTGGTGGATGGGAGTGTGAGCACCGGGCCGACCCCCGACGGCGGTTATCTGGTGGAGGCGTCGATACCGGTGGAGGAGGTGGCGAGTGGCGATCCGGGTGCTGGTGGTTGACGACCAGGAGATGGTGCGGGCCGGGTTCACCGCGTTGCTGAACGCGCAGCCCGATCTCGAGGTCGTCGGCCAGGCGGGTGACGGGGCCGAGGCGGTCGCGCTGGCCGCCGAACTGCGTCCCGACGTGATCCTGATGGACGTCCGCATGCCCGTCATGGACGGCCTCACCGCAACCCGCCACATCCTGGCCGCCGAGCCCGCCGAACCCGCTCGGGTCGTCATGCTTACTACGTTTGATCTTGATGATTATGTGTATGCCGCTCTGCGGGCGGGGGCGAGTGGGTTTCTGCTGAAGCACTCCACGCCGGAGGAGTTGGCGAATGCGGTTCGGGTGGTGGCTGCTGGGGATGCGTTGTTGGCGCCGTCGGTGACGCGGCGGCTGGTGGAGGACTTCGCCCGCGTGCAGCCCGTCGTGCCGATCAACCCGGTCCACCTGACGCCGCGTGAGACCGACGTACTGCGGCAGGTCGCAAGGGGACTGTCGAATCGGCAGATCGCCGCGGAGCTCGTGCTTGCCGAGCAGACTGTGAAGTCGCACGTGAGCAACATCCTGACCAAGCTGGACCTGCGGGACCGCGCCCAGGCCGTGGTCTACGCCTACGAAGCCGGCGTGGTGTCACCGGGCCCACGCCACTGAGGGAGGACGCATGGAGGTGCTCGAACGGCTGCGGGGTCTCTGTCTCGCGCTGCCGGAGACGACGGAGCGGCCGAGCCACGGGGAGCCGACGTGGTTCGTGCGGGACAAGAAAGTGTTTGTGATGTTCGCGAACCAGCACCACGACGACCGGATCGGGTTCTGGTGCGCGGCGCCGCCCGGGGTGCAGGAGGCGCTGGTCGAGGAGGATCCCGAGCACTTCTTCAGGCCGCCGTACGTCGGTCATCGCGGCTGGCTCGGGGTCTACCTGGACGTCGACGGCGTGGACTGGGACCACCTCGAGGACCTGGTCGAGAGCGCCTACCGGCAGATCGCGCCGAAGACCCTGATCGCCAAGCTGGACGCGCTCTAGCTGTACTCGGTCATGAGGTTGGTGACAGTCGGCTGGTGGGTGGTTGGCCGCCGAGT
>NZ_JBSFBL010000045.1:0-77588 GCF_053592935.1 Kribbella sp. NPDC002412
AGTCGGCTGCCATGGCTCGACACCGGCTTCTGATCGGTTAGCCTTCCGTGGTGCAGCCGAGGCGGCGGGGAGCGCTGGTGCTGGTTGTCGTGCTGATGCTCGGCATCGCGGCGGCCGGTTTCGTGGTGCTCGCCTCGGCGGGGGGACCGGTGCGGCCGGTCAGCGAGAGCACCCGGACGTCGAGCCCACGGCCGGTGACCCCGGAGCCGGCCGACGAGACCGCGCAGACTCCGCGGCCTGGCCCGCCGTCGGCCCTGAAAGACGTGGAGCCGAAACCGCTGCCTGCCTGGGTGGAAGCACTCTGGCAGGCAATCGTCTGGTTGGCGATCACGGCGATCGTGGCGTTCATCGGATGGCTGATCTACCGGGTCGTGCGGCAGGTCCAGCTGCCGGAGGCCGAGGACGAGGACACCGACTGGGAGCGGATCAAGGCCGACCGGCTCGCCGGGGCCGTCGACAGCGGACTCTCCAGGATCGACTCCGGCTCGGCGACCGACGCGGTGATCGCGTGCTGGGTCGCGCTGGAGAACGCGGCGGCATCGGCCGGGGTTCCCCGGGAGCAGTCGGAGACTCCGGCCGAGTTCACGGTCCGCGTCCTCGGCGTCGGCGGGATCTCCGAGCCCGAGCTCGTCCGGCTCGGTGAGCTCTACCGCGAGGCCCGCTACTCGACGCACGGCTCGACCGAGGAGGCTCGTGCCGAGGCTCGGGCAGCGCTGCTCCGCCTGCGTGACGAGTTGTCCGCAGTCACTGCCGAGGTGGGCGGATGACGTCGTACAAGTGGACGCCGTTGGACGAGTCGGAGCGGCGGGCTGCGGTCCCGCCGGCACCGGCTCGGTCGATGCGGCTGGACAAGGTGCTGGTGAAGCATGTCGGGATCACCGTGCTGGTGAGCCTGCTGCTGGTGGCCGCGTTCGGAGCGCTCGGGATGGCGCCGCGGCCGCTGTGGTTCGTGGCGACGGCACTCGCGATCGGGTTCGGCTCGCTGGCGATCCGGCTGATCGTGCCGGAGGTGCTCGAGACGAGCTGGCCGGCCCGGCACGACGAGAAGCTCTCCGCGTTGCGGACCCGGAGCAACGACAACCGCACGCAGTTCATCGCCACCTGGCTGCAGGAGTCCAGCCGCGAGCGCCGGGCGGGTGAGGGCTCGCAGACGTTCGCGCGCCGGATCCAGCCGCTGCTGCTCGAGGTGACCACCGACCGGCTGCTGCACCGCCACGGCGTCGACCCGCGGCGCGAGCCGGCCCGGGCCCGTGAGCTCACCGGCGACCGGCTGTGGGATCTGATCACCCGGGACGACAAGCTCACGGCCTCCCTCGACGAGATCGAGTACGCCGTCCAGACCATCGAGAATCTGTGAGGAACCGTGACCGACGCTGACCTGCCTGCCACCGAACACGCCGGCCGAGAGCTGCGGGTGGACGAGGTTTCCGCGCTCAGCCAGGAAGTGCTGGCACGGGTCGGCGAGGCGGTGGTCGGCAAGTCCGGGGCCCTGGAGCTGGTGCTGGCCGGGATTCTCGCCGGTGGGCACGTGCTCCTGGAGGACTACCCGGGGCTGGCGAAGACCTTGGCCGCGCGGTCGTTCGCGCAGGCGCTGGGGCTGGAGTTCCGGCGGGTGCAGTTCACCCCGGACCTGTTGCCGTCGGACGTGACCGGCGCGTTCGTCTACGACCAGAAGGAGTCCGAGTTCGCCTTCCGGCCCGGCCCGATCTTCACCGGCCTGCTGCTGGCCGACGAGATCAACCGGACGCCGCCGAAGACGCAGGCCGCGCTGCTGGAGTCGATGCAGGAGCACCAGGTCACCGTCGAGGGCCAGACCTTCCCGCTGCCCACGCCGTTCCACGTCCTCGCGACCGCGAACCCGGTCGAGTACGAAGGCACCTACCCGCTTCCTGAAGCCCAGCTCGACCGTTTCATGCTGCGGATCGGCTTCGGCTACCCGAGCGCCGCGGAGGAGTGGGAGGTCCTGCGCCGCCGGATGAGCCGCCGGCAGGAGGACCAGACCGTCGAGGCGGTCACCGACGCGGCCGGACTGCTCGCCGCCCAACGGGCGATCGAGACCGTGAACGTCGAAAACACAGTCGGCCAGTACTGCGTCGACCTGGCCGCCGCCACGCGTCGCGACTCGCAGGTCCTGGTCGGCGCGTCCCCGCGTGGATCGCTGGCGTTGTTGCTGACGGCCCGTTCGTACGCCGTGATCCAGGGGCGGGACTACGTCGTACCAGAGGATGTGAAGGCGGTCGCCGTACCGGCGCTCGCGCATCGGATCACGGTCCGGCCGGAGCTTTGGCTGCACGAGGTGACCGGAGCGACTGTGGTCCGGGCGGTGCTCGGCTCGGTGCCGACCCCGCCCACCGTGGTGGGCGCGTCCAGATGAGGTGGCAGCCTACGCACGCGCAGATCCGGGTGATCTGTGTGGCGGGCTTGTTGCTGCTCGTGGCGGTGCTGGCTCGCCGGCCGGACGCCGCCGTACTCGGGCTGCCGCTGGCGTTCGTCGCGGTCTGGGGGCGGTACTTCCGGCCGCGGGAGGCGCCTGAGGTGCACACCGAGCTGGACACGGATGTGCTGTTCGAGGGGCAGGCGACGACGTACCGGTTGCGCGTGGCCGGGACGCTTGATCCGGACATCGACCTGATCGTGGCGGCGTTGCCGCGGACGCAGTGGTTCCAGTACGACCCGCCGCAGGCCGCGATCGCGGAGCCGGTGACCGATGGTGCGGTGACGCTCGAGGTCGGGTTGCGGTCGAAGCGGTGGGGCCTGCGGGCGTTGGAGCGGCCGACTGTCGTCGCTACGTCGGTGCTCGGCGCGTACCGCATCCCGGTGACGTCGACGGAGCCGCTTGCGGTCAGCACTCTGCCGTTGCGCGAGGGCTTCGAAGCGGTCGACGCCGTACCGCGGCCGGCCGGGTTGGTCGGGTTGCATCGATCGCGGCGTCCGGGCGAGGGCACCGAGCTGGCGGGCGTACGGCCGTTCCGGACCGGGGACCGGCTGCGGCGGATCAACTGGGCTGTGTCGGCGCGCACCCGCGAGCTGCACGTCACGTCGACCTGGTCGGACCGCGACACCGAGGTGGTGATCCTGCTCGACACCGGTGGCGAGATCGGCATCAGCGAAGGGATCGACGGACGGTCGAGCAGCCTGGACACCGGCGTCCGCGCGGCCGCGTCGATCGCCGAGCACTACCTGCGCCACGGCGACCGTGTCCGGCTGATCGACACCGGCAACCTGGTCCGCGGCGTCCGCTCCGGCAGCGGCCGGGGGCATCTGCGCCGGATCCTCGATGCCCTGGTGCACGCCGATCGCCGCGGACGGCAGCAGGACGAGCAGCAACTCGTCCGCCGGAACCGGATCAGGTCCGACAGCCTCGTCCTGGTGCTCAGCCCGCTGCTCCGCCAGGCGATCCTCGGGTACGTCGTGACGCTCGTCCACTCCGGATGCACAGTTATTGCCGTGGACACGCTGCCCCCGGACGTCGCCTCGGTGATCGACCTCGACGAGCACGACGCCCGCGCCTGGCCGCTCGCCTGGCGCCTCCGGATGCTCGAACGCCGCCGCGAGCTCGACCGCCTCAGCGACCTCGGCGTCCCCACCGTCACCTGGCACGGCGCCGGCACCCTCGACGAGGTGCTGAGAGACGCCTCCAGACTCGCGGCTGCCCCAAGGATGCGCTCATGAACGGCATGCGGGCTTGGAGGTGTGGCTGGTGACGCCGGCGGAGCGGGTTAGTTTGTGGTTGGCGCAGGGGCGGGCGGCTGGGCGGGCTGTGGTGGTTGCTCGGCTGACCATCGCCGTGGCCGGGGCGGTGGCGTTGGGGGTTTCGGCGGTGCAGCCGTGGAATCAGCTGGATCTGGTTCCGCTGGTGGGGATTCCGATGCTGCTGGCGACGGTCGTGTTGCCGGACTCGCTGACCGGGGTGATCTTCCTGGTCGTGGTCGCCGGCGGCTGGTTGATCCGGGCCCCCGCCGAGGTCGGCTGGGGTGTGGTGCTGACCGGGATGAGCTTGCTGGTGGTGCATCTGGCGACCGCGTTCGCCGCACAGGTCCCGTCGTACGCACTCGTCCACCGCGAGGCGCTCCGCCGGTGGTGGTTGCCGGGGGCAATCGCGGTGCTGATCGTGCCCGTGGTCGCGGTCGCCGCCGCGCTGATCCAGGGCGCCGACGTCGCGGGCTCGATGCTGGTCACGGTCGCCGCGCTGCTCCTCGCCACGGCCGCGATCTGGTTCGCCGCCGGCCAGAAGGTCGGCCGGGACTAAGCCGGGTCGCCCAAGGTCGAGATGACCTCGTCGGCCCACGGGACCGGGACCGCCGACGGGCCGAGGACCTGCATCGCGGTCATCACGGTGAGCAGCATGCCGGTGCCGAGGAACTCGCGCACCTCGGTCGGGGACGCGCCGGTGAGCTCGCGGACCAGGCGGTAGATCCCGCCGAAGCGCTCGCGGACCAGGTCGCCGATCGCAGGCTCGCCGCTGGCCGAGAAGCCGTGCAGCAGGACCAGAAGAAGCTCTCGCTCGGCCAGGAAGGTCTCGTAGCGGCCGCCCAGGCTGGCCAGCGTCGGCTCCTCGGCCGCGGCCTCGCGGAAGGTCTGCTCGATCCGGTCGCACACGGACTGCAGCGCGGCCAGGAACAGCTGCTGCTTGGTGCCGAACAGGCGGATCACGTACGGCTGGGAGACCCCGGCGATCCGCGCGATCTCGTCCGTCTTGGTCCCCGCGTACCCGGCCGCGCCGAACGCCTGCACCGCCGCCGCCAGCACCTCTTCACCGCGCTCCGCCGCGGTCAACCGCACCCTCGCACCCATGTTTCTCCCATCTCTCCCTTGACATGTTATCAGTGAATGCATACTTTGGCCCTGGACTTGTTATCAGTCAATTACAACTAATCGCGCTTCGCGCGGGACACGGTGTGAGGGGTGTGGCAATGACATCGACCGCTCTCGAGGAGAGGCTGGAACCTTCGGCGTCGCGGGGCCGGCGGTTCGGGCTGGGCGCCGTGCTGACCGCGGTGGGGATCCCCACCTTCATGGTCACGCTGGACAACCTGGTCGTGACGAACGCGCTGCCGGTGATCAAGGCCGAGCTCGGCGCGTCGCTGTCCGACCTGCAGTGGTTCGTGAACGCGTACACGCTGGCCTTCGCCGCGCTGCTGCTGACCGCGGCCGCGATCGGTGACCGGCTCGGCCGCCGGCGGATCTTCCTGGCCGGGATCGTGCTGTTCACGGTGGCCTCGGCCGCCTGTGCGCTCGCGACCGAGCCGTGGATGCTGATCGGCGCCCGCGCGATTCAAGGCGTCGGCGCGGCCGCGGTCATGCCGTTGTCGCTGACGTTGCTGTCCGGCGCTGTACCCGAGAAGCTGCGCAGTGCCGCGATCGGCGCGTGGGGTGGCATCTCCGGTCTGGGTGTGGCCGTCGGCCCGGTGGTCGGTGGCGCAGTCGTCGACGGGCTGAACTGGCAGTGGATCTTCTGGCTGAACGTGCCGGTCGGCGTGGTCGCCGTACTGCTCGCCGCCCGCGTCCTGCGCGAGTCCAGAGGTACGGCGAAGCGCCTGGACCTGGCCGGGTTGGTCCTGGCGACGGCCGGCGTACTCGCGATCGTCTGGGGTGTCGTGCACGGCGCCGACGACGGCTGGACCTCGGGCGGTGTGCTCGGGTCCCTGGTCGCCGGGGTGGCCTTGCTGGCCGGGTTCGTCGCGTGGGAGCGGCGGAGCGCGGCGCCGATGCTGCCGCTGCGGCTGTTCTCGAACCGGGCGTTCAGCGTCGTGAACTTCGTTTCGTTCACGTTCTCCGTCGGCGTGTTCGGCGCGGTGTTCCTGCTGGCGCAGTTCTTCCAGGTGGTGCAGGGCTACAGCCCGCTGGAGTCCGGCGTCCGGACGTTGCCGTGGACGATGGCTCCGATGGTGGTGGCGCCGATCGCCGGGATGATCGTCGACCGGGTCGGTCCCCGCGTGCTGATCGCGACCGGGCAGCTGTTCCTCGCGGCCGCGCTCGGCTGGCTCGCCCTGATCACCACGGCCACGACCCAGTACGGCGAGATGGTGCTGCCGTTCGTCCTGGCCGGGATCGGGATGGGCCTGACGTTCGCGCCGGCGGCCAGCGTGGTGATGGCGAGTGCTCCCGACGCCGACCGTGGTGTTGCCTCCGGCACCAACAACACCATCCGCGAGGTCGGTGTCGCGATGGGCGTCGCGGTCCTGGCCTCGGTGTTCGCGTCAGCCGGCTCCTACGAGTCTCCGGTCAGCTACACCGACGGTCTCGTCCCAGCAGTCTGGACCGGCGCCGCCATCGTCGCCGTCGGCGCGGTCGTCGCCCTGCTGCTCCCTGGCCGCCGGCGCGTTTAGAGTGTCTGCGTGCTGGACGCTGACGACGTACGACGGATCGCGCTGTCCTTCCCCGAGACGGTGGAGAAACAGCGGTGGGGACACCCGACGTTCGACGTGGCCGGCCGGATGTTCATCACCATCCCGGACGACCAGACGTCGTTCGCGGTGCGCTGTCCCCGGCTGGAGCGGGACGAGCTGATCAAGGCGGAGCCGGAGAAGTTCTGGGTGCCGCCGCACGAGGCGGGTTCGAACTGGGTTCGGGCCCGCCTCGCGGCGCTCGAGGACGCCGACGAGCTACGCGACATCCTGATCGACTCCTGGCGCCAGGTCGCCCCGGCCGAGCTCACCTGATCGAGCAGCCCACGCGACGAGCTCTGACACCAGCTGATCGGTCTGACGTCGGCGCCATGGGACTGGACTCAGGTGGTTCTCGTGCCGCGCCGGACGTGTTCGTCGAAGAATGCCAGTACTCGTTGCCAGGAGTCGGTTGCGGCCTCGGGCTCGTAGGTGCGCCACTGATCGTTGAAGAAGGCGTGTTTGGCTCCCTGGTAGACCTTCAAGTCGTGTGCGACGCCTGCGGCCGTCAACTCGGCTTCAAGGATGCCGGCCGCCTTGGTGGTGAAGTCCTTGCCCGGCCAGGAACCGACGACGGGGCACAGCCGGCGGATCGCGTTTCGTGGCCTGGGCGCGGCGCCGTAGAACGGGGCTATCGCGCTCAGCCGGTCATCGGTGCAGGCCCACGTCAAGACGATCGAGCCGCCGAGACAGAACCCGATGGCGCCGATACGGTCGGCGTCGACGTCCGGATGACTCGACAGTTCCGCCAGGGCGTCCTTCAGCAAGGGAACGCCGTAGTGGTCCAGGTTGCCCTGCATTGCGCCCGCGAACATCCGGGCCATGCAGACAACCCGGCTTCGCCCCCGGAACAGGTCGACACCCAGGGCGGCGAATCCTTGGCCGGCGAATCGCCGGCAGATCTCCCGGATGTTGTCGTTGAGGCCGAATGCCTCATGGATCACGACCACGCCGGGGTGCGGGCCCACTCCGTCCGGCAGGGCCAGATACGCGCTGTTCACCGAGTCAGTTCTCATCGGCCCAGTCCGCGCCGCCGCGACCGGACTCCAGGTACCGCTTGAGTCCCACCCAGTTCCGGCGCTCCCAGGACGGGCCGATCAGGGCAAGCACCGGGGACATCACCCGCATCGGTCCGACCAGGCGCATGTCCCAGTCCCACCTCAGCCGCGTCCCGTCCGGCACCACCTCGAACGTCAACGTGCCGTCGACCTGCAGGTACGACGAGCGCACCACGTTGTGGAGCCGGCGCGGCCTGTCGTACTCCAGAATCTCGAGGACCATCTCGCCCCGGGCTCCCATGCCCTTGGGCACAGCGACGAACCGCGCACCCCCGCCGACCGGTCCCTCGTTCACCTTCTCCGGCGCGGATGATCCGCGGGTTGTACCTCGGCTCGTTCCGCTCGTCAGCGACCAGATCGAACACTTCCTCGGCGGGTGCGTCGATCGTGACCTCTCCACAGATGTGCGCCATCGCGATCTCCCCCCGGCGTACCGTCCACTCTCGGCTAGCTGCCGCCGCCGTACGGGACGGTGATGATCTCCAGCCAGTGCCCGTCCGGGCCCTCCCAGTAGAGTCCGCGGCCGCCGTCGCCGTGGTTGATCTCCTGCGGCTGCCGCTTGAACGGGTCGGCCCACCACTTGCGGCCGTCGTCGCGCAACCGGCCGAGGATGAGGTCGAACTCCTCCTCGCTCACCAGGAACGCGTAGTGCTGGCCGTGGATCTCGCCCTCGGTGTCCATGAAGTCCAGGCTCGCCCCGTTGTCCAGCTTCAGCTCGGCGAACGGGCCGTACGCCCCCGCCTCCGGCAGGCCGAGGATCTCGCCGACGTCGCGGGCCGCGGCCCACCGGTCCTTCACGTGCACGATCGTGTGGTTCAGCTCGATACTCATCAGGTCCCCCGGATGCGGTCTCAGCGTGGTCACTACTGTGCACCCCGAGCCCCGGCCCCGTGAAGAGTTAACTGACGTTGTTGGGTGACGCGGTGAAGGTGTTGCAGCTGGCCGGGTTGCCGGTCTTGAAGGACTGGCCCATGAACCGGCCCTGACTGGCCTTGCTGCCGTGGGTGCCCTCGTTCGGCTTGTCGCCGGCGGTGACGACCCACTTGTTCCACACCTGCAGCATCAGCCCGTTGATCGGATAGCTGCGCTTGTTCACCGCGAGGAAGACCCCGGCGAAGCAGTTCGCCTGGAGCTCGGTACGGCGGTTCATCCGCAGCCGCTCGTCGTACGACGAGGCGTCGTACTCCAGGTCGTGCGCGGCCTCCAGGATCCCGGTGATCTCCTGGACGTGGTGACCGTACTCGTGCGCGATCGAGCGGGTGTACCACATCCGCGAGTACGCCTTCGACTCCGCGTCCGGGTACTCCATGTAGGTCTTCACGAAGACGTCGACCTTCATGTACATCGTCTGGTTCGTCGGGCAGTAGAACGGCACCGCGACCGGGCCGCTGCCGCACGGGTTGGAGTAGCTCGTGCCCGCCCAGTAGACCATCTTCGGCGACACGAACCGGTAGCCGGCCTTGGCGACCAGGGGAGCCCAGCCGCGGTCCAGGCAGGGCTTGATCGCGGCCCAGTAGGCGGCGGCGTTGCGCTGGTTGGTCGGGCGGACCCGCGGCTCCCGGCAGCCCGTCGCGGCCATCTGGCCGGCCCCGTAGAGCCGGTTCTTCGCGACCACGTCGATGGCCTTCGGCTCCGGCCCCTCCGTCGTGGTGCTGGTCGGCTGCTCCGTCGGCTCGGACGTGGGTTCTTCGGTCGGCTCCGAGGTGGTGGTCGGCGACGGCGTGTACCGGCCCGAGCTGACCGGCGGGGTGTAGTCGTCGTCGGCGTCCTTGCTCACCTGGCTCCAGATGAACACGCCGGCGACCGCGACCGCGAGCAGGCCGAGCACCAGGACCGCGGGTCCCTTGGACTTCTTCTTCGGCGGCTGCTGCGGCTGCCAGCCAGGCTGAAAGCCGGGCCCACCGGGACCGGGCGGTCCGAAGCTGGGTCCCCAGCCGAATCCCTGTCCCTGCTGGGGCGCGACCGACACCGGCGCATACTGCGGCTGCCCGCCGTACTGGCCCGGTGGCGGACCGTAAGGCTGAGGCGGCGGGCCCTGCGGAGGCCCTGGCTGCTGGTACGGCGGGTACGGCGCATTCTGACCCTGCGGACCGCCGAACGGTGTCTGGCTCAACCCCGGTCCTTTCATTGACAGCGACGGCCACAGTATCGGCAGAAACAGGTCAGCCGACTCCGGCCCACGGGGGTAGGGTCGGCCAGGTGACCGATGCCACCACACCGAGCAGCCCGATCGATCAGCTCTCCGACCGGTACCTCGAGGAGTTCGTCGTGCTGTCGCCGACCGCGGCGACATTCATGGGGATCGAGGGCCACGACCATGAGCTGCCGGACTACACCCCGGCCGGTTTCGAGGCGCTGATCGACCTGACCCGGCGGTCGCTGGCCGAGGCGCGGGAGACCGCGACCGGCAGCCCGCGCGAGGAGGTCGCCAAGGACGCGTTCCTGGAGCGGCTCGGGCTGGAGCTGGAGACGTACGAGGCCGGCGTTCCGCAGCACCAGCTGAACGCGATCGCCTCCGTCCCGACCGAGATCCGCCAGGTGTTCGACCTGATGCCGACGGCGACCGAGCAGGACTGGGAGACGATCGCCATCCGGCTCAACCAGGTCGGCACGACGCTCGACGGGTACCGCGAGACGCTGCTCGACCAGGCCGGTCAGGGCCGGGTGTCGGCGCTGCGGCAGGTGAACGACCTGGCCGGCCGGATCGCCAGCTGGACCGGCGCCGACGGCGACGACTTCTTCGCCGGGCTCGCCGCGCAGGCCCCGGACAGCCCGGTCAAGGCGACCGTGGAGGCGGCGGCCGCGTCGGCGCGGAAGGCGTTCGAGCAGTTCGGCGGCTGGCTGCGCTCGGAGGTGGCGCCGCGCGCTCCGGAGCGGGACGCGTGCGGTCGCGAGGTCTATGCGCTTGCCTCCCGCAACTTCCTCGGCGCCGAGATCGACCTCGAGGAGACCTACGCCTGGGGCTGGGAGGAGCTGGCCCGGATCGAGGCGGACATGCAGGCGATCGCGGCCGGCCTGAACGACGGCGACCGCAGCATCGAGGCCACCGCCGCGCTGCTGGACGACGACCCGGCCCGCAAGATCCACGGCAAGGAAGCGTTCCGGGACTGGATGCAGCAGCTGTCCGACCGGGCGGTGGCCGAGCTCGGCGGCACCCACTTCGACATCCCGGCCGAGATCCGCACCCTGCAGTGCATGATCGCGCCGACCTCGGACGGCTCGATCTACTACACGCCGCCGAGTGAGGACCTGACCACCCGGCCGGGCCGCATGTGGTGGGCGGTGCCGAACGGCGTCGAGGATTTCGCCACCTGGCGCGAGGTCACCACCGTCTACCACGAAGGTGTGCCCGGGCATCACCTCCAGTGCGCGCAGACCATGCTGCGCACCGACCTGCTGAACCGCTGGCAGCGGATCGCCTGCTGGGTTTCCGGCCACGGCGAGGGCTGGGCCCTGTACGCCGAGCGCCTGATGGAGGAGCTCGGCTACCTCGAGGACCCGGGCGCGCGGTTCGGGATGCTGGACGCGCAGGGCTTCCGGGCCGCCCGGGTGATCGTCGACATCGGCATGCACCTGGAGCTGGAGATCCCCGCCAGCAATCCGTTCGGCTGGCGTCCGGGGGAGGTGTGGAACGCGGAGCTCGGGTTCGAGTTCCTGCGGGCGCACTGCCGGATGGAGACCGAGTTCCTCAAGGCCGAGCTCAACCGCTACCTGGGCTGGCCGGGCCAGGCGCCGTCGTACAAGGTCGGCGAGCGGATCTGGCTGCAGGCGCGGGATGAAGCAAGACAACGGAAGGGATCCGCGTTCGACCTGCGCAGCTTCCACTCCGACGCGCTGAACCTCGGCTCGATCGGGCTCGACCCGCTGCGGCGCGCCCTGGCGAAGCTGTGAGCGTCCGGTTCGTGCTCGCGTCGGCCTCGCCGGCGCGGCTCAAGACGTTGCGTGGCGCCGGGGTCGAGCCGGAGGTGATCGTCTCCGGCGTCGACGAGGACAACGTCACCGCGGAGAGCCCGGGCGAGCTGGCCCGGGTGCTGGCGACGCTGAAGGCGCGCGCGGTGGTCGCCGGCCTGACCGAGCACGCGACTGTGCTCGGCTGCGACTCGGTGCTCGAGCTGGACGGTGAACCGTTCGGCAAACCCGGTTCGCCGGAGATCGCGCGCGAACGGCTGCGGTCGATGCGCGGCCGGACCGGCGTACTGCACACCGGGCACTGCCTGATCGACACGGCCGCCAAGCAGGAGCTTCGCGAGCTGGAGTCGACAAAGGTCTACTTCGCCGACCTCACCGACGAGGAGATCGACGCGTACGTCGCAACCGGCGAACCGCTCGTGGTCGCCGGCTCCTTCACCGTCGACGGCCTCGGCGGCCCGTTCGTCACGGCGATCGAAGGCGACTACCACAACGTCGTCGGCGTCTCCCTGCCGTTGCTCCGCCGGATGCTCGCCGAGGTCGGCATCACCTGGCCGGCGCTCTGGAAGTCCTCTCCGCGGATCGATTACGACGAGACCGAGGCAGCGCGGTACGACGACACGCGCGGCGGCGCCGTACGCGCGCAAGCCGCCGCGGACGCGGTGGACTCGCTGCTGCCGAAGGGCGGCCGGGTCCTCGAGCTTGCCGTCGGCACCGGAATCGTCGGCGCCGAGCTCGTTGCCCGCGGCAACCTCGTGCACGGTGTCGACCTGTCCACCGCGATGCTCCGGCACGCACGCGTCCGCCTGCCCGGCCACGTCGCGGCGGCGAACGCGGGCCGGCTGCCGATCGCGGACCGCCGCTGCGACGCGGTGGTCGCCATCTGGCTGCTGCACCTGCTGGACGACAGCGAGCCGGTGATCGCCGAGGCGGCCCGGGTGCTGCGCACGGACGGCGTCTTCATCACCACCACCGAGAAGTCCGACGCCGGCCGCTACGCCGACGGCCGCGGTCCCGACGACTCCCGGTCGCAGGATGCGCTCGCCCACCTGGTCGCCACGGCCGCCCGCCACGGCCTCACCCTGGACGCCGCGACGACCTTCCCCGGCCCACCCCGCACGTCAGGCCAGTCCCCGCTCTACCCCCTGATCCGCTTCCGCCGCACCGCGACCGGCTAGCGTTCGGCCGTGAGCGAGTCCATCGACGGCGTCCAGGTGCTGCGGCACAGCGGCACGCAGAACCACACCGACGTCACCCTGACCTTCGCGGTCGGCTCCCGGGACGAGACCCTGCGGACCGTCGGGGTCGCTCACCTGCTCGAGCACCTGGTGATGCACGCCGTACGTCACCTGCCGATCGAGATGAACGCCGAGGTCGACCTGATGACGACCACGTTCGTGGCGTCCGGGTCGGCGGCGCGGGTCGGGGAGTTCCTGTCCGGGGTGTGCCGTGCGCTCGCCGCGCCGCCGGTCGACCGGATGGACGTGGAGGCCGGTGTGCTCGCGGCCGAGGAAGGACAGGCCGCGCACCCGGTCGTGGCACAGCTGCTGAACGTGCGGTACGGCGCCAAGAGCGCGGGACTCGCGTGGCTGGAGGGTCCCGGGTACGACGGAATCACACCGGAGCACGTGGTCTCTTTCGCCCGGAAGTGGTTCGTGCCGTCCAACGCGGTGCTGCAGGTGACCGGTCCGCTGCCGGACGATCTGCGGCTTGAGCTGCCGAGTGGTTCGGCGCCGGCCCGGGTGCATCCGGTCGCGCGTTCCTTCGATGGACCGGCCGTCGTCGGGTACGGCATCCCGGCGGCCGGTGTGCTGCTCACGCTGCCGCCGGACGACGCCGTACGGCGTTCCACGCTCGCGATCGACGTACTGCGGCAGCGGGTCGAGGAGGCGTGCCGGCACGCCGGCGGGCACAGCTATGAGGTCGGTGGTGATGTGGTGGCCGGCCCGGGTGGGAGCAGCGACTGGGTGGTGTACGCCGAGGCGCGGGAGGGCAGCGAGGAGGCGGTGTCCCGCGCGTTCGCGGAGGCGCTGACCGACCTGGCCGAGAACGGTCCGACCGAGGCGGAGCTCGCCTACCACGTCGCGCGCTGCCAGGAACGGCTCGACGCCGACGAGCCCGAGCTACGGCGTGCGTTCGCCAACACGATGGGCCGCATGTTCGGTGAGCCCGAGCTCGAGCCGGTCGACCGTGACGGCCTGGCAGCGCTGCGGCCGGCCGACCTTGCCGCCGTACTGAAGGCTGCGCTTCCGGACGCGATCGGTTACGCCTACGAGGATGCTGTCGAGGTGTGGAAGCAGGCCGGGTTCCGCGAGGGCACGCTCTGCCCGGTGATCCCGGAGCTGCCCACCGGGCAGAGCTTCAAGCCGCCGTTCGCGGCGCGGGCCTTCGTCAAGGAAGTCCGCTCGATGCTCTTGGTGCGGACGGACGCGGCGCTGGTACTGCGTGACGACGACGGAGTGCACGAGATCCGCTGGGACGAGGTCGCCGGCGTGATGCGAAGCCACGACGGCCCGACGATCGTCCTGGGCCTGAACGGCTGCGGGATCCCGCTCGACTCCGACCTGTTCCGCGGCGCCGGCAAACTGCTGGCCGAGCTCGCCGAACGGGTCCCGCGGGACCTCTGGTTCGACGAGACGAAGTTCGACGCCTAGGCCGTCAGGCCGGACTTCTGGTCGAGGAGTTGGAGGAGGTCGTGGGCGGCCAGTTCGACGGCCTTGTGCCGCCACTCGGAGGCGCGGTAGACCGAGGCGATCAGGGCCGTCCGATGGATCCGCCGGAAGTCCCCGATGACGAAGCCGTAGCGGGCCTTGGTCTCGTCCGACGGGCCGACGGTGAGGCCCAGGTGCCAGGCGGCGTACTCCTCCCAGCTGTGGTTCTCCAGATACGCGTTCTGGTCGTCCGCCCGGGGCTGCACCTCACCCCAGTCGCTGTCCAGCACGTACTGCCTGCCCTCGATCAGCCGCTTGGCCTGCTCGACAGCCGCCTTGTTGACCTCGTACTTGGCCATGCCCCCAGTGTTACGGGTGAGCCGACGCTCGCCAACGACCCGGGCCCGGGTGGAAGGGCTGCCGGGCGTGTCGCCAGTACGTCGCCCAGTCGGACGCCCGCCCTGGCTGCGACGGTACGACGGTCACCGACGAACGGGCCGCGATCACGGTGACGAGGGCGGCGAGCTCCTCGGGGGTCGGGTCGCCTTTGACTACCTGAAGGATCGTCACAGCGGGATGTTCCCATGCTTCTTGGGGGGCAGGGTGTCGCGTTTGGTGCGGAGGAGGCGCAGGGCCCGGACGATCTCGGCGCGGGTCTCGCTCGGCTTGATGACGGCGTCGATGTAGCCGCGCTCGGCGGCGATGTACGGGTTCGCCAGGTGGTCCTCGTACTCGGTGATCAGCTGCTGGCGGCGGACCTCCGGGTCGTCGGCGGCGGCCAGCTCCCGGCGGTACAGGATGTTGACCGCGCCCTGGGCGCCCATCACCGCGATCTGCGCGGTCGGCCAGGCGATGTTCATGTCCGCGCCGAGATGCTTCGACCCCATCACGTCGTACGCGCCGCCGTACGCCTTGCGGGTGATGACGGTGATCATCGGCACGGTCGCCTCGGCGTAGGCGTAGATCAGCTTGGCGCCGCGGCGGATGATGCCGTTCCACTCCTGGTCGGTGCCGGGCAGGAAGCCGGGCACGTCGACGAAGGTCAGGATCGGCAGGTTGAACGCGTCGCAGGTGCGGACGAACCGCGCGGCCTTCTCGGAGGCGTCGATGTCCAGCGTGCCGGCGAACTGCATCGGCTGGTTCGCGACCACGCCGACCGGGCGGCCCTCGACCCGGCCGAAGCCGACGATCATGTTCGGCGCGAACAGCGTCTGCACCTCGAGGAAGTCGCCGTCGTCCAGCACCGCCTCGATCGCGGTGTGCATGTCGTACGGCTGGTTCGGCGAGTCCGGAATCAGCGTGTCCAGCGCCAGGTCGGTCTCGGTCGGCTCGAGGTCGGCGTCGAAGTCGTAGGCCGGCGGGTCCTCCAGGTTGTTCTGCGGCAGGTGACCGACCAGCGCCTTCACCCACTCGATCGCGTCCTCCTCGTCGCTGCCGAGGTAGTGGGCGTTGCCGGACTTGGTGTTGTGCGTCCGGGCGCCGCCGAGCGCCTCCTGGGTGACGTCCTCGCCGGTGACGGTCTTGATCACGTCCGGGCCGGTGATGAACATGTACGACGACTCGTCCACCATCACGGTGAAGTCGGTGACCGCGGGGGAGTAGACGGCGCCGCCGGCGCACGGGCCCATGATCAGCGAGATCTGCGGGATCACCCCGGAGGCGCGAACGTTGCGGCGGAAGATCTCGCCGTACAGGCCGAGGCTGACGACGCCTTCCTGGATCCGGGCGCCGCCGGAGTCGTTGATGCCGATCAGCGGGCAGCCGATCTTCATCGCCAGGTCCATCACCTTGACGATCTTCTCGCCGAACACCTCGCCGAGGCTGCCGCCGAAGACGGTGAAGTCCTGGGCGAACACGCACACCTGGCGGCCGTCGATGGTGCCGAAACCGGTCACCACGCCGTCGCCGTACGGGCGGTTGCCGTCCAGGCCGAACGCGGTCGAGCGGTGCCGCGCGAACTCGTCCAGCTCGGAGAAGGAGCCCTCGTCCAGCAGCAGCGCGATCCGCTCCCGGGCGGTCTTCTTGCCGCGCGCGTGCTGCTTCTCCACCGCGCGCTCCGACCCGGCGTGCACGGCCTCGTCCAGCCGGTGCTCGAGGTCCGCGAGCTTCCCGGCCGTGGTGTGGATGTTCACCGTCTCTCCCATAATCGGGCAGCCTACGCGCCGGTACGCCGTCCTGCCCTGTGACGTCCACCGCAACGCCGTGACTGAACCCGCACGCTCGGTAGGTTGCTCCGCGTGGCCGACCCGGTGCTGAACGACCTCATCCGCAAGATCAACCAGCTCGTCGTCGCCGACACCGGCGGCCGGTCGATGGCGACCGGCGATCAGGTGCCCGGCGTGACCCGCGGCAACCAGCGGCGGCTGCTGCCGCTCGCGGAGAACCTCGACATCCCGGCCCGCCTCGCGCCGAGCCCGGAGGCGGTGGTGAACCGCGGCGGCGGCGAGACGTACGACCAGCGCGTCGGCATCCGGGCCGCGTTGACCGAGGTGGTGGCGAGCTGCGCGAACACCCTCGAGCCTCCGAGTCCGCTGCCGGCGCCGGCCGACTCCTACCACCGCAGCCGCCTCGGGATCGCGGTGAGCAGGGCCTATGCCGCCACGGCGACGCCGCGGCTCGCGCCACTGCTCTTCGAGAACGGGCGAGCCGACGATCTCGGCCGGTTCACGCCGCCGATCCTCGAGGGCGACGTCGCGGCCGCGCGGGCGCTGGCCCTCGCGATCGGTGCCCGGCTCAACCAACGCGACGACGCGGTGCTGACCGCACTCGTCGGCGCCGGTCGCGGCGGCGTCGCTCCGGCCGCCGGCCGGATGGTGCTGGGCGTGACGCCGGGGTTCGCGACGCTGCCGGACGCCGAGCAGGAGGCCGCCGTACGTGCGTTCGCGCGGAACCTCGAAACCGGCTTCGCGGCGCGCGACCTGACCGGGGCCAAGGCCCGCGAACTGTCCGAGGAGGTCGAGAACCGGCGGCAGGACATCGCCGGGGGCGCGGGCGCGGTCGACACGGCGCACAGGCTGGCCGCCACCGAGATCCAGAAGCTGCACGGGTTCCTGGACAAGTTGGACGAGTGGCATCCGGCGCGGCAGGAGCGGGCGCAGAAGCTGGCCGGCGTGCAGCGGCCGGAGTCGGTCCACCAGTTGGCAGAACGCATCGAGCGCGAGGTCGGCGAGCTGACCGGCGCCCCGCAGTCGCGGTGGAACGGTCAGGTCGAGTCGCTCCAGCTCACCGACGACCAGGAGCAGGCCCTGGCCAGGCTGACCGAAGCCGTCCGGCTGCGGCCGGAGGAGGTGACGGCCGCCCGGGACGGGTTCCGGCAGGCCACCGCGGAGCTGGTCCGCCTGGCCGTCCCGGACGAATACGACTGGCGGCACGAGCAGGCGGCCGCGAGTGTCGCACCGCGGTTCCTCACACTCGAACAGGCAGTCAGTACGGCGTTTGCCGAGGACAACGTCAACGGGATCATCGGCCGGACGCTCCCGGCCACGCTCGCGACACAGCTGCAGGCGCCGCGGGAAGCCCACCAGGACGGGCCCGCGGCTGTCGCGCGCGGGTTCGCCGCGGCGGTCGACTCGGCCAACCGGCGGCCGGCCGGCGAGACCCTTCGCCTGATGGCCGGACAGGGCCGGGCCGGGATGGCGATCGTCGCGGCGGAACAGATCGCGGCCGGGGTCCCCAACCTCGAGCGGCCCACCGCGGTCACGCTGATCGCCGAGACGATCGACGACAGCTTCGACGACCTGCCGCAGGTCCGGGACCCGCGGGCGTACGGCGAGGATGTCGCCAGGCTGGCCCAGTCCATGGCCGAGAACTTGGCGGAGGAGACAACCGAGGTCGCAGCCCCGGAGCGGCTGCAACCGGCGGCCGAGCGCCCCGCGAACATCCGTCAGCTGATGGAGCGCATCCAGGGCAGCGTCGCCGAGCTGACCGGCGCACCGGAATCCCTGTGGAACAACGAGTTCGAGCTGATGCCGCGGGACGGCGTCGCCCCGTCCGCCGAGGGCACGATGTACGTCGAGCGCAGCGCTGACCTCGCGATGGTGCAACTGACCGACGGCGCGGACATGCCGCTCGTGGCGGCGCTGCGTGACTCCTCGGGCAACCTCACGCGCAAGCAACTGGCGGACGCGTACGACGGGATCACTGCAGCCACCGTGTCGTACGCACAGTGGGCGGTCCCCGCCGGGCACACGCGGGAGGACGAGATGCGGGCCGAGGCGGACCCGCAGTACGACGCGCTCGCGGCGTCGGTGCGGAACGCCTTCGTCGAGGACAACCGCGACGAGATCATCGACAGCGTGCTGCCGGCCGAGCTGGCGGACCAGGTGAAGTCAGCTGGGCCGTCGTACGTCGACTCGGCCTGGGCTCCGGCGGCGCGTGGACTCGCGCAGTCCATCGACGAGGCCATCGAGGCGGCCCCTGGGACGACGCTCCGGCAGTTGGCGGGGCAGCACCGGGCCGGGATCGCCACGGCCGCCGCGGCGGCACTGGTGGCCGACACCGACATCCCGGCCGCTGACCGGCCGGCCGCCGTACGCGAGGCCGCCGACCGGATCGGTCACGCGTTCGGCAACCTGCCGGCCCAGCTCCAAGCCTGGCAGGAGGCCGGTACGACGGACGCCGACCTGGCCACCAAGTCGTTCGAGTACGGGCAAGAGCTGGGCATGGATGCCAATGACCTGGTCCGCGAGCGTAAGGAAGGCATGTTCACGATCGCCGCGCAGGCCGATCCGCACCTGCGGTTCGCCAACGACCCGGCGGCGCCACGGCCGGGCAGTGTCAAGGCACCGGCGGCCGCTCCGGGGGCGAACCGCGCGGGCGGGTCCGGCGCGTCCAGGCCCCGCGGTCTGGGCGAGCGAGGCTGACCGGCGTCAGGCTGGTCCGACGGCGAAGATCTTGGTCAGGCGGGCGGCCAGGGCCAGGTCGCCGCGGACCGAGAGGCGTTGTTTGAGGACCGCCAGGACCGGGTCCTCGATGCCGGTGACGACGCGCAGCAGCGTGGCCGGGTCGGTGCGGATGGAGATGTCGGCGCTCTCGGGCTGATCGTCGAGCAGCCGGCAGCGGCCGTCGCTGACCCGGATCCAGAACTCGTCCACGTCCCCTGCGACGCCGTTCCCGCCTGCCCCCGTGATCTGCCAGGCTACGACTGCGTCGAACCCGGCAGCCCGGGCGGGTCGGAGGTACTCCGGCATCCGGCGAAAGATCTCGCGCAACGCGACCTCCCGCACGCCCCCGATGAGCCGATGCCGAAGCTCCCGTTCCGACGTCCGGTCCACCAGCCGGGCGAGCTCACCCGCGTCGAGCGAGGTCAGGCCGTCGGACTCCAGCCAGCCCGCGCTGCCTCGCTCGGTCATGGCGACCTCCCCGAAGGTGTGGAGACCCGGGACCGTAGGCGCATTCCGGACCGGGTTCCTACCAGACCGTAGGAATTTCCTACGATCTGGTAGGTTTGTCAAGTGGTGGAGGACCCCGAACCGCGCCGCCGGGCGGCCCATCTAGGCCCGGAGCGCCGGCGGCCGATGATCCTGGACGCGGCCCTGGAGGTCTTCTCCGAGAAGGGCTACGCCGGGACGACGATGCAGTCGGTGGCGGACGCCGCCGGAGTCACCAAGCCGGTCGTCTACACCTCCTTCGCCAACCGCGACGAGCTCCTGCTGGCCCTGCTCGCCCGCGAGGAGCAGCACCTGGTCATCTCGATCGTCGCCGCGTTGCCGGCCGACCCGAGCGTCGGCACTCCCGAGGAACACGTCCTCGAAGGCCTGACCGCCTTCCTCACCACCGCCGCGCAGCACCCGCGGTCCTGGCGGATCGTCTTCGGCGCCCAGTACGGCGCCGCCCCCGTCGTCGCCGAACGGGTGCGAGCCGCCCGCGCGTTTCTGGTCGAGGGCCTGCGGCTGACCCTGATGAAGTCCCTGCCCGGCGTCACTGCTCCGGACGCGAACCTGCCGGTGCTGGCCGAGCTGCTCGCCTCGATGACCGAGGCCTGCGCCCGGATGCTCGTCGTCGACGGCACCGAACGGACCCCCGCCGAGCTCGCCAAGGTGGTCTCCCAGGTCGTCGGAGGCGGCTTCGGCAACGTCTGACCCGCCGTACTGGGAAGTAGCTGCGGATGGGGTCACGATCGGGCTTCCAGCAGGCGGACTGTGCGGCGTCGGCGTGCGCCCGCCGATAGGGTGGGCGAACGTGACCGAGACCGGTAGTGAGACCCGTACCCGCGCGCGGTTCGAGGTGCCCGAAGAACTTCGGGCCGACGTGCGCCTGCTCGGCGAGATCCTCGGCAAGGTGCTCGTGGAGTACGCCGGTCAGCCGCTGCTCGACGACGTCGAGAAACTCCGCGAGCTCACCATCGCCGGTGACGGCGCGGCGGCCGAGCAGCTGGTCGCGTCCTGGCCGCACGAGCGGGCCGAGGACGTCGCGCGGGCGTTCACCTGCTACTTCCACCTGACCAACCTGAGCGAGGAGCTGCACCGCGCCCGGGTGCTGCGCGAGCGCGACCGGATCGGCGATGCGCCGGTGGTGTCAGAGCTCGCTCAGGCGGTCGAGAAGATATCGGCGGAGAGCGGTGAGCAGCAGGCCCGCGCGCTGCTGAACGGGCTGGAGTTCCGCCCGGTGCTGACCGCGCACCCGACCGAGGCCCGGCGGCGCGCTGTACTGGCGACCATCCGCCGGATCTCGTCGCTGCTGGAGGAGCGGTCCGACCCGCGCGCTGGTGACAGCGAGCTGGCCGAGAACCAGCGCCGCCTGATCGAGCAGGTCGACATCCTCTGGCGGACGTCGCAGCTGCGGACCAGCCGCCCGTCACCGCTGGACGAGGTGCGGTCCGCGATGGCGGTGTTCGAGGAGACCCTGTTCGATGTCGTCGGCAACGTGTACCGGCGGCTCGACGACGCGCTGGCCGGTGACGCGGCCGGGACGAAGACGCCGGCGGTGGCGCCGTTCGTCCGGCTCGGATCGTGGATCGGCGGCGACCGCGACGGCAACCCGAACGTGACCGCGGCGATCACCCGCGAGGCCATGCAGATCCAGGCCGACCATGTGCTGCGGGCGCTCGAGCGGGCCACCGACGAGCTCGGCCGGGCGCTGACCTTGGACGCGGCAACCACTCCGCCGTCCGCGCCGGTCCGCCGCATCCTGGAGGACGCCCGCGCGGTCAACCCGGACCTGATTGCCGACATCGAGACTCGCTCGCCTGCCGAACCACACCGTCAGCTCCTGCTGCTCGCTGCGCGCCGGTTGGCCGCGACGCGCGCCCGGGATGCCGACTTCGGCTACCCGCGAGCTGCTGACTTCTTACACGAGCTGAAGGTGCTGCAGGACTCGCTGGTGACCGCCGGCGCTCCGCGGCAGGCGTACGGCGAGCTGCAACAGCTGATCTGGCAGGTGAACTCGTTCGGCTTCCACCTGGCCGAGCTGGAGGTCCGCCAGCACTCGTCGGTGCACACCAAGGCACTGGAAGAGGTGCTGGGCGGTGGTGAGCTCTCCGACCAGACCGAAGAGGTGCTCGCCACGCTTCGGGTGATCGGCCAGATCCAGCAGCGCTTCGGCCCCGAGGCGTGTCGTCGGTACGTCGTTTCGTTCACCCGCAACGCCGGGGACCTCGCGGCCGTCTACGAGCTGGCCGACGCCGCGATGGACGGCCGGCCGATCGAGCTGGACGTCGTACCGCTGTTCGAGACCGGTGAGGACCTGCAGAACTCGGTGGAGGTGCTGGACAACGCGATCCAGCTCACCCGGGTCCGGCACCGGCTCACCGCGAACGACCGGCGCTTCGAGGTCATGCTCGGCTACTCCGACTCCGCCAAGGACGTCGGACCGGTGTCGGCCACGCTGGCTCTGTACGACGCGCAGGCGCGGATCACTGCCTGGGCTCAGCGCAACGCGATCCGTCTGACCCTGTTCCACGGCCGCGGTGGTGCTCTCGGTCGTGGCGGTGGTCCGGCGAACCGCGCCGTACTGGCACAGGCCCCTGGGTCGGTGTCGGGGCGCTTCAAGCTCACTGAGCAGGGCGAGGCGATCCCTGCTCGCTACGGCAACGCAGCAATCGCCCAGCGGCACATCGAGCAGGTGACCGCGGCGACGCTGCTGGCGTCCACTCCGGCTGTCGAGGAGCGGGCGGCTGCAGCGGCCAACCGGTTCTCGGTGGTGGAGAAGACGCTCGACGAGGCCGCGCGTACGGCGTACCACCGGCTCGTGAAGGCGGACGGCTTCGCGGAGTGGTTCGGCCGGGTGACTCCACTGGAGGAGCTCGGTCAGCTGCCGCTCGGGTCGCGTCCTGCTCGCCGTGGCGTGGCGGTGTCCTCGCTGGAGGACCTGCGGGCGATCCCGTGGGTGTTCGCGTGGTCGCAGGCTCGCGTGAACGCGCCCGGCTGGTACGGCCTCGGTACGGCGCTGGCCGCCGTCGGCGATGTCGCCGTACTGCGTGACGCGAACCAGAACTGGCCGCTGTTCCAGGTGATGCTGGAGAACGCGGAGATGTCGCTGGCCAAGACCGACCGGCGCATCCTCGGCCGCTACCTGGAGCTGGGCGACCGGTCGGACCTGACGCAGCTGATGCTCGACGAGCACGCGCTGACGACCGAGTGGGTGCTCAAGGTGCTCGACCAGGACCGCCTGCTGGCCGGACGGCGCGTGCTGGGTCGTGCGGTCGAGCTGCGCAACCCGTACGTCGACGCACTCAGCTACCTGCAGCTGCGTGCACTGCGGACGCTGCGCACAGACGACTCGCTGGACGAGGAGCAGATCGTCCGGACCCGGCGGCTGCTGTTGCTGACCGTCTCGGGTGTTGCCGCCGGCCTGCAGAACACCGGCTGATGTTCAGCGACCTGGATCGGCCGCCACTCGACGCACGCTTCCTGAGTGGGCGGCTGGTGCGACCCGGCTCGCTCTGGACGCAGATCGACGTACTGACCGAGACGGAGTCGACGAACGCGGTCGTGGCCGCTGCTGCGGCTGCCGGCGCTCCGGAGGGGCTGGTGGTCACTGCGGAACACCAGTCGTCGGGGCGCGGGCGGCTGGGGCGTACGTGGACCACTCCGCCGCGGTCTGCCCTGCTGACGTCGGCCTTGCTGCGTCCGACGGCTGTGCCCGCCGCGCGGTGGCCGTGGCTCGGGTTGCTGGTGCCGTTGGCGGTGGCAGCCGCCGTACGTCGGGTGGGGGAGATCCCGGCTCAGGTGAAGTGGCCGAACGACGTACTGGTCGAGGACCGCAAGCTGGCCGGCATCCTGCTCGAACGCGTCGACGGGCCTGCGGCTGTGGTCGGCATCGGGCTCAACGTGACCCTGCGCGAGTCGGAGAAGCCGCATCCCGCTGCGACGTCGCTGGCGCTAGAGGGTGCCGCGACTACTGATCGGGTGACCGTGCTGGCCGCCGTACTGCGCGAGCTTGCGACTCGCTACCAGGCCTGGCGTGCTGCCGACGGGGACCCGGAGACGATCCTGCCGGAGTACCGCGAGCACTCAGCGACGCTCGGGCGTCAGGTGCGCGTAGAGCTGCCGGACGGGACGTTCCTGGAAGGCACAGCACGTGACCTGGCCGACGACGGCCGGCTGATCGTCGACACCCCCGACGGCGTCCGACCACTCGCCGCCGGGGACGTGACGCACCTGCGCGCTAATTCGTGAAGATCTTGGCCGCGGTGATGAGCGTCTGGATGATGCCGTAGCCGAGCAGCAC
Source organism: Kribbella sp. NPDC002412 (assembly GCF_053592935.1). Taxonomy (NCBI): domain Bacteria; kingdom Bacillati; phylum Actinomycetota; class Actinomycetes; order Propionibacteriales; family Kribbellaceae; genus Kribbella; species Kribbella sp. NPDC002412. The sequence goes on from NZ_JBSFBL010000045.1 coordinate 23,674, forward strand.
GGCGACCAGCAGCCAGGAGATCACCAGGCGTGGCGTCTGGTTCATTTCGCCTCCTCCATCGTCGGCTCGGACCGCTCGTGGAACCGGGCGGCGACCGGGCGGATCAGCAGGTTCGCGACGAAGCCGACGGCCAACACGCCGACCATCGTGAACAGCGCCGGCCGGTACGCCTCGGCGGTCAGCGTGCCCGGCTTGCCCTCCCGGTCGAGGAACCCGTTGATGATCAGCGGCCCGGCGATCCCGGCCGCGGACCACGCGGTCAGCAGCCGGCCGTGGATCGCGCCGACCCGGTAGGTCCCGAAGAGATCCCGCAGGTACGCCGGCACGGTCGCGAACCCGCCGCCGTAGAAGGACAGGATCACCGCCGCGAGCAGGACGAAGATCACCGTGCTGTTGTGCCCGACCGTGGCCAGCAGGAAGTAGGCGATGATGCCGACTCCCAGGTACATCGCGTAGATCGGCTTGCGGCCGATCACGTCCGACGTGCTGGACCAGCCGAACCGGCCCGCCATGTTGAAGATCGACAGCAACCCGACGAACCCGGCGGCCGCGGCGACCGCCACCGAGGACTTGCCGTCACCGCCGCGGAAGAAGTCCTGGATCATCGGGCTGGCCTGCTCCAGGATGCCGATCCCCGCGGTCACGTTGCAGAACAGCACCACCCACAGGCACCAGAACTGCGGGGTCCTGATCGCGTTCGCCGCCGACACGTGGTTGGTGGTGACGAGCGCCTTCTGCTTGACCGACGCCGGGTCGAACCCGTCCGGCTTCCAGTCGTCGGCCGGCACCCGGATGTTGAACACCCCGAACATCATGATCACGAAGTAGCCGATGCCAAGGGTGAGGAACAACGCGACCAGGGCCCCGCCGCCGGCCACCGACGCGCTGTTGCCGGGATCGTAGTTGTCGTCGTACACGCTGAGCAGCTGGCGCGACAGCGGGCTGGCCACCAGGGCGCCGCCGCCGAAGCCCATGATCGCCAGGCCGGTGGCGAGGCCGGGGCGGTCCGGGAACCACTTGATCAGCGTGGAGACCGGCGAGATGTACCCGATGCCGAGGCCGATGCCGCCGATGACGCCGTACCCCAGGTAGACGATCCAGAGCTGGCCGGTGCCGATGCCCAGGGCGCCGACCAGGAAGCCGGTGGCCCAGAAGCAGGCGGACACGAACATCGCCTTGCGGGGGCCGTTGCGCTCCACCCAGGTGCCGCCGACCGCGGCGGACAGGCCCAGCATCACGATCGCGATGCTGAAGATCACCCCGATCGCGGTCTGGCTGGTGTCGAAGTGCTTCACCAGCGACGTCTTGTAGACGCTGGTCGCGTACGCCTGGCCGATGCACAGGTGGACGGCGAGCGCGGCCGGCGGGATCAGCCAGCGGCTGTATCCCGGCGGAGCGACGGTGTGCTCCCGGTCGAGTACCGACAAGACGGCCATCATCGCTTCCTTTCGTACCGAAGGCAGCACTGCGTGCTCGGGTCGTTACCCCTCGCGCATCCTGGCGCACTGTATGCATTTTGTGAAGAGTTAAACCACTGGGTGGAAAGGCTGTCGTGTCGGGACAGGACAAGCGAACCCGGGAACTGTGACACTGTGACCATGGCGATCTCGGCGAAGTTGTTGGGTGAGGACGAGTACGTCGTCGTCAGCACCCGGACGCACTGGAAGGCGCTGATCTTCCCGGTGTTCGTGCTGCTCGTGGTGGCGGGCGTGGGCGGCTTCGTGGCCGCCATCGTGCCGACCGGCAGCCTGCAGACGCCGGCCCGGATCGCGGTCCTCGCGGTCGGGGTGGTGGTGCTGGTGACGTTCGCCGCGAAGCCGTTCCTGAACTGGTTCTTCTCCACCTACACGCTGACCAACCGCCGGCTGATCACCCGGCACGGCATCCTCACCCGGACCGGCCGGGACATCCCGCTGATGCGGATCAACGACGTCTCCTACGAGCACGGCCTGATCGACCGCATCCTCGGCTGCGGGACGCTGCACATCGAGTCCGCCGGCGAACGCGGCCAGGTGGTGCTGCCCGACGTACCGCACGTCGAGCACGTCCACCTGCAGATGTCCGACCTCCTCTTCGGCGGCCCCGAAGGCCGCCCCGGCGACGGCATCCTCGACGACGAAGAACCCCCCGCGCACATGCGTCGCCGCCCCCAGGCCGAACCCGACTCCGAAACCCTCTTCAGCTCGGACGACAAGTAATCAACGCCCACCTTCGGTCATCTATCCAGGTAGAGACCAAGGGATGGCGCGGGATGAACAAGGCGATCGGTACGACGGCAGCGGCTCTGCTCGTGGCAGGCAGCCTGCTGGCACCTGGTACGGCGACAGCCGCGGAGTCGGCGAACTGCGTGCTGGGCGTGGGGGCGGTGACGGCCGGCGGCGACCACCGGGCACAGACGGTGATCGCGACGACGCCGCCGACAGCGACCAGCTACCTCCTCGCGCAGAACGGGCACGCCGACGGGCTGGCGAAGGTGAGCAGCTCGGCGGGTGTCCTCGACGACGGGTACGGCGGTGTCAGCGTCCACGGGTACGTCATCCTGGGCGATGCGCTGCACATGACCGGCTATCACGCGGCGAAGGGCCAGATCGACTCCACCGGCTCGACGACGCGGCGGATCGGCGGCGGATGGGGGAGCTTCGTCGCACTCGAGGAAGCCGAGTACCAGGGCCCGACCGCGGCCGGCATCTCGCGCCGGAACACGTACGGACTCCGCAACGACGGCACCCTGTTCCGCTGGAGCGTCGACACCAAGGGCGTCTGGCGAAACCGGGTGTCCGCGCCGGGGTTCGCCGCAATGAAGTCGATGGCGCTGATCAGCAAGAGCAAGGCCTACGACACCTTTCTCGCGAACACCCGGGGCGGTGCGCTGTACACCATCCACATCCCGACGACCGCCCCGATGAAGCCGGTGGTGAAGTTCGTCCGCCGCTCGACCTGGCAGGGCTTCGAGGCGATGCTCGCTCAGAACTGCGGCAAAGGCACCGTGCTGGTCGGCATCGACAAGGACACCAGGTCCGCCTACCTCTACGCCGTCGGCCGGGCCAACGGCCTGTCCACCGTCATCCAGGGCCTCGGCAAGATTCCCATGGCCTTCACCGACCCCACCTACTTCCGCTGGAAGGACCCCGGCTCACCGCTCACCGGCGAGTGAGCTGGGGCTTTCCGCAGCTGAAGTCTGCGGAAAGCCGCATACTCGTCCACTCTCCAGCACTGTTTACTGCTGGAGAGTGGAACGGAGAAACGCTGTGGAGCAATGGGATTCGAAGACACCTGGTGTGTTGCTGACGTCGTTGCTGGCCGAAGACGTGCGCATCACCATGCCGCCGGACCCACTGGTCATCGGGAGAGACGCAGCGGCCGAGTTCCTGGGCAGGCCCCTGGACTGGCGCACGTTCCCGTCCGCTGCCAACGGCCGGCCTGCCCTGATCTGCTACCTCCGTCGTCCCGGCAGCGATCAGTACGACGCAATGGTCGTCGACGTCCTCACGATCGAGAACGGCAGGATCGTGGCGAGCAACGCCTTCGCCGGATCCCACCACGTCACCGTCTTCGGCCTGCCCGCAACCCTCGAGCAGCCCAAAACCTGATCCGGCAACCACACTCATTGATCGTGAACTGGGGTTCACGGTACACCGCGGCTCGGTCGTCCTGCCACCGGCAGGCATCGCTCTGAAGTTCTTGCATGGGTCGGACGGGCCCTCGATGATCAGTGTGATCTGGTGGCGCAGCCCCAGTTCGTCGACGCCTAGACTGACGGCCTCTCACGATGACCTACGACGACGGACAGGTTGAGCGATGACCAAGCGGCGAACCAGCGAAGAGGTCGATGCGATCCGCGCATCGCTGGTCTCGGCGGCGAAGGTGCTCGTGCGACGTGAGGGCGCGAATGCGCTCACTATGCGCGCCGTCGCCCGTGAGGCCGGGTGCGCACTTGGCCTGCCCTACAAGTTCTTCGCCGACCGCGAGGAGCTCGTTCTCGAGCTCGTCGCGGCCGAGTTGGCAGAGCTCACGTCGGCACTGGACGCATGGCTCCAAACCTCGGGCCGACGCTCGGTCGGCGCCAATCTCGAGCGGTACGCCAAGATCCTGCTCGACTCAGACACGCCTGCCCTGCTCGGCGCGAACGCGCTCGACGACGCAGCCCTCAAGGCGCGGGTGCGGAGGATGACCCAGGAGTCGGGGCTCACGCATTCGTTCGACGAAGCAATCGCTGCCTACCTCCGAGCGGAGCAAGAGCTTGGCCGGGTACGGCCGGGCGTCAACGTCGATGCGTTCGGCTTTCTCATCGCCGGCGCAATCCACAATCTCGTCGTGGCAGGCGAGCTCTACCCGCGTCCGAGTCGACGCGAGTTGAGGCGTTTCCTCGACGAGTGTGCCGCAGCGATCGTCCCCGCCGGGGAGTAGTCGCCAACAGCCGCGCAGAGCGGTCCCCGCTCAGTTCGCCAAACGCGATGACATTTCCACCTGTGCTGCGACCTGCGTCGGGCGGCCGAATGCGATGAGACGGCCGGTGTCATGACGGCCTGCGTACCGCCGTGGACAGCCGTCCGCCGAGCTAGACTATGAACATGCGTTCACGGTAATATCGCCGGCATGAACTCCAAGCCCGGCCTTTCCCTCGACGCCACTCGACTGCATCCATGGATCCTGTGGGTCAGCGCGCTGGCGACGTTGAACACGGTTGTCCATCACCTGCACGGGGCACGGATCTATGACACCCCGGCGCGATACCACGCGATGTGGCTCGCTCTCGGTGGGATCGCGCTACAAGTTGTCGCTCTCGCGATCGAGCAGCACGCGGCCCCCCGGGTGGCACGCATCGCGCGGATGGCCTTCTACAACCTCACGGCGCTGTTCTTCGTGGTGCTCTTCGGCGTGGTTGAAGGGCTGATGACGCACGTCGTGTTGCCGATCGCTCACCGCGGTTACGGCACGGAGGAGCCGTTCGAGCTTCTGTTCCAGACCACGGGAATTCTCCACGTCGCTACTGCCGTACCGGCCGCCCTGCTCGTCGCCAGTGCCATGACGGCCGGTCGCCGGGCTCGCGCGGCGAAGTAGGACGATGCTGCGCCGTTGGGCTGCGTTCGTGGCCACCCGTCCGCGCTCCGTCCTTGCGGGCGCCTCAGGGGTGCTGCTGGTCGCCGGTCTGTTCGGGTTCGGCGTCATGGACTCGTTGTCGCACGGAGGCTACGCAGACCCGCAGTCGGAATCGGTCCAAGAGTTGGTGATCGAGCGCGAGGTGTTCGGCAACCGATCGGCCGACGTGATCGCGATCTACTCCAGCGACGAGCTGCTGGTCGCCGATCCAGCGTTCGAATCGGCTGTGGCGAAGGTGGTGCGGCAACTTCCGGCTGACCTCGTCAGCTCCGTGGTCTCCTATCAGGATGCGCCTGACCCGGCGGGCATGGTCAGCCGCGACGGGCGCGCCGCCCAAGTCGTCATCTCGCTGTCCGGCGCGGACCAGGACGAGTTCATCGAGCACTACAAGGAGTTGGCTCCACTCCTCGAGGCGGACGGGCTGCGCACCGACCTGGCTGGAACGTACGCGGTGTACACCGACGTCGACGAGATCACCGCCGAAGACCTCGCCCGCGCCGAACTGCTCTCGCTCCCCCTCGTGGTGTTGCTCGCGCTGGTGATCTTCGGCACCGCCGTGTCGGCGCTGCTGCCGGCAGTGGTCGGAGGCGCCGCAACTGTGGGTGCACTCGCCATGGTGCGACTTGTCGCCGGGTTCACAGAGGTCTCGGTGTTCGCGGTCAACGTCATCTCATTGCTCGGCATCGGGCTCGCGGTGGACTACGCGTTGTTCGTCGTCAGTCGTTTCCGCGAGGAACTGGCGACCGCGGCGGCAGGGTGTGCTTCCGGCGCGGTAGAGGTCGCCGTACGGCGAACTGTGGTCACCGCTGGGCGCACCGTCCTCGTCTCCGGGCTGACCATCGCCGCTGCCATGTCGAGTCTGCTGATCTTCCCCCAGGCCTACCTGCGCAGCCTTGGATACGGTGGCATCGCCGCGGTCCTGGTCGCCATGGCGGCGACTCTCACCATTCTCCCCGCAATCTTGCGGCTCCTCGGCGCGCGAGTCGACCGCGGGCGGATATGGACCCGACGAACCCCGAAGGCCGAAGGACGATGGTGGGCGGCACTCGCACGGGGCGTGATGGGCCGACCCGTGACCATCGTCCTCGTCGTGGCGGCGGGCCTCCTCGTGATCGCCGCGCCGTTCGCGGGGGCACGTTTCGGGAGTGTCGACCACCGAGTGCTCCCCGCGGACGCGCCGGCTCACCGGGCGGCAACGATGCTCGACAGATTCGGAGACGAGATCTCGACGGCGAACATCGTCCTTCGCGATGCCACGGCCGACCAAGCCGACAGGTATCGCGTGGCCCTGACCGCGGTTCCTCGCGTCGACACCGCCGAGATCGTCGCTCACGCAGCGGACGTCCACCTCCTCCGCGTCACCTGGTCTGGCGGCAGCCAGAGCGAACAGTCGCAGGAGGTCGTGCGTGGCCTGCGAACCGTCGCTCCCGAACAGGGACAAGCACTCGTGGGCGGCGTGACGGCAGACACGGTCGACCTGGTCGACTCGATCGGCGACACATTGCCCTGGATGGGCCTGATGGTGGCAGCAACCATGCTGGTGCTGCTGTTCCTCGCGTTCGGATCCCTGGTCCTGCCTCTCAAGGCCATCGCGATGAACCTGCTATCGGTAACCGCCTCCTTCGGCGTCGTAGCCTGGATCTTCAGCGACGGGCACCTCTCGGGCTTGCTCGACTTCACGCCGCAAGGCTTCATCGACGCTACCAACCCGGTCCTGATGTTGGCGGTGCTCTTCGGCCTCTCGATGGACTACGAAGTGTTCCTCCTGTCCCGGATCCGCGAGGAGTGGGACCGCACTGGCGACAACGAAACAGCCGTCGCCGTCGGCATCCAGCGCACCGGACGCATCATCACCAGCGCCGCTCTGCTGCTGGCGGTCGTCATCGGCGCATTCGCCACCAGTGGCCTGGTCTTCATGAAGGAACTCGGCATCGGCATGCTCGTCGCCATCTTGGTCGACGCCACGATCGTGCGTGCCCTCCTCGTCCCGGCAGCAATGAAGCTGCTCGGTCGCTGGAACTGGTGGGCTCCACACCCCCTCTCCGCATGGTGGCGCAACCACGCCTTCCACGAAGCGCCGCTGCTGCGCCGCGAGCCTTCCGCAGTCGAACAGACCCGAACCCCAACGCTGCACGGACCCAGCACCTGAAGGAGAAGGCAATGACCACCCGCCCATCGATTGCGGATGAGCGACAGCCTGGAGTTCCGGACGACTGCCATACGTCAGTCGCATCAACTTCCTCAAATACTTGCATTGGACGTATCGAGTCCGCGGACTTAGCGTCGAAGCAGTGACAAGGAGCTGATCGTGAACCTTCTGTTCATCGCCCTGATTCGCCAACGCAACCGCGTCGCGCAGTCGGCCTTGCCGCATGCTCCCTTTGAGGTTGAGAAGCCACTACCGCGCCGCCGTGTGCTCACCCGCTGGAGTCGGAGCAGGCCTGTCCGCTCAGCTCCAACCGGACCGGGTTCCGCCGTTGGCCGTGAAGCTACGTCGTGCCTCTCCGAGACGTTGGGGTCGTACCTGTGGCGGGTTGACGAGCGTGATCACGTGATGGATGCCTGCGCCGACCCCTCGGACACCTCCTGGGGATCGGGTGATCTGGTCAGATCTCCCCAGTCCCCGTTTGCTGTTCACGGCTGCGGCGATCACGAGTGATCCGGGCTGAGGTGTGCAGTTCGACAGGAGGTGTCCGGCGATCGAGCCAGATAACCGGTCCGCTCAGGCGTGCGTCGCCGGCAGTGGCCGCATACGTCCTGTCGAACTGGAACAGCAGCCAACGTTCCTTGACGCACTAGGCCTGTGTGGTCCGGAGTTGCGGAGCGGAGGCGCCTGCTCGAACATGCGCAACGCCGGGTCCGGTGCCGCGCACCCACCTTCGACCCGCGGAAACGTCCTCAGCCGAGGCCCTTCAGGAGTTGGCGGGCCATGACGATGCGCTGGACCTGGTTGGTGCCTTCGTAGATCTGGGTGATCTTGGCGTCGCGCATCATGCGTTCGACGGGGTAGTCGTGGGTGTAGCCGTAGCCGCCGAGGAGTTGGACGGCGTCGGTGGTGACGGCCATGGCGACGTCGGAGGCGAAGCACTTGGCGGCGGCGCCGAAGTAGGTGAGGTCGGCGTCGCCGCGTTCCGAGCGGGCAGCGGCGGCGTACGTGAGCTGGCGGGCCGCCTCGATCTTCATGCCCATGTCGGCGAGCATGAACTGCAGGCCCTGGAACTCGGCGATCGCCTTGCCGAACTGCTTGCGCTCCTTGACGTAGCCGAGCGCGTAGTCCAGGGCGCCCTGGGCGATCCCGAGCGCCTGGGCCGCGATCGTCACCCGGGTGTGGTCCAGCGTCGCCATCGCGGTGGAGAACCCGGTGCCGGGTTCCCCGATCAGCCGCGACGCCGGGATCCGGACGTTGTCGAAGTACACCTCGCGGGTCGGCGACCCCTTGATGCCGAGCTTCTTCTCCGGTGCCCCGAACGAGACCCCCTCGTCGGCCTTCTCCACCACGAACGCGCTGATTCCCTTGGACCGCGCCTCCGGGTCGGTGACCGCGAACACGGTGTAGTAGTCGCTGACGCCGGCATTGGTGATCCACCGCTTCACGCCGTTCAGCACGTAGTGGTCGCCGTCGAGCACCGCCCGGGTCTTCATCGAGGCGGCGTCCGAGCCGGCCTCGGGCTCCGACAGGCAGTAGGAGAACATCGCGTCGCCCGCCGCCACCGGCGGCAGGTACTTCTGCTTGACCTCCTCGGCGGCCGACAGCAGCAGCGGCAGCGAGCCGAGCTTGTTCACGGCCGGGATCAGCGAGGTGGAGGCGCAGGCCCGGGCCACCTCCTCGATCACGATCACCGTGGCGAGCGCGTCCGCGCCGGCGCCGTCGTACTGCTCCGGGATGTGCGGGGCGTGGAAGTCGGACGCCTTCAGGGCGTCGTACGACGCCTTCGGGAACTCGGCCAGCTCGTCCACGTCACCGGCGTGCGGGGCGACCTTGGCGTCGCAGACGTCGCGGACCGCCTCCCGGATCGCCTGGTGCTCCTCGGACAGCGCGTACAGCTCGAAAGAGTTACTCACGAGTTGCACTGTACGACGAACAACGCGCGAGCGGAGGGCGTCGTACGCCGAAAGTGACCAACAGCGCACGGCCTGGCAGACCGGCGGACATGAGCCGGTCACCGGCTGATAACCACGATGGGTAGAGTCCCCGACATGAGTGAAGCGACCTCCCGCCCGCTGCGGATCGCCGTGATCGGCACCAGCTACCTCGGCGCCAACACCGCCGCGGGGATGGCCGAGTTCGGTTTCGACGTGATCGGAGTCGAGATCGACGAGCACCGGCTGAAGCTGCTGAACGACGGCAAGGCGCCGCTGTACGAGCCCGGGCTGGACCCGCTGCTGAAGAAGCACGTGGAGTCCGGCCGGCTGCGGTTCACCAAGGACTACCGCGAGATCGCGGACTGGGCCGACGTGCACTTCATCGCCGTCGGCACCCCGCAGCTCGAGGGCAGCGAGGCGGCCGACCTGTCCCAGGTCAACTCGGTCGTCGACATGCTCGCCCCGCTGCTGACCAAGCCGACCCTGGTGGTCGGCCGGTCGACGGTCCCGGTCGGCACGTCGAAGCACGTCGAGCAGCGCTTCCACGCCGAGTCCCCGGCCGGTACGGCGGTCGAGATCGCCTGGCAGCCCGAGTTCCTCCGCGAGGCGCACGGCGTGGACGACACCCTGCACCCGGACCGGCTGGTGTTCGGGGTCGAGTCCGCGACCGCCGAGGCCCGGCTGCGCGAGGTGTTCGCCACCCCGATCGCCGAGGGGTCGCCGGTGGTGGTCTGCAACCGGCCGACCGCGGAGCTGGTGAAGGGCGGCGCGAACGCGTTCCTGGCGACGAAGATCTCGTTCATCAACGCGCTCGCCGAGATGGCCGACGCGACCGGCGCCGACGTGACCCAGCTCGCGGACGCGCTCGGGTACGACAAGCGGATCGGCCGCGGCATGCTCAACGCGGGCCCCGGGTACGGCGGCGGCTGCCTGCCGAAGGACCTGCGCGCCTTCATGGCCCGGGCCGGTGAGCTCGGCGTCGAAGAGGTGATCACGCTGCTGCGCGAGGTGGACGACATCAACCACCACCGCCGCGCCCGGATCGTCGACCTGACCCACGAGGTGCTCGGCGCCGAATGGGTCGGGCGGAACGTCACCGTCCTCGGCGCCGCGTTCAAGGCCGGTACGGACGACGTCCGCGACTCGCCCGCCCTCGACATCGCCGGCCGGATCCAGCTACACGGCGCCAACGTCACGGTCTACGACCCGGAGGCGATGGAGAACGCCCGCAAGGTCCGTCCGACGCTGCGGTACGCCGACTCCGTGCTCGAGGCCTGCGAGGGCGCGCACGCCGTACTGCACCTGACCGAGTGGCCCGAGTTCCGCGAGCTGGACCCGGTGAAGCTGAAGGAGGTCGTCGACATACCCGCGCTCGTCGACGCCCGGCTGCAGCTGGACTCGGTGCGGTGGCGCGCGGCCGGCTGGACCTACCGGGCGCCCGGCAAGCCCTGAGCTTCCGTCCTAAGCCACGGTCGCGGTGCGCAGGACGGGTCTCGTCAGCACGACGAGACCCGTCAGCGCCGCGGCGACGGAGATCCCCAGGCAGACACCGGTGATGCCGAAGCCGTCCACGTCCGCGAGAGTGCCGAGGACCGGGTTCATCACCACGAGGGCCAGGTTCTGGCAGAGCACCACGACCGACTGCAGCCGGGACTGGTACTCACGCTCGACCGAGTTCATCAGCAGCGGCAGCACGTGACCGGTGAACGTCCCGACGCCGATCCCGCTGAGCACACCGGCGGCGAAGGCCAGCGGCAGCGGGTCGAGAACCGCCAGGCCGAACAGCCCCGCCGCGGCGACGAGCAGCCCTAGCGCAGCGAAGATTCCCGGCCGCGGGAACGCTCCGCGCATCAGGATGCGCAGCGCGATCACCCCGACTCCGAGACTCCGGCTGGCCACCAGCAGGCCCGCGGTCGCCGCGTCCCACCCGTGCGACCGGGCCAGCAGCGGGAACAGCAGCGCGTCCAGCGGCATCAGCAGGCCGGCCGCCACCGTCATCATGATCAGCAGCGCCCGCGTCAGCGGCCGCCCGAACGCCACCTTGATCCCGGCCACGATCGACCGGATCATCCCGGTCGGCATCTGCCCGGGCGGGGTGATCGTCTTCCCGAGCAGAACCAGTACGACGATCATCACGCCGAACGTCAGCGCGTCGAAGGCGGACGCGGCCGCGAGCCCGGCCCAGCTGACCAGGACGCCGCCGACCGCCGTGCCGCTGACCGCGAAGACCACGCCGGTGACCTGGAAGCTGGCGAGCGCCCGCGGCACCTGCTCCGGCGGGACCAGCAGGCGCGGCATCGAGCGGGACGACGGCAGGAAGAACGCGTCGATCACGCCGACCACCAGGGCCAGTCCGAGCAGCAGCCAGACCGGCTCCCCGACCGCGAGCGTGGCCGGCACCAAGGCGGCGGTCACGACGAACATCGCCGTACAGCTGACCAAGAGGACCCGGGGTGCGCCGAACCGGTCGCCGACGGCGCCGCCGACCAGCAGCAGGGCGGCTCGGGGCGCGGCGGCGAGCAGCAGGACCAACCCGGCGACCTGGCCGCCGTGTTGGCTGGCCGACCAGCCGATGGCGAACGTCATCGTCAGGTCGCCGAGCAAGGACACGGCGGCGCCGAACAGCCAGATCCAGTAGCGGACCGGGATGCGCTGCGTATCCGATTCAGCGGGCGGAGTCACGATCAAGGACCTTAGACGACGTCGGTTGGGATCTCACGACTACCCGGCCCGGACCTGTGGAAAACCGGCTGTGATCAGCCTTTACGGAGCTGTGCCGCGCCGTCACGGACCGTGCTGCCCTTGGCCCGGGCCAGATCGGCCAGTGACTCCTGGAACGCGACCATCCGGTCGCGCAGCTTGTCGTCCGACGCGGCCAGGATCCGGACCGCGAGCAGGCCCGCGTTGCGCGCGTTCCCGATCGACACGGTAGCCACCGGGACCCCGGCCGGCATCTGCACGATCGACAGCAGCGAGTCCATCCCGTCCAGGTACTTCAGCGGCACCGGCACCCCGATCACCGGCAGCGGAGTCACCGACGCCAGCATGCCCGGCAGGTGCGCGGCCCCGCCGGCGCCCGCGATCAGCACCTTCAGCCCACGCTCGTGCGCCGACCGGCCGTACTCGATCATCTCGGCCGGCATCCGGTGCGCGGAGATGACGTCCGCCTCGAACGGCACGTCGAACTCGGCGCACACCTCGGCCGCGGCCTTCATCGTCGGCCAGTCGGAGTCCGACCCCATCACGATGCCAACAGACATGTCCCCGCTCCTACTCGTCGATGCTGCCGGTCAGGTACGCCGCCGCGTGCCGGGCGCGTTCGCGGACGTCCTCGAGGTCGTCGCCGTACGCCGTGACGTGGCCGACCTTGCGCCCGGGTTTCACGGACTTGCCGTAGAAGTGCACCTTCAGCCCAGGGTCGCGGGCCATGCAGTGCAGCAGCCCGCGGTGCATGTCCTCGACGTCACCGCCGAGCACGTTGACCATCACCGTGTACGGCGCCCGCGCGGCCGGCGACCCGAGTGGCAGGTCGAGCACCGCGCGGAGGTGGTTCTCGAACTGCGACGTCACCGCGCCGTCGATCGACCAGTGGCCGGTGTTGTGCGGGCGCATCGCGAGCTCGTTGACCAGCAGGCGGCCGTCGCGGGCCTCGAACATCTCCACCGCGAGGATGCCGACCACACCGAGCTCGCCGGCGATCTTCAGCGCGGTCTGCTGGGCCTGGGCGGCCTTGTCCGGCGCCAGGCCGGGTGCGGGCGCGGTGACCTCGACACAGATGCCGTCCTGCTGCACCGACTCGACGATCGGGTAGGCGACCGCCTGACCGTGCGGCGACCGGGCAACGATCGCGGACAGCTCGCGGACGAAGTCGACCTTCTCCTCGGCCAGGATCGGCACCCCGCTGCCGAACGCGGTCGCGACCGCCTCGTCGTCCGGGCCGTTCACGAACCAGACGCCCTTGCCGTCGTAGCCGCCGCGGGTGGTCTTCAGGATCACCGGGAACCCGCCGACCCGCTTGGCGAAGTCCTCGACGTCTGCCGGCGACTCCACCACTTGGTGCGCGGGTGACGGCGCGTCGAACATGTCCAACCGGTTGCGCATGACCGCTTTGTCCTGGGCGTGCACCAGGGCGTCCGGACCGGGGAAGACCTTCACGCCCTCGGACTCCAGCGCGTGCAGCAGGTCGGTCGGGACGTGCTCGTGGTCGAACGTGACCACGTCGCACTCGGCGGCGAAGCGCCGTACCGTCTCCGGGTCGCGGTAGTCGCCGACCGGCGCGTCGGCCACCGCCTGGGCCGCCGACACCGTCGGGCCCTCGGCGAGCACCCGGAGCTGGATGCCGAGCGCGATCGCGGTCTCCTGCGTCATCCGGGCCAGCTGGCCGCCGCCGACCATGCCGACGACCGGCGTCCCGACCGGGAGGTCCTTCCGTTCGAACTTCACAGCCTGGAGCCTAATGTCCATACATCAGGCGGGCGGCAGCGGGCCACAGTGACGCGCGGGGGCGCGCGGGCGATTTCGGAGTCGGACCAGTCGCCGGGTACCGTGGGAAGCTGCCCTCCCGTCGCGGTGTGATCACAGAAGGTTCCGGAGACCGTTGAAGCTCGTCACCACGCTGTATCGCCAGGTCGAGCACCTGGTGCACGAAGTGGCCAAGTTCGGTCTGGTCGGTCTGCTCGGCATGGCGGTGGACCTGCCGATCTACAACTGGCTGGTCTTCAACAACCCGCTGGTCATCGCCGACTCCGGGGTCGGCATGCTGCACCACAAGCCGCTGACCGCGAAGTTCATCTCGGTCACGGCCGCCACCATCGCGACGTACCTGGGCAACCGGCACTGGACCTGGCGGCACCGGGAGCGCTCCGGACTGCACCGTGAGTACGTGCTGTTCTTCGTGCTGAACGGCATCGGCCTGCTGATCGCGGCCGCCTGCCTCGGCTTCTCCCGCTACGTCCTGGACCTGCACAGCTGGCTGGCCGACAACATCTCCGCGAACGTGATCGGGCTGGGCCTCGGCACGCTGTTCCGGTTCTGGTCCTACCGAAGGTTCGTCTTCAAGGAAGAGATCGAGCTCGAGGAGGCCGAGCACACCCCGGCCCCCGAGTCACCGGCCGAACTCGACCCCGAGTCCACCGGCGACCTCCCCGCCGTCCGCTGATCACTCCCCGCCGAGCGGCGCCCCGGCGTCCTTGGACTTCCTGCCGCGCTTGATGAAGTCGGCGGTCTGTTTGTTACTCGCGAGGCCAGAGCAGCGGCTGGATCGCGGGGTCGGTGTAGTCGGGGGCGTTGGTTGCGGGGTCGGTGCGGACGAGGGCGTCGTTGGGGTGGGATGAGCCGGGGCGCCAGCGGTTGGTGGTGGGTTGGAGGTGGATGGCCAGCGAGCGGCGGGGTTCGGTGCCGCGGTTGGGGGAGCTGCCGTGGACGGTTCGGCAGTGGTGGAAGCTGACCTGGCCGCGGCGCATCCGGGGTGTGAACGGGGTCGGGTCGAAGCCTTGCGCGACGAGGGCGGCGTCGAGGACTGCGCTGTCCTGGGAGAAGAAGTCGAGGCCGTTCACGTCCCACCGGTGACTGCCGGGCAGGAACGAGACCGCGCCGTTGACCTCGTCGACGTCGTGGAAGCCGACCCAGGCGGTGAGCATCGTGTCCGCCGTACAGGACTGCCAGTACTGCCGGTCCGTGTGCCACCCGACGCGCGCCGACCCGCCCGGTCGGTCGACCGGCTTCCGGAGCAGCTGGTCGTGCCACAAACGGATGCCCTCGGCACCGGACAACGCGGCGGCTGTGGCGGCGATCGCCGGATACCGAACCAGCGCCGCCAGCTCGTCGACCCGCAGCGACGCGTAGTCGTTCTTCCGCAGTACGTCGCCATCGCTCGGCTGCCACCCCCGAGTCACCGGAATGTCGGGAAGCTGATGGTCGTGGTCGCCGGCGTAGAACCGCTCCATCCCCCGCTCAGCCGCATCGAGCACCTCAGCAGGCACGATCACCGGCGAAATCCAGTACCCGTGCTCCCGGTAGAACGCAATGTCATCAGCTCCTGGCTCCATACCCCGACCCTAGGCAGGCTTTCCGGTTGGTTACGGCTGGGGTGGGGGTATAGGTGGAGGGTTTCGGCGGCGTGACACTGGCCGTGTTGCAGCCGGGGGCTTGGGAGGGCGTCCTGGCGAGAGGGGAAGGGGAGTGCCATGGCGCTGTTCATGGATGTGCATGAGAGTTTGCCGGAGGGTGCGACGGCCAAGGATGTTGCCGAGGCGCACAAGGCGGACGTGAAGGTGCAGGACCAGTACGGCGTGAAGTACTTGCGCTACTGGGTCGACGAGGCGAACCACAAGGTGTTCTGCCTCGCGGAGGCGCCGGACGCCGAGGCGGCCATTGCCGTGCACCGGGAGGCGCACGGGTTGGTTGCCGAGCGCATCTACGAGGTCGTCGAAGGTAGCTGACAGGTCTGGGTCAGCCAGCCGAACAGGGCGGGGCCGGTGGGGTCGGTGAGCTCTGGGTGCCATTGGACGCCTAGGGCTTGCCACCGGGTGGGGCCGCGCCACTCGATTGCTTCGGGGGTGCCGTCGTTCGCGGTGGCGGTGATGGTCCAGGGTGAGCCGGGGTCGGCGATGGACTGGTGGTGCAGTGAGGTGACGTGGGCGGTCGGGCCCAGTAGGTGGTTGAGCAACGAGCCGGGTTGAGTTTGCACGGGGTGGCCGGTGGTGAGGCGCACGTGGGTCATGCCGAGGTCGGGGGTGAGGGTGCCGCCGAAGGCGATGGACAGGACCTGCATGCCGCGGCAGACGCCGAGGAGGGGGATGGCTGCCTCGGCGGCCGCCCGGACAAGGGCGAACTCGGCCTCGTCGCGGCCTCGGTCGACGTCGCGAGCCGTCGCCGGGTCCCCGCCGTACCAGGTCGGGTCGACATCGCCGCCGCCGGTGAGGATGAGCGCGTCGACGAGGTCGAGTGACGCGGTGGCGCACCGGTCGACGAGCAGGATCGGCAGACCACCGGCGGCCAGTACGGCGTTCGCGTACGACGTCGGCGCCCCGACGACCGGGAGCTCGCCCCAGAACCGGGGTACGACGTACCGGCTGCCGGCGATGCCGATGACCGGGCCGGACATCAGATCGTGGCGATCGCGGTGACGCCGATGGCGATGCCGACGACATAGGTGCCCAGGGCCCCTATGTCGCGCAGCGGCCCGCGCGATGCCATCGACTTCGACCGGAGCATGCCGACGGCGTGCGTGGTCCGGACGAACAGTGCCGCGACGGCCAGCGCGTCGACCAGCCAGCTGCCGGTCAGCGTGGAGCAGACGAGCAGCAGCACGATCAGCGTCGGGATGTACTCGGCGGCGTTGCCGTGGGCGCGGATCGCGATCAGCAACGGGTCGGCCGGATCGGTCGGCGCCTGGTTGCCGCCACCGCGGATCGCGCGATGCCTGGTGACGTTCGCGCCGAGCAGGAACAGCAGGATGCCCATCAGGGCCATGGAAACAATCGTCACGGTACTCATGTCAGGACTCCTTCGTACTGAGTGATCAGCCGGCTGACCATCGAGTGGCTGAGCCGGGTGCCGAGCAATGCGTCGGTCTTGTGCATGCCGCCGGGGCACGTCACGTTGACCTCGATCAGCCGGCCGCCGATGACGTCGGCGCCGGCGATGGCCAGGCCGTGCTGGACCAGCAGCGGACGAAGTGCGGCGGCGATAGCGAGATCGTCGTCGTCGACCGCGGCCGGTGCGACCGGCGGTCCGATCCGGAAGTCGTCGGCGCACGGGCGCCGTAGCACGGCTCCGACGATCTCGCCGTCGAGCAGGAACAACCGTTTGTTGCCGTACTCAACGGCCGGCAGGTACTGCTGCGCGATCACCTGCCGGCGTCCGCCGCGCGTCGCCGACTCCAGCAGCGTCGCCGCGGCGTGGTCGTCGTGGACCAGCCAGACATCGAGCCCGGCGAACCCGTCGACCGGCTTGACCACTGCCGTCCCGACCCGTTCGACGAACGAGCGCAGCTCGCCGGCCGCCGTACCGACGTACGTCGGTGGGCACAGCTCGGGGAACCGCAGCGCGACGAGCTTCTCGTGGACCGCGCGGATCCCGTCCGGCCGGTTGACCACGCGCGTGCCCGCGAGATCGAGCAGGTACGTCGTGTGCAGGTAGCGATCGTCGACCGGCGGATCGATCCGCAGGTGCACCACCTCGAAGCCGGCCACGTCGACGATCGCGAGCTCGACCTCGTCCCACCAGGTCGGGTCCACGATCCAGCGGTGGTCGGCGCCGCTCGGGTACCGCGGCCGCAGCCGGATCCTGTGGGCGCGGGCCCGCGGCCGGCCGTCGACGATCGCGAGCTCCTCCGGCCGGCAGGACCAGACGTCGAGGCCGAGCTCCTGGCTCGCGTGCATCAGGCCGATCGTGGCGTCGATCTCGGCGTGCAGCCCGGCGAGCGGGTCGGTGACGAACAGGATTCCGTTCATGCGACGAGCTCCACTTCGGGTAGCAGCTCGTGACCACGAGCCGCGGTGGCGGCGTCCCCGGCGGCTGCCGAGCGCCAGTGGTCAGCCAAGTGCGCACGCTCCGGCTCGAGTGCCCGCAATGCGGTGCGCCGGCGATCGTCGTCGTACACCAGACTCGTCAGCGCGCTGATCACGTCGCCGATCGCGTGCGGCTCCTGCGCGTCGAGGAAACGGACCTCGAGGTACGTCGACCGCGGCCGGACCGGCGGGAACATCGTGGTGAGGTGCTCGACCGGACCGCCGGTCGTGAAGACCGCGGCGCCGGCGGCGAAGGCGGTGTACGCCGCGACCGGGTCGTCGCCGTACAGCAGCCGATCGTCGAACCCCGTCCGCGCCGGGTCGGTCTCGAGCCAGGTGGTGAGCCGTCCGTGCGGCCCGGCGCTGCGCGCGAACGCGGCCGCGAGGAACGGGCCGGCGAGGTTGAGGACCCGCCACTGCTCGGCGCCGGCGCGACCGGGCCACCAGTCGAGGCAGACCTGTGTGGACGCGGTACGACGCATCATCCGCCGGCCGGCGGGGCCGATCGAGTCGAAGTGCCGGTGCATCGCGACGTACCTCGGCGTGACCAGCTGCAGCGGGACCTCGTGCTCCGGCCGTGGGTCGACCGGCAGCGCGTAGATGCTGATGTGTTCCGCGGCAAGGTGGCGCTGGAGGTCGTCGGTCAGCGCGCGGACCTGCGTCACCGGGTCGGTGCTGCACGGCAGGCTCAGCTCGAGCTGACCGCCGGGCTCGAAGGTGACGTACGGCGAGGCGATCGCCGCCGCGGCCGCCTGCCGAACCCGGTCGATCGGTACGGCGGCGCCGGTGGTGCTGTCCGCGACCAGGAACTCCTGCTCCACGGCGACCCGGACGGTCCGGCGACGGCCACGGGCGAACAGGCCGGCGACCAGCGGGCGAAGCTCCTTGGGATTCATGGATCCTCCTGATACTGTAAGGATGCCTGTCAAAATATTGAAAGGAATCCTTACGGATGTCAAGAGTCGAACTCCTCCGGCTCGACCGTAAGCCGTTCATCGCCCTGGTCGACCGCGCCAACCGGGCGCTGCAGGCGGACATGGTCCGGCACGGCCACCGGGACGGCCATCCGGAGCTCAAGCCCGCCCACAACGCGGTCTTCGGGACGCTCAGTCCCGACGGCTCCCGCGCGGCGGACATGGCCGCGCGGGCCGGGATCACCCGGCAGTCGATGGGTGAGGTGATCCGCGAGATGGTGGGCCTCGGCATCCTCGAGATGCGCCCGGACCCCGAGGACGGCCGGGCCAAGCTGGTCACCTACAGCGAGCACGGCCGCGAGGTCGCCGCCGACGGGTACGCGCACCTGCGCGACCTCGAGGAACGCTTCGCCGAGGAGTTCGGTCCGGACGACTACGCGACCGCCCGCGACGTCCTGGCCCGGGTCGCCGACCTCCTCGACCGCTGGGCCGCGGAACGGGCGTCAGAGGCCCCCTCCGGATAATCCACCTGAAAGTGTCCGCGGGCCGTGTGAGGATCTGAGGATGACCGAGCAGATCGCCGTACGACCGGCCGTGCGTGAGGACTACGACGAGTTCCGGGCCTTGTTCGCCCAAGCGCTGATGTTCGAACCCTCCGGCGGCGACGACCTGGGCCGGGCGATGTTCGAGCCCGAGCGCGCGCTGGTCGCGACCGACGGCGACGAGATCGTCGGTACGACGCGCGCCCTGACGCGAGACTTGTCCGTGCCGGGCGCGGTGGTGCCGGCCGCGCATGTCACCTCGGTGGGAGTGCGGGCGACGCATCGCCGGCGTGGGGTGATGTCCGAGCTGATCATCCGGCAGTTGCGCGAGGCGCCGGAGGCGATCGCGGTGCTGTGGGCCAGCGAGTCGGGTATCTACGGCCGGTTCGGCTACGCGCCGGCGGCCTGGGGTGTGTCCTACGAGGTGGATCTGCACCGGGTCGGACCGCCGGACGTGCGAGTCCGTCCTGGCGAGCTCGGTCTGCTGGCTGCTGAGGGCGCCGCCGAGCAGCTCGCGCCGCTGCTGAAGCGCCTGCAGGAACGGCGTCCTGGCGTCTCCGGCCGATCCGACCTCGGCTGGCAGCAGCACCTGGAGGACAAGCCGGAGTCGCGGGGTGGGAAGACCGCCCGGCAGATCCTGGTGCACCGCGATGAGGCCGGCGCGATCGACGGGTACGCCTTGTGGCGCGGCAAGATGAACTGGGACCCGGTCGGCCCGTCGAACGAGGTCTCGGTCGAGGAGGTGGTCGCGATCGAGCCGGCCGCCTACCGGGCGCTGTGGCACTACCTGCTCTCGCTCGACCTGGCCGCCAAGCTCGAGTTCGGGCATGCCGCCGTGGACGAGCCGCTGCAGCAGCTCGTCACCACCCCGACCGCCCTGAGCCGCCGGGTGACCGAGTCCCTGTGGGTGCGGGTGACAGATGTCCCGCGCGCGCTGGCCGACCGGCGGTACGCCGTACCCGTCGACCTGGTGTTCGAGGTGGCCGACGACCTGATCCCGGCGAACGCAGGCCGCTTCCGGCTGACCGCCGACGGCCCGTCCGCGCCCGCGAAGTGCCACCAGACCGACGATCCGGCCGACCTCACCCTGTCGGCCCGCGAGCTCGGCGCGATCTACCTGGGCGGCCGCCCGCTCGCCGAGTTCGCCGCCACCGGCCGCGTCACCGAGCACCGCCCCGACGCCCTCACCACCGCCAGCGCAGCCTTCACCTGGCCGACCCCACCGGTGAGCATCGAGATCTTCTGACCGGCCCTTTCGGGCACAGTCGGTCCGAGAACGAGCCGGCCGGGCTTATCGTCGTACCGAGCCTGGGGGTGGGGAGGTTCGGATGGCGACGCGTGAGTTGTCGCGATCGGACCCGGCGGTAGCTGTCGGTCCGGTCGGCTTGTTGACCATCGGTGCGGTCGGTGGCCTTGCCTGGGCGGCAGGACTGCGCGGATTCATGGCCCAGGTCGCGGGTGACGAGGCCGGTGTCGAGTGGGTCGGCACGTTCGTCTGGATCCTGCTGCCCGGCGTGCTCATCGGAGTCCTGCTGGGGTGGGCCGAGCACCTCCGCCGCACCGGCGGGCGTCCGCACTGGCGGTGGCTTGCTCTGGCGCCGCTGCTCTTCCTGGCGGTGCTGACCCCCGATCCACTCGGTGTGCTGGAGAACGGCATCGGAGGCGGTGCCATCGGCGTCCCGCTGTTCGGCATGCTCGGCGGTTACGCCATCGCCGGTCACGGTCATCTGTTGTGGCGACTGATCGCGGGAGTCGTGGCGTTCAGCGTCGTACCGATCTGGGCGTTGACAGTCGAGTCCTTCGCGCCGCACCTCGGGCTCGGCACTCCGGCCGGCCTGTGGGTTGCGCTGTACTACTACTCCTTCATGGCCGTCCTCATGCTTGCCTGCTCGATTCCTCATCGACCGGTGGCAGGGTCGGGTAGTCGAGGATCGGGTAGAGGCCGACGGTGAAGCCGTAGGTGGTGTCGCCGGAGCGGGGGAGCTGGTCGAAGTCGTGGATGAGGCGGTCGACGCGCTGCCAGAACTCGGCGGCGCGCTCCTCGGGGATGCGGGCGTGCCGGATGAACGAGCGGAGCTGGCCGTCGTCGTAGGCGGCGGTCGACTCCTTCGCCGCGACCTCGAAGTCGTTGAAGTCCGGCGGCAGCGGTACGCCGTCCGGCCCTGAGCGACCCAGGCCGACGTAGAACATCCGCGCGGCCCGGCCGTAGAAGCGTTCCTCGATCGCCCGCACCCGCCGGGTCCGGACCACCCGCAGGATGCCCGCGTCCGCCAGCACCTTCACGTGGTGCGCGACCGTGCTCTTCGGCCGCTTGACCGCGGCCGCCAGCTCGGTGACCGTCGCGGCCCGCTCGTGCAGCAGGCCGAGAATCGTCGTCCGCAGCGGGTCGCTGATCGCCCGGACCTGCTCGGCGGTGGTCAGCTCGATGGTGTCCTCAAGCTCGTAGTCCGGCACCGGCCCCTTGATCGGCATGATCGGATCAGACTAACATCGCGAATCGTTCGAAATATTTGGATCATTGGAGCTGATCATGGCTGAGGTCGTTCTGTACCACCATTCGCAGGGCCTGACCGAGGGCGTGCAGGCGTTCGCCGAGGAGCTACGCCAGGCGGGGCACACGGTCCACCTGCCTGACCTGTACGACGGCAACACCTTCGCCACCCAGGAGGAAGGGATGGAGTACGCGAAGAAGGTCGGCTTCGGCACGCTCCTGGAGCGCGGTGTCGCCGTCGCCGGGGACCTCCCGGAAGCGCTCGTCTACGCGGGCTTCTCGCTCGGCGTGATGCCGGCGCAGCAACTGACCCAGACCCGCCCCGGCGCCAAGGGCGCGTTGTTCTTCTACTCCTGCCTACCGGTGGAGGAGTTCGGTGAGTGGCCGGACGGCGTCCCGGTGCAGATCCACGGCATGGACCAGGACCCGTTCTTCACCGAGGAAGGCGGCGACCTGGACGCCGCCCGTGCCCTCGTTGCGGCCACCGACCAGGCCGAGCTCTTCCTCTATCCCGGCAAGGAACACCTCTTCGCCGACTCGTCCCTCCCGTCGTACGACGAATCAGCCGCCGCCCTCCTCAGGCAGCGAACCTTGGTGTTCCTGGCCGGAATCGACTGAGGTGGGTCTCAGAGAGCGTGCAGCTTGGCGAACGGGGCGAGGACACGGATCAGCTTGCCGCCACCGAAGTCGACGACGACCGCGTAGCCGCCGTCGACCGTGCTGATCCGGCCCAGGCCTTCCTTGTCGTGGGACACCCGCTGGCCGACCTCGAAGACCTTGATCGGGTCCGGCACGCGGGGTTTGAAGGGACTCGTGGACAGGTGACGACGCGTCGTCGCGCGGAAGGAATCCATCAGGGTTCCAGTATGCGCCACGTCCCGCCGCCGGGACGCTTCCCCGTCAGGAAACCGCGGCTCGGGCGGCCTCGGCGCGCACATCAGGGTGTTCAGGCTGTTCGCGGCCGGGCCATCGTCATCGAGGACTGAAGGCGCCTGCGTTCCGGTCGGACCACTCGCGGAAGGTGCGCGCGGGCCGGCCGGTCAGGTCGGGTACGGCGGTGCTGACGAGATCGGATCGTGGACGGTTCTCGGCGCTGTCCACGAGCGCTTCGACCAGCGCCGGCGGTCGACCGTCGGCGAGCAGTTGAGCCCGGGCCTCGTCGAACGGGGTCGGGTCGAAGGTGAGGGTGCGGCCGAGCGCCGTACCCAGGATCTCGACCTGGTCGGCGCGGCTGAGCACCTCGGGACCGGTCAGCGCGTGTGTCGTGCCGGGCTGTGGTTCGAGCAGGATCCGAGTGGCGACCGCGGCGATGTCGGCTGGGTCGATCACTGCCGTCGGAGCGCTCTCCGGCCCGCGTACGACGTCGCCGGCGCGGAGCTGACCCGCCCAACCGAGCGCGTTGGACGCGAACGTGTCGGCGCGCAGGATGGTCCACTCGGGCCCGGACTGCTGGACGGCCTGCTCGAGGTCGCTGTGCAGCCTGGTGATCGGGTCGGTGTCGCGACCGAACCGAACAGCGGTCGACGACAGGTAGACGACCCGACGCGCATGCTGCGCGATCACGTCGAGCATGGCCGGTGCCCCCTCGGCGGTGAGGAACGGCCAGATCAGGAACACCGTGTCCACGTTTTCGAGCGCCTCGGCGAGCGTCTCGGGCCGGCTGAGGTCGGCGCCGGATCCGCGGTCGAGGGCGCGGACCTGATCCGCGGGCAGTTGTGCGATGAGCTCACGGCCGAGGTTCCCGGTGGCGCCGGTCACGAGGATCATCTCAACCACAACCCTGCTGCGGTCGCGCGGTATTCCGGCCGCGTAGGTTCGGGGGCATGCGAGAGTTCAGGATCGACGTCCCGGACGAGGCGCTCGACGACCTGGCTGAGCGGCTGCGACGCGTTCGTTGGCCGCAGCAACTACCTGGTGCCGGGTGGGAGCGTGGAGTCCCGGTCGAGTACCTGCGGCAGCTTGTCGAGCGCTGGCAGTCGTTCGACTGGCGGACGTGGGAGGCCCAGCTCAATGAGTATCCGCAGTTCAGCACCCGGATCGACGAGCAGACGATTCACTTCCTGCACGCGCGATCACCCGAGCCGGACGCGCTGCCGCTGATCCTCACGCACGGCTGGCCTGGTTCGGTCGCCGAGTTCCTGCCGATCCTCGGCCCGCTCACCGATCCCGCGTCGTACGGCGGTGATCCGCGCGACGCCTTCCACGTCGTGGCGCCGTCGGTGCCGGGCCACGGATTCTCGGTGCCGCTCGAGTCGCCGGGCTGGAACCATCGCCGGATCGCGCACGCCTGGGCGGAACTGATGGCGCGCTTGGGCTATCCGCGGTACGGCGCCCAAGGCGGCGACACCGGATCGGTCGTGTCACCACTGCTCGGACACGTCGATCCGGAGCACGTGATCGGCGTACACATCAACGGGGGATTGGCTTTCCCGCCGATCGAGCCCGGCGATGTCGACCAGCTGTCCGACGTCGAGCGGGAGCGGCTGGCAGCGGCTGAGCGGTTGCGCGAGGTCGGGACCGGGTACGCCGAGCTGCAGGGCACGCGGCCGCAGACGGTGTCGTTCGGGTTGAGCGACTCGCCGGTCGGGCAGCTGGCCTGGATCGTGGAGAAGTTCTGGGAATGGACCGACCCAGCCCGTGCGCTGCCCGAGGACGCGGTCGACCTCGACCACCTGCTGACCGACGCGTCGATCTACTGGTTCACCAACACCAGCGCCTCGTCTGCCAACCTGTACTACGAGAATCGCGTGGCGGCCGACGACCCGGCGCAGCCGTCCGGCGTGCCGACCGGGGTCGCGGTGTTTCCGACCGACCCGGCGATCCGGCGGGTACTAGAGCGTCGGCACCGCATCGTTCACTGGTCGGAGTTTTCCCGCGGCGGTCACTTCGCTGCGCTCGAGGCGCCAGACCTGCTCGTCGGCGACATCCGGGCGTTCTTCCGGGAGCTTCGCTGACACCAGGAAGTTGACCAGGGCGCCGTCCCGCTCGACCGTGGCGTCCGGCCAGCGGCGGCGGATCATCCGCAGGGTCAGGTCGTTGGCCGGACTCACCACGAACAGGAACCGGGTCGCACCCGCCGTGATCGCGTCCGCGGCGGCGATCGACAGCATCCGTACGCCGAGACCGCGCCGCTGCTCGGGTTCGCTGATCACCGCGGCGAGCTCGGCGGTCTGGTCGTCGTACCCGATCGCCCAGGCCCACATCGCGTGGCCGACGACCTGGTCGTCGCGAGTGGCGACCCACGACTGGCCGGACGGGCAGAGCATGCGCAGCACCAGCGCGGGCCGCGGTGGGCGGCCGATGGCGGTCTGGAACCGGAAGTAGAGGCTGAGGTCGGTCAGTCCCATGAGCATCGTGGTCAGATCGTCCGCGTCGGGTTCGCCGGCGGGCCGGATCATCGGCAGCTGAGTCTGGTTCACGGATTCAGCCTTCCCTGACTTGGCTGAGTCTGTCAAGCGGACTTATCCTCGAGGTATGACTGCGACGGTGCCCGAGGCGATGAACTGGTCGACCGAGAACTGCACGATCTCCCGGACGATGCAGATCCTCGGCGACAAGTGGACGTTCCACGTGCTGCGGGAGCTGTTCGTCGGCGTCCGGCGGTTCGAGGACATCCGGGTCCGCGCCGGGATCCCGCGGCAGGTGCTCACCGAGCGGCTCGCGGCGCTCATCGAGCGCGGGCTGCTGCGGCGGCATCCGTACCGGCTGCCGGGGCAGCGCGAGCGGTACGAGTACCGCCTCACCCAGGCCGGGCTCGACCTCTACCCGGTGCTGGTGGCGATGATTCAGTGGGGCGACCAGTACCTCCCGCTCGACGGTGGCCCGCCGATCGTGCCGCAGCACCGCGAGTGTGGTGAGCACGTCAGTGTCGTGCTGCGGTGCGAAGCAGGCCACGAGCCGGAAGCCCGCGAGATCGCGATCCGCCCCGGCCCGGGCGCCAAGCCGCGGGCGCTCGCGGGCTAGAGCAGGTCGATCGCGTTGCGGATCAGGCGTTCGGTCTCGCGGGGCTGGGCGGCCGAGATCGACAGCGTGTCCATGGTGATGGTGTAGCCGTCGACCTCGTCGCGCTTGTCGACGTAGACGGCGCTGGTGAGGTGCTCGATGTAGACGATGTCCGGCAGGTCGGCGTCGTTGAACCGGAGCAGGGTGAACGCGCCGCCGGTCGCGCCGTACCCGCCGGTCGCGAACGGGATGATCTGCAGCGTGACGTTGTGCCGTTTGGACGCGACGATCAGGTGCTCGAGCTGTGCCTTGAGGATCTGCTTGTTGCCGATCGGACGGCGTAGCACGGCCTCGTCGATGACCGCCCACAACCGGGCCGGACGTGTCCGGGTGAGCACCTGCTGGCGCGACATCCGCAACGTGACAAGGCGTTCCCGCTCCGCGGGCGGCATCGGCTTGTCCCGGCCGAGCTGGAACACGGCCCGCGCGTACTCCGGCGTCTGCAGCAGGCCGGGCACGAACTGGAGCTCGAACGTGCGGATCAGGTCGGCCGCCATCTCCAGGCCGAGGTAGGAGTGGAACCAGGTCGGCGTGACGTCGTCGTACCGCTGCCACCAGCCGGGGTTGTTCGCCTCCCGGGCCAGGTCGAGCAGGCGTTCGCGCTCGGCCGGGTCGTCGAGTTTGTAGAGGGTGAGCAGGTCGTCGACGTCGCGGACCTTGAAGCCGACCCGGCCGAGCTCGAGCCGGCTGATCTTCGACTCCGAGCCGCGGATCGCCCAGCCGGCGTCGGTGCGGGTGATCCCGGACTCCTCACGGAGCCGGCGCAGATGAGCCCCGAGCATGATGCGCAGCGCGGTCGGCCCGCCGTACGCGCCCGGCTCAGTCACCCTCGCCTCCCCAGATCGTCACATCACGGCCGAACGATCATTTCACAACAGAATGTGACGCGGTCCAACTGGCGCGCGTGCACCCCGTGTTCACGGGCCCCTACGGTCAGTAGAGTCTTCCCACACACATCCCGACAGCTGCGAGGTTCGCTGATGCCCGATGCCACCAAGGCGCCCAGTTCGATTCCGGTGGGCGTGGACACCACCCGGGCCAGCATCGCCCGGGTGTACGACGCCGCGCTGAACGGCAAGGACAACTACGAGATCGACCGTGAAGTGCTGCGCCAGGTGGCCACCGTCGCCCCGCAGGTGAACGACCTCGCCTGGTCGAACCGGAACTTCCTGATCCGGGCCTGCCGCTTCCTGGCCGGCCAGGTGGGCATCACGCAGTACCTCGACTGCGGCTCCGGTCTGCCGACCGCGGAGAACACCCACCAGGTGGTGCAGCGGCTGAAGCCCGAGGCCAAGGTGCTCTACATCGACAACGACCCGGTGGTGCTCGCGCACGGCCGCGCGCTGCTGGAGGAGAACGAGAACACCCTGTTCGTCAGCGCCGACATCTTCGAGCCCGACGAGGTGCTCGAGCTGGTGAAGGAGCAGGACTTCCTCGACTTCGACCAGCCGATCGCGGTGATCCAGAACGGCACCATCCACCACTACCTCGGCGACGACGCGCCGCAGCTGATGCAGAAGTACGTCGACGCGGTGGTGCCCGGGTCGTACACGGTGATCGCGCACTTCCTCGACCCGCAGACCCCGGAGCACTCCGAGATCGCGCGCAAGATGGAGGAGAAGTTCACCCACAGCCCGATGGGCAGCGGCGTGTTCCGCACGTACGACGAGATCCGCGCGATGTTCCCGGGCCAGGAACTCGTCCCGCCGGGCCTGGTGCTGTGCGACGACTGGTGGCCGGACGGCCCCCGCGTCAAGCCGCTCAACCAGGTCGAGGAGTGCATCGCCGGCGGCGTCGGCCGCAAGCTCTGAACGACGTGTGCAGGGCGCCCGGTGTCGCCGGGCGCCCTGCCTACGTCAGGCCGGCACAGTCCAGCGCTGTGCCGTGGAGTTGTTGCAGGTGGCAACAGTCACCGGATTCCCCGAGGTGGCGGGCGCGGTCAGGCATCGCCCGTTCGCCCGGATCGTGCCGTCGCCGGACACCGTCCACTGCTGGTTGGCGCCGCCGTGGCAGCTGTAGAGGATGACGGCCCCGGCCTGGGTCGCGCTCGCGTCCAGGCATCCGAAGTTGGCATGCAGGGTGTTGTTCTCGGCGTGCACCCAGTTCTGGTTGTTGCCGCCGGTGCAGCTGTAGAGCAGGACCGTCGTACCGTCGGAGCCGGACACGTCCAGGCAGCCACCGCTGCCGCGGACCTCACCTGACGACGAGTTGCCGATCCCGTTCTCCTGCACCGCTGTGGTTCCGGCGATCGTCACCTGGCTGTCGGCAGCACACCCACTGCTCTCCGAACTACCGGTGAAGCGCGCCGTCTGGCTGCCACTCGTCGGCGCGCTCATCGTCAGCTTCGAGTACGGCTCGTCGTCGCAGGTGGCCTTGTCGTTGTTCCAGTCGAAGTACTCGGTCCAGCTCACCATCCCCGACGTGCTGATGGCGTTGCCGGCGCCGGTCTGCAGGCTGCCGAGCTTGAACGACGTACCGGCGGTCAGGTCGCGGACGGTTACGCCGTACCAGCCGCTGCCTTCGCTCGCGATGGCGAACGCGTAGGTGTGGCCGGCGACGGGAGACTGGTCGAGGCGGCAGCTGCCGCCGGTGCCGTCCTCCTGGAACCGGAGGCAGTAGGTCCCGGCGTCACCGGCGCGCCAGTCGGTGGAGTTCCAGAGCGAGTAGATGAACATGCCGACGCCGTCGCGGTGCGTCTGCAGACCGGTGTAGCCGCCGACGCTGCCGGCGGTGAAGCCGAACTGGTTGGCCCAGTACACGTTCGCCTTTCCCGGCGACGCGTTGATCGTCATCCGGAACTCGGCCTGGGTCACCGAGGCGGTGTCGAAGGTGTAGTTCACGTAGGTGCCGGGCGTGACACCGACGGCGGCGGCGTTCGACGCCGGGACGACCGTGGTGGCGAGCCCCAAGAGGGCGCAGAGCAGTAGGGACTTGAGTCGCATCGGGGTGCAACCTCCAAACGAAGCGGGCGGACTTCGGTTCAGAGCGCTCGACGTTGATAATGCGCAGAAGTGTGCAGTCCTGTCCAGAGCTGAGCAGGAAAAGTCAGACGTGTTCGGAGACCAGGACAGCTGACGTGCCCTCCTCGAGGGCTTGGAAGATGTGGGGGTGGTCGCCGGGGTAGGCGACGTAGTCGCCTGGGGTCAGTTCGATGGGGGAGTCGGTGGGGCCTGCCAGGGCTCGGCCGGAGCTGAGGACCACGTGTTCGACCACGCCTGGCATGTGGGGTTCGGATTTGCGGCCGGGGCCGGGGGAGGCGGCGATCCGGTAGATGTCGCGGCGGGCGTTCGGCGGGCAGGAGGCGACCAGGGTGGCGGCGTACTCGGCCTGGTCGGAGTAGATCACCGGACCCTCGCCGGCGCGGATCACCTGGACCTTGGGGCGTGGTGGGTCGAGCAGCGCGGCGAACGGGGTGTCGAGCGCGACCGCCAGCGCCCACAGGGTTTCCACGCTCGGGTTGCCGGTGCCGGACTCCAGCTGGGACAGCGTCGACTTCGCGACGCCGGCCCGCTTCGCCACCTCGGTCAGGGACAGTCCCGCGCGCGCCCGGTGCCGGCGCAGTGAGGCCGCGATGACGTCGAGCGGCGCCTTGCTGTCCATCGTGCTGTCCATCGATGTTCGCTCCATCGGTCCATTTGTTCGGCTTGACGAACGGGCGGTGCCATGTTCATCATAATGCCCATGCGTTCGATCTGGCGAACACTCGACCGTGGGCTGGCCCGGGACATCGGGCTGGTCTGTCTTGCCGACGGCGTGGTCGGGGTCTCGTACGGCGCGATCAGCGTCGGCGGCGGCCTGCCGCTGTGGGTGCCGGTGGCGTTGTCGGTCGTGGTGTTCGCGGGTGCGTCGCAGTTCCTGTTCGTCGGGATCGTCGCGGCCGGCGGCAGCCCGATCGCGGCGATGATCGCCGGGCTGCTGGTGAACACCCGGCACGTCGCGTTCGGCCTGGCGGTCAGCGACGTGATCGGCAGCGGCTGGCGGCGGCTGCCCGGCAGCCACCTGATGACCGACGAGAACGTCGCCTTCGCCCTCGGCCAGGACGAGGTCCGGCAGCGGCGGGCCGCGTATTGGGCCGCCGGCATCGGCATCTTCGTCTGCTGGAACCTCGGCGTCCTGGTCGGCGGCCTGGCCGGGACCGTGATCACCGACACCGACGTGTTCGGGCTGGACGCCGCCTTCCCGGCCGTGCTCCTCGCACTTGTGCTGCCGGCCCTGCGCGACAAGTCGACGCGTACGGCGGCCTTGGTGGGGATCGTGGTCGCGCTAGCCGCGACGCCGTTCCTCCCGGCCGGCCTTCCCGTCCTGCTCGCCCTGGTGGGCTTGCTGTTCTACCGCGCGGAGAAGCCCGCACTGGAGGTGTCCCGATGACGACCAACACTCCCGTACTGCTGGCCGCCATCGCGGTGCTTGCTGTTGGCACCTTTTCGTTGCGGTTCGCCGGGCCGCTGATGCGGAGCCGGTTCGAGGTGCCGGAGCGGGCTCAGCAGTTCATCGCCGCCGCGGCGGTCGTCCTGCTCGCCGCGCTGGTGGCGACGTCCGCCCTGATGGACGGCCACGGTCCGGCAGGGGTCGCGCGTCCGGCCGGCGTGCTCGTCGGAGGCGTCCTGGCCTGGCGGAAGGCGCCGTTTGTCCTCGTCGTGGTGGCCGCCGCCGCGACCGCGGCGGGTCTGCGGTTGCTCGGCGTACCGTAGGCCGGGCTGCCGCTACCGTGAGGTCATGAGCACCTATCCCGGGCACGCTGAGCCGAAGAAGAACAAGACGCTGACCTGGCTCGCGGTCGCGGCTTTCGTGATCGGGCTCGGGCTGACCGGGTTCTTCGTCTACCGGATCGTGACGACGGCGCCACGGACTCCGGAGCCGATCGGGGAGGGCGTCGTCCACCTGGACAAGGAAGGGCTGACGATCTACTCGTCCGTCCCGGTGCTCCTGCCGCCGTGCGAGGCCAAGACCGCCGACGGCGCCGACGTCCCGCTCAAGCCGGTGACCGGGTCCGAGCAGATCACCGTCAACTCCGACACCTGGTATGTCGTCGCCCGCTCGGTCGAGACCGTGCCCGCCGGCGACTACAGCATCTCCTGCACCGACGACGAGACCGGTGCGACGTACTTCGCCGGTCCGAAGATGTCGGTGCTCGCGTTCGTGGTGTCGATCCTCGGCACGGTGTTCTCGTTCCTGATCTTCCTCGGCCTCGGGATCACCTTCCTGACCGTCGCCGCGGTCAAGAACCGCCGCCGCAACCGGCCGGGCCCGACCTTCCCGGGCAGCGGTCCTGGACAAGGGGGTTTCGGGCAAGGTGCCCCGGGCAACTATCCGCCACCCGGGAACACCTTCCCGAACCAGCCGGGCGGCGGCTTCCCGCCGTACCACTCCGGGCCGAACCCGGACCGGCCGCAGGACCGCCCGCAGGACCGCTAGGCCCGGATCGCCGTGCGCACCTTGGGTGTCAGCAGGAACGCTCCCACGTAGAGCAACGCGGCCACGATCAGCAGCCCGTCGAACCCGATCAGCAGCGCGGCGTACTCCAGGCAGCCGCCGAGCATCGCGCCGAGCAGGTTCGCGCCGAACGACGCCGTCCCGTCCGCGGTGTCGGTGAACCGCTTGGCGAAGATCACGTTCGCCGCGAAGATCGGCAGGAACGCGATCAGCACCGCGACCACCGCCCGCAACCCGACCGGCATCGCCAGCAACCAGTCGTCGGGGAAGATCCACGACAACGCCAGCCCGCCGAACAGGACGACGTACATCACCTTCAACGGTGGCGTCTTGAACCGTCTGGTCACTTCGACGGCGGCCAGTACGGCGACCAGGACGCCGGCGAACACGATCGCGTTCACCACCCAGGTCGTGCCGAACAGCAGCGCGAAGCCGGTGATGCTCTTGGTCTCCAGCAGCATGAAGCCGGCGCCGAGCAGGAACAGGTCCGCGTACGGGCGCATCCGCCGGTACGACGAACCACCGCCGGCGATCCCGACCCCGATCAGGCCGGCCACCATGATCAGGCCGAGCGTGACCAGGTAGAGCGACGGGATCCGGTCGGTGAACAGGTACAGGAACGGCCGGTTGTCGGTCGCGGGCGGCGGCGTGATCGACGTCGGCCCGGCCCACGCCTTCTCGCCACAGGTCTGGTCGGCCTCGGTCAGCCCGACCGTCACGACGGCCTGCTGCAGGTCGTCGCCGACCTGGTCGACACACGGCTTGTGCCCGAACGCGGTCTCCGCGGTCGAGGCGAGCCGGTCGATCAGCCAGGTCTCGCGGTAGTAGTTGTACATCGCGAACGCGCCACCGGGGTTGAGGTGCTCCTTGGCGCTCTTGAACGCCTCCTCGGTGAACAGATAGCTCTCCAGCCGCAGCGAGCTCGCGCCGTTCACCAGCGTCAGCGAGTCCGGCAGGGCCAGCAGGATCAGGTCGTACTTCTTGTCGGTCCGGGACAGGAACGCGCGCCCGTCGTCGATGTGCGACGTCACCCGCGGGTCCTGGTACGGGCGGTCCGGGTGCAGTTCCTTGCCCAGGTCACGGATCCGCGGGTCGATCTCGACCGCGTCGACGTGCTCTGCGCCCTTCTTCAGCGCGATCGCCACGTCCGAGCCCGAGCCGGCGCCGATGATCAGCACGTTCTTCGGGGCCTTGCCGGCGTTCGCCCGCTCGTACGGCAGGCCGTACTGCGGCTCCCACTGCAGCCGCGAGTCCGCCGGGATCGCCTGCTGGTGCGGGACGCCGTTCACCGTGATCGTCAGCAGCGGAACGCCTTGCCACGTGTAGCTCTTGGTCTGCACCTTGTAGTACGGCGACCAGCTGTTCTCCGGCTGCCTCGACTCGTGGAACAGCACGCCGAGCATCACCAGCAGCGGGGACAGGGTGATGGCCGCGCTCAGTCCGACGGCGACGGCCCGGCGGCCGGACTCGGCGGTCCGCGGGATCATCAGCGCGCCGAACATCCAGGTGACGATCGCGCCCCACCAGATCGGCGGCGCGCCGAGGAAGGACAGCCCGGTGAACGCGCCGATCCCGATCAGGCTGCCGATCAGGTCGAACCGGTACGCCGTCAGCCGGGGCAGCTCGGCGAAGCACCGGCCGACCAGCTCGGCCGGGCCGGCCAGGATCACCGCGGCGGCGACGAAGACGATCGGCAGGATCACCCAGGTCGGCGGGCCGGTGGTGTTCAGGCTGGTGAAGTAGATGACGCTCTCGGAGGTGCCGCGGTTGACCGTGACCGGCTTCCAGGCGATCACCAGGACCAGCAGGCCCAGCATCACCGGGGAGTAGTACGGCAGCCGCTTCGCCCGGCTGGACCGCAGGATGCCGATCCCGATGCCGAGGAAGGAGCCGAGCAGCACGAAGTTCGAGAAGTAGCTCAGGTGGACCACGTTGGAGCCGGTCCAGCGGATCAGCGCGAGCTCGAGGAACAGCATCAGCGCACTGGACGCGACCAACCGGGTCCGGACCCCGAAGGGACTGGGCCAGTTCGTCGTACTGACGTGGTCAGTGGAGGAGTCGACTGCCATGCGCCGCGACGTTACCGGATCCGCAGTGTGATGCGTCACTCCACCGGTGTCAGGCGTGTACGGCGGCCACGCGCGGTGGCCGCCGTACACGCTCGGTCAGCGGCGGGCGGCCGGCTTGGGAAGCTGGCAGCCCGACTTGTTCAGGTCGATCGCGCGAGTCGCGGTCAGGCAGGTGTAGATCCACCACGTCTGCTGACCGTAGGCGGCGCCCTGGTCGACGGTGATGTTGCCGTTGGCGTCGACTTCGCACGGGTTGTTCACCGTGCAGCGTTCGCCGTCCTCGTTGCCGGTGTTGTTCACGCCGATCACCTCACCGTTCGAGGTGCTCACCACCGGTGATCCCGAGGTGCCGCCGATCGTCTCGCAGCCGGGCTGCTGGTACTTGATCGAGCTCTGCCAGGTCCAGCTGCCCTCCCGCAGTTGCGGGATGGTGGCCTGCACCGAGCAGGTGTAGATGCGCTTCCAGTAGCCGGACACGACCGCCAGGCCGGCGCCGTTCGCAGGGCCCTGCTTGGCCAGGGTCAGCGGGGTGACGTTGAGCCGGGACCTGATCGACGCGTACGACTCGTTCACCTCGTACACGAGCATGTCGGTCTTGGTCATGGTGCCGAAGATGATCCGGCGGGCCCGGACGGTGCCGGCCCGGCTGGAGTCCGGCCGGAGCAGCGTGATCGACCGGCTCGACGCGCGGTTCACCAGTACGACGCCCGGGTTGAGGAACCCGCCTTCGTAGCAGTGCCCGTTGGTGAGCACGAGGGCGCGATCGGTGTCGACGGACTCGGCGTACCGGACCAGCGACGCGGAACAGTTGCTGAGGGCGGCGATCCCGGTGAAGTCGGCGCCGGGCGCGGCAGTCTCGGCGGCCTGCGCCGTCGCGGTGCCGAGCAAGGTGATGGTGGCCGCCGCGGTGGCAGCCAGGAGGGTACGGAACGGTTTCATGGGGCGGATTCCTGTCCTCACTGAAGGTGGTTGCAGCACTTCGTAACGCATCCGCCCGGCGTCCACCATCACAACTGCGTGAAACCCGCTGTCCACAGGGTGTCTGCACGGGTTTTCCTGCGCTGAGTGAGAGGGCTGCTACTCTTCGTCTCCGGATCCGCCTCTGCTCGAACCATCTCACCGCCCGGCACGTCGTACCGGGTGGTGGTGGGGACGACAAGGTACGGTCGGCAGCGGCCGCACCGTACGGAGAACGGAAGGACGTCATGCCGCAGGAGAAGCCTGACCTGCGCAGTCTCAGCGAGCCGGTGCGGTTCAAGCGGGCGTTGGCGCTGGTGCTGATGACCCTGGTGCTGCCCGGGTCCGCGCAGATCGTGGCAGGCAGCAAGCGGGCCGGCCGGTGGGCCTGGCGGGTGATCGCCGGGCTGATCGCGATCGTCGTCTTCCTGGTCCTGCTCTCCCTGGTGTGGCGGTCCGGGACGATCAACCTGATGGCGCGGCCGGGCACGCTGCGGATCGTCCAGATCCTGCTGATCGTGCTCGCGATCGGCTGGGCGGCACTGTTCGTCGACGCGTACCGGCTCGGCCAGCCGCTGACGCTGGAGCGCAACCACCGGCTCGCCACCAGCATCCTGGACGCGGTGCTGGTGTTCGCGGTGGTCGGCGCCCTGATCTACGGCAGCGTGCTCGTGAACACGCAGCGCGACTTCGTCGCCAGCGTGTTCGGCAGCGGGCAGAAGTCGAAGGCCGAGAAGGGCCGCTACAACGTGCTGCTGCTCGGCGGCGACTCCGGCGCGGACCGGATCGGCACCCGGCCGGACAGCATCACGCTGGCAAGCATCGACGCCGACACCGGCCGGACCGTGCTGGTCGGCCTGCCGCGGAACATGGCCAAGGTGCCGTTCCCGGCCGGTACGGCGATGGGGAAGCAGTTCCCCGAGGGCTTCAAATGGAAGAACTGTGGGTCGAACTGCCTGCTGAACGGCGTCTACATGTACGCCTCCGAGCACAAGAGCCTGTTTCCGGGCGACCCGAACCCCGGCGTGACCGCGACCCGGCAGGCGGTCGAGGCGATCACCGGGCTGAAGGTGAACTACTACGTGCTGATCGACCTGGCCGGGTTCCGGGACCTGCTGAACGCGGTCGGCGGAATCACCCTGGACGTCGGCAAGCGGGTCCCGATCGGCGGCGGCAGCTCGCCGATCAAGGGTTACATCGAGGCCGGCAAGAACCAGCACCTGGACGGCTACCACGCGCTCTGGTTCGCCCGGTCCCGGGAGGGGTCGACGGACTACGAGCGGATGACCCGGCAGAAGTGCGTGATGTCGGCGATGCTGAACCAGCTGTCGCCGCAGACCGTGCTGACCAAGTTCCAGGGCATCGCCAAGGCCAGCAAACAAGTGGTCCAGACCGACATTCCGGCCGGTGAGCTGGGCACCTTCACCGATCTCGCGCTGGACGCGAAGAAGCTCCCGGTGTCAAGCTTCTCCGCGGTCCCGCCGTTGATCCGCACCGGCGATCCCGACTTCGCCCTGATCAGGACCAAGGTCGCGGAAGCGGTCGGGAAGTCGGAAGCGCTGGACAAGGCGGCCCCGGAAGGAGACGGTAAGACTTCGAGCACTCCGCGTAGTCCTACCAGCAAGCCCACCACGAGCACCACCAAGAAGACCCCGAAACCCAGCAGCTCACCGTCCAAGCCCACCACCGACGTCGACGACGTCGCTTCGATCTGTAAGGCCTGACCTGATATGCCGCTGTCCCACTGGCCGCCCGTGTCCGTCGTGATGCCCGTGCTGAACGAGGAACGCCATCTCGAGGAAGCGGTCGGCCGCGTCCTCGACCAGGACTACCCCGGCGAGCTCGAGGTCGTGCTCGCGATCGGCCCGAGCAAGGACCGGACCCAGGAGATCGCGGAGAAGCTCGCCGACCGCGACCCGCGGATCGCGATCGTGCCGAACCCGACCGGCAAGACGCCGGCCGCGCTGAACGTCGGCATCGCGCACGCCAAGCACGACATCCTGGTCCGGGTCGACGGCCACGGAGCCCTCACCGACGGCTACATCACGCGGGCGGTCGAGGTGCTGGACGAGAGCGGCGCGGACAACGTCGGCGGCGTGATGGCGGCCGAGGGCCGGACGCCGACCGAGATGGCGGTCGCCTGCGCGTACCGCTCCCGGCTCGGGCTCGGCGCGTCCACCTTCCACCAGGGCGGCAAGGCGGGCCCGGCCGACACCGTGTACCTCGGGGTGTTCCGGCGGGCCGCGCTGGAGCGGGTCGGCGGGTTCGACGAGACCATGCACCGGGCCCAGGACTGGGAGCTGAACTACCGGATCCGCAAGACCGGCGGGCTGATCTGGTTCAGCCCGGACCTGTCCGTCACCTACCGGCCGCGCTCGTCGCTGTCCGCGGTGGCGAAGCAGTTCTTCCACACCGGCCAGTGGCGCCGGGAGGTGATCCGCCGGCACCCGGAGACCGCGAACAAGCGCTACCTGGCGCCGCCGGTCGCGGTCATCCTGCTGGCGGTCGGCACCATCCTCGGCATCATCGGCCTGGCCACCGGGAACAGCTGGCTCGACCTGGGCTTCCTGGCCCCGCTGGGCTACGCGCTCCTGCTGCTGGCCGGCTCGGCGTTCGAGGGCCGCTACCTGCCTTGGAAGGCCTTGTTCTGGATGCCGCTGGTCTGCGCGACCATGCACGTCTCCTGGGGCCTGGGCTTCCTGGTCGGGCTACGCGAGCAGCCGTCAGCCACGCGTTGACTTGATGTAGGCCGCGACCACCTCGTCGGCGGGGCCGTCGGCGCGGAGCACGCCCTGATCCAGCCAGATGGCACGGTTGCAGGTGTCCAGGACGACGTCGAGGCTGTGGCTGACCAGGAAGACCGTGCCGGCCTGGTCGCGGAGCTCGCGGATCTTGCGTTCCGACCGGACCCGGAACTCGGCGTCCCCGGTGGCCAGCGCCTCGTCGACGAGCAGGATGTCGTGCGTCTTCGCGGACGCGATCGCGA
Organism: Kribbella sp. NPDC002412; assembly: GCF_053592935.1. NCBI lineage: Bacteria > Bacillati > Actinomycetota > Actinomycetes > Propionibacteriales > Kribbellaceae > Kribbella > Kribbella sp. NPDC002412. The sequence goes on from NZ_JBSFBL010000045.1 coordinate 60,764, forward strand.
ACTTCAGCCGGGCCTGCATGCCGGACGAGTACGTCGACATCGGCAGGTCGATGAAGTCGCCGATCCCGGAGAACTCGACGATCTCGTCGTACCGGCGTTCGACCTCGGTGGCGGACATGCCCATCGCGAGGCAGCCGAGGACCACGTTGCGGTCGCCGGTGAGGTCGTTCATCATCGCCGCGTTGACGCCGAGCAAAGACGGCCGGCCGCCGGTGTAGATGGCGCCGGACGCGGGCGGCAGCAGGCCGGCGACCGCGCGCAGCAGCGTCGACTTGCCGGAGCCGTTGCGGCCGATCACGCCGATCGCGTCGCCGCGGTAGGCGGTGAAGGTGACGTCCTTGACCGCGTGCACCTCGCGGATCGTCGGCCGGTCCTGCCGCTTCAGGATCCGCCGGAACGCGGTGGCCGCCGTACCCTTGCCGCCCTGGCCGGCGATCACCTTGTAGACGATGTTGACGTTGTCGGCGACGACCGTCGGCTCAGCCCCGGAATCAGCCCTGGATTCAGCCACGGCCATAACGGTCCTCCGCCTGCCAGAAGTAGAGCAGCCCGCCGGCCAGCACGACGACCGACCAGCCGATCGCGATCGGCCAGGCGTACGGGAGCTGGTTGACCTCGTGCTCGTCGAGCAGGGACCGCCGGACGATGTCGATGTACGCCGAGATCGGGTTGAACGCGAGCACCTGGATCACCCAGTCCGGCGCGTTCGCCTCGGTCAGCTTGGCCGGCAGCGAGAAGAAGATCCCGGACGCGTACAGCCAGGTCCGGGTGATGAACGGCAGCAGCTGGCTGACGTCGGAGACGAAGGTGCCGATCCGGGCGCAGACCAGGGTGATCCCGACGTTGAACATCGACTGCAGCAGCAGCGCCGGTACGACGAGCAGCCAGCGCCAGGCGAGTCCGTCGGTCACGCCGACGATCACGAACAGCAGGCCCATCGAGACCAGCATCTGGTTCAGCTCGTTGAGCACGTAGGCCAGCGGGAGCGTCGCGCGCGGGAAGTGCAGCGTGCGGATCAGCGAGAGGTTGAGGGCCAGCGACCGCGAGCCCTCGGTCATGCAGCGCTGCGTGTAGGTGAAGACGAAAATGCCGCTGAGCAGGAACGCGACGTAGTTGTCGATCCCGTTCTTGGTGCCGAGCAGGACGCCGAACGCGAGGTAGTAGACGGCCGCGTTGAGCAGCGGCGTCAGCACCTGCCACAGCGAGCCGAGGCGGGCCCCGGCGTACATCGCGTAGGTGCGTGCGGTGGCGTAGCTGAGCACGAACCTGCGACGGCTCCAGAGCTCGCGCAGGTAGGCGGGGAGCGTCGGCCGTTGTGAGCTCTTGGTCAGCCCGTACCGTTCGGCCAGCGCCGCCGGGTCAGTCGCTGAGGTCGGCTCGGCGGTCGGCATGCCCGCAAATGTACTGCGCAGGGTGACCCAGAGGTGACTCAGGTCAGGCGCTTGCGCAGGCGGTCCAGGTCGTCGGTGGTGAGGCCGCCGTGCCGCAGGTAGGCCTCCGGGCTGCCGTACTTGTCGTCGAGGTGGCGCAGGATCGCCACGATCGACTCGGCCCGGGTGTCGCGGAACTCGATCATCTCGGGGTGTTTCGAGGCGTCCGGCTCGTCGGCCAACTGCTCCGCGAGCCAGGCGGCCATCCGTGCCTGGGTCAGGAAGTAGTCGGCGACGATCTCTTCCTCGGGTACGCCGGCGATGCTCAACGCCAGCGCGACGACCATGCCGGTGCGGTCCTTGCCGCCGTGGCAGTGCACGACCACCGCGCCGTCGGGCGCGTCCGCGATCGCCTTCACAGCGGCCGCGAAGAGCTCCGGACGACGGTCGAGCATCCAGGTGCACGCGTCGACGATCGTCGCCTGCCCGTGATCCGGGTCCGCCGGGTCCTGCAACGCCTGCCGGATCGCCAGCGGATCATCGGTGAACGGCGTCGGGAACTGGGCCACCTCACCGTCGCCGCGCAGATCCAGGATCCGGCCGACGCCGGAACGCCGTACCGCGTCGATCCCGTCGGCGGACAGGAACTGCAGGCTGTCCGCCCGGATCAGCACTCCCTCCCGGATCCGCCCGCCATCGGCGGTCGGCAGCCCGCCCACATCCCGAACGTTTCGGCACCCCGGCCAGTCAAGGTCCACGACAGCCATCCAAACAGAGCCGTCAAGCGTCGAGGTTGTGGCCTTCCGGGGTGATCCTCGGCTGGGTGATCCGGACGTAGGCGTGGTCGTTGTAGTCGGCGACCTTCGAGATGATGCGTTCCGGGGTCAGGGCGGCTTCCTCCAGGACGGTGAAGCGGCCGGGCCGGGTCTGCGGCGCGAAGGCGACGATCTCGGCGAACTCCTCGAGGGTGAAGCCGAGGTCGGCCGGGCGGACCGGGAGGCCGTGCCGGTACAGGCAGTCGACGGTGGCGTGGAAGTGCTCGACCTCGCCGCGCAGGAACCAGGCGAAGGCCGAGCCCACACCGACCTGCTCGCCGTGGAAGCCTTGCCGGCCCGGGTGCAGCAGGTCGATCGCGTGCGAGATCTCGTGGCAGGCGCCCGAGCAGGGCCGGGACGACCCGGCCACCACCATCGAGATCCCGGACAGCACCAGCCCTTCGGCCAGCGCGGTGAGGAACGTGTCGTCGCCGATCCCGCCCGGGTGGTTCATCACCGCCTGCGCGGCGGACCGGGCCAGCGAGATCGCCAGCCCGTCGATCGCCTCGCCGCGCAGCGAGTACGAGGTCTCCCAGTCGGCGATCGCGGACAGGTTCGAGACGATCTCGCCGATCCCGCTGCGCACCGACCGGGGCGGCGCCTGGCCGATCAGATCGAGGTCGACCAGGACCGCGATCGGCGCCGGCACGCCGTACGAGCCGCGGCCGGCGTCGTTGCCGAGCGTGCAGATCGGCGAGGCGAACCCGTCGTGCGCGAGGTTGGTGGCGACCGCGACCATCGGCAGCCCGAGCCGGGCGGCGGCGAACTTGGTCACGTCCAGCACCGTGCCGCCGCCGATCCCGACGATCGCGTCGTACCGCTGCAGCTTGACCTCGTCGACCAGCTTGATCGCCGCGTCGAGGGTGCCGCCGCCGACGGTGAACCAGTCCGCGCCCGGCAGGCCGTGGTGGAACTTCTCCCGCACCACCGGCCCGTACGTCGCCCCGACCGCGACCGCCATCCGGCCGGACGACGAGATCCGCTGGTCGGCCAGCACCTTGCGCAGGTCGCCGAGCGCGCCGCGCCGGACGTCGACCAGGATCGGCGCCGGGATCATCCGGGCTAGGTAGGACATACGATGTCCCGGGCCCGCGCCAGGTCGTCGTGGTTGTCGATCTCGACCCACGCGACGCTGCCGATCGGGGTGACGTCGATCCGGAATCCCTGGTCCACGAGGATCTGGTACCCATCTTCGTAGTACAGGTGCGGGTCGAGTTCCCAGGTTTCCCGGAGCGCGTTCGTGAGGTCGCCGGCGGCCGCGGGCTCGATCAGGGTGACGCCGATGTACTCGCCGGTGGCGGTGGCCGGGTCCATCAGCTTGGTGATCCGCTCGACCCCGGTGGCCTCGGACCAGACCACCTTCATCTCTTCCTCGGCCAGCGCCTTCTCGGTGTCCAACGCGAGGATGATCCGCCGACCGCCGCCACGGGCGCCGAGCAGGGCGCGCTCGACGGACGCCGGGTGCACAGTGTCACCATTGGCGAGCAGGACACCCTGTGTCAGAACGTCGCGGGCACACCACAGTGAGTAAGCGTTGTTCCAGGTCTCGGCCTTGTCGTTGTGGATCAGCTCGAGCGTGACGCCGTACCGCTTCTCGAAGGCCGGCACGCGGGACTCGATCTGGCCGGCCTGGTACCCGACCACGATGGCGACGTCGGTGATGCCGACCTCGGCGTAGTTGGCCAGCGTCAGGTCCAGAACGGTCGTGCCGGAGTCGATCGGGACGAGTGCCTTGGGCAACGTGTCCGTGTACGGGCGGAGGCGGCGGCCGGCTCCGGCGGCGAGCACAAGTCCGATCATTGCCTGATGGTACGGGTTCGGCCCGTCTGTGCGCCCTGGCTTGCGATCCGGTGGCAGGATCGAGGACATGACGTGGCTCGTGACTGGTGGTGCCGGATACATCGGGGCGCATGTGGTGCGCGCGTTCCTCGCGGACGGGATCGACGTGGTGGTGATCGACGACCTGTCCAGCGGGAAGGCCGAGTTCGTCCCGGACGGCGTCCGGTTCGTGCGGTCGAACCTGCTCGACGGTACGGCGGTGCGCGACGCGCTCGACGGTGTCGACGGGGTCGTGCACCTGGCCGGGTTCAAGTACGCCGGGGTGTCGGTCGAGCGCCCGTTGCACACCTACACGCAGAACGTGACCGCGATGGTGTCGCTGCTGGAGGCGATGGCGGACCAGGAGGTCCGCAACATCGTCTTCTCGTCCAGCGCGGGTGTCTACGGGACGCCGAAGGTCGAGGTCGTGACCGAGCAGACGCCACCGGATCCGCAGAGCCCGTACGGCGAGTCGAAGCTGGTCGGGGAGTGGCTGCTCGCGGACCAGGCCCGCGCGGTCGACCTGCACCACACCTCGCTGCGGTACTTCAACGTGGTCGGCTCCGGCGACGTCTCGGTGTACGACTCCAGTCCGTACAACCTGTTCCCGATCGTCTGCGACCTGCTGACGCAGGGGAAGGCCCCGCAGATCTACGGCACCGACCACCCGACCCCGGACGGTACGTCGGTCAAGGACTACGTCCACGTGGCCGACCTGGCCCGCGCGCACGTCGCCGCGGCCCGGGCGCTCGAGGCCGGCCGGCCGCTTGAGCGCGTCTACAACCTCGGCAGCGGCACCGGCACGTCGGTCCGCGAGATCATGAACGCCGCCCGCCGGGTCACGGGCATCGACTTCACCCCCACCGAGGGACCCCGCCGCCCCGGCGACCCCTCCCGTGTCGTGGCCGCCGGCGACCTGGCCGCCCGCGACCTCGACTGGAAGAACACCTACACCGTCGACGACATGTTCGCCACCGCCTGGCAAGCCTGGCCGAAGGCCTGACCCGCTGCTCAGTACTCCTTGCGGAAGTGGCCGGACGGTGACAGGTCGGACATGCCGGGACCGGTGAGGACGCCACCTTCCACCGGGAGGGTGTGGCCGGTGATCCAGGCGGCGTCGTCCGAGGCGAGGAACGCGACCGCGGCCGCGATGTCCTCGGGTTCGCCGATCCGGCCGAGTGGATACATCTTGCTGAACCGCTCGCGGGTGTCCGGCTGGTTGTCCCAGTTGGGCGTCCGGATCGTGCCGGGCGCGACCACGTTGAAGCGGACGCCCATCCGGCCGTACCGGGCCGCGTAGTTCACCGTCATCGCGATCTGGCCGGCCTTGGCCGCCGAGTACTCGACGTTGCCGAACGCGGCGAGGCCGTTGACCGAGCTGATCGTGACCACGTTGCCGCGGGTCTTCACCAGGTGCGGGAGCGCCGCCTGGATGCAGCGCGCCGCACCGACCAGGGTGAGGTCCAGCTGCTTGTGCCAGTCTTCCGTGGTCGTGTCCTCGGGCACCGACGTCACGATGCAGCCGCCGGCGTTGTTCACCACCACGTCCAGCCGGCCGAACCGCTCGACCGCGGCCGCGACCGCCGCGTCCACGTCGTCGCGGTTCGTCACGTCGGCCCGCAGGCCGATCGCCTGCTCGCCGAGCTCCTTGGCGACTTGGGTGACCTTCTCCTCCTGGAGATCCGTCAGCACCACCGCGCCGCCCTCGGCCGCGATCCGCCGCGCCACCCCGGCGCCGATCCCTTGCGCCGCCGCTGTGATCAGCGCTACTCGCCCCTCGAACCGCTGCACGTCAGTCCTCCACCACTCGATCGACCTTCTCGTCCGACATCCGCCGCTCCAGCTTCGACTCGTCCAGGTTGCGGCACAGCACGATCGAACCACCCCCGGCGATCACGCCGACCAGCAGACCCACACCGTCGGCACTGACCAGGTCGCGGGTGACCAGGATCCGGTCCGCGACCGGTTCCGCCGTACTGATCAGGTCCTCGTGCGTCCGGTCGTCGTACGCCGGTGACGACGGCGACGGTGGATCGAACGGGACGAACACGTCCGGGTGGTTGTAGACCTCGGCGCCGTAGTCGTGCACGCCGTCCGGCAGCGGCTCGCGGAACCGGCCGCCGAGCGGCAGCAGCGCGGACGCTACCGTCTCCCGCTCGCCGCGGATTGCGAAGTCCGGCCCGGTGATCGCGAGCGCTCCGGTGCCGCTGGTGAGGGCGGCCCCGGCCGACCAGGCCGACAGCGCCCAGACGACGCCGAGCCAGTGCGGCGGCAGCCCGATCGCGACCGTCTCGCCGGCCTCCAGGTCGTACTCGTCGACCAGCAGGTTGGCGGTCTTGGCGACCCAGTTCGCGGTGGTGACGGCGCTGAGCTCGATCCGCTCACCGGTCGCGTCGTCGTAGTAGGTGAGGAACGGGGCGCCGCCGTCGCGGCGGACCGCGGCGGCGAAAAGTTCCGGCAGAACTCGTGACATATGGCCCACCCTACGGTTCGCGCACCGGCATACCGTGGCGGGGGATTTCCGGAAAGAAGGCCAGCCATGGTTCCACTGCTCGAGCTGCCCCAGGGCGGCGAATGGGTCGTCATCCTGATCATCGTGGTGCTGCTGTTCGGCGCGAAGAAGCTGCCCGAGCTCAGCCGGAACGCGGCCCGCGCGATGGTCGAGTTCAAGAAGGCGACCGCCGAGTCCGACCAGCCGAAACCGGCCGACGACGACGCGGAGAAGCCGAGCAGCGTCTGACCGTCCACCCTCGATCAGCCCCGGGCGCGGGGCCACGCCGGAAGTCAGGGCTTACCTAAGTCCTGATGGCGCGGCTGGGGCGATCGGGGTGGCATGAGTCGTACGTCGATGCGCGGTGAGATCAGGCGGTTGACCCCGCCGGCGACGGCCAGACCGCCGAGGGCCGCGACGCCGAAGCGATGAAGTGGTACAGCAAGGCCGCCGAAGAAGGCCTCGACGTCACCGACCCCGCGGTTCTCCAAAGCCTGGAGTTCTCCTAAAGTCAATGCATGCTGATCCTGGCCGGCCTGGGCCTCATCCTGGTGCTGACCGTTGCCACCGGCTACTTCGTCGCGCAGGAGTTCTCCTACGTCGCGGTCGACCGCAGCCGGCTGCAGTCGCTGGCCGACGCCGGTGACGCGGCGGCCGGCCGGGCGCTGAAGGTGACGGCGCGGCTGTCGTTCGTGCTGTCCGGCGCGCAGATCGGGATCACCATCACGGCGCTGCTGGCCGGGTACGTCGCCGAGCCCTACCTCGGCGAAGGCCTGGCCCACGTCCTCGGCAACGCCGGCGTGCCGGAGACCGTCAGCCTGTCCATCGCGGTGATCCTCGCGTTGCTCGCGGCAACGATCATCCAGATGGTGCTCGGCGAGCTGGCGCCGAAGAACCTGGCGATCGCGAAGGCCGAGGCGATCGCGCTGCGGCTGTCCCGGTCCACGCTGATGTACCTGGCGGTGGCCGGTCCGCTGATCCGGGTGTTCGACTCGACCTCGAACCGGATCCTGCGCCGGGTCGGCGTCGATCCGGTCGAGGAGCTGCCGCAAGGCGCCACCGCCCAGGAGCTCGACCGGATCATCGTCACCTCCTACGAGCAGGGCCTGCTGGACGAGGACACCATGCGGCTGCTCGACCGCGGTCTGGACTTCCGCGGCCGGACCGCCGGCGAGGCGATGAAGCCGCGCGTCGACGTGGTCACCGTGCACCAGGACGACCCGCTGACCCGTGTGGTCGAGCTGCTCGACACCGGGCACAGCCGGTTCCCGGTGATCGCCGCGTCGGTCGACGAGGTGGTCGGCGTGGTCGCGATCGCCGACGTGGTCGGGGTCGACCCGGCCGAGCGGGACCAGGTCAACGCGGGCTCGCTGGCGTCGCCGCCGGTCGTCGTACCGGACACCCTGCCGCTACCCGTCGTACTGGAACGGCTGCGGGCGACGCACCGCCAGCTCGCGATCGTGGTGGACGAGTACGGCGGGTTCGCCGGGATCGTGTCGCTGGAGGACATCGCGGAGGAGCTGGTCGGGGAGATCCGGGACGAGGACGACCTGCCGGAGACCGGGCTGGAGCAGGGCGCGAACGGGTCCTGGGTGCTGCCGGCCCGCTGGCGGCTCGACGAGGTCGCGGAGGCGACCGGGATCCAGCTTCCGGACAGTGACGACTACGAGACGGTGTCGGGCCTGGTGATGGCGCTGCTCGGCCGGGTTCCGGTGGTCGGTGACGACGTGATGGTGGAGCTGCCCCGGCGGTTCGACCACGACGGCCGGCCGGTGCCGCCGGAGATCGTCCAGCTGACCGTGCAGAGCATCGAGCGGCACGTGCCGGGCATCGTCGTCCTGGAGCGAGTGACATGAGTACGCCGGTCGCCCTGCTCATCTCGGTCTTGCTGCTGATCCTGAACGGGTTCTTCGTCGCCGCCGAGTTCGCCCTGGTCGCGTCGAAGCGGCACCGGCTCGAGGAGGCCGCCGCGGCCGGCAGCCGCAGCGCCCGGGCCGCGATTGCCGGCGTGAGCGAGCTGTCGCTGATGCTGGCCGGCGCCCAGCTCGGCATCACCCTCTGCACCCTCGGCCTGGGCTCGCTGAGCGAACCCGCGGTCGCGCACCTGCTGCACCCGCTCTTCGAGCTGATCGGCCTGCCCGAGAACGTCGGCCACGTGATCGCGCTGATCATCGCTGTCGGCGGCATCGGCCTGCTGCACGTCCTGCTCGGCGAGATGGCCCCGAAGTCCTGGGCGATCAGCAACCCCGAGCGTTCCGCGCAGCTGCTCGCCTGGCCGTTCCGCGGGTTCACGTTCGTCTTCCGGCCGCTGCTGGTCGTCCTCAACTGGCTTGCCAACGCCTGCGTCCGGGCGCTCAAGGTGACTCCGCAGCAGGAGCTGGCCAGCGCCCACGGCCCGGCCGAGCTCCGGCTGCTGATCGAGGCGTCCCGCGAGCACGGCACGCTCGAAGAGCCCGAGCACGAGCTGCTCACCGCGATGCTCGCCCTGCAGAACACCACGGTCGTCCAGGTGATGACGCCGATCGCGCAGCTCAGCACCGTCCCCTCCGGCGCTTCCGCCCGCGAGGTCGAGGTCGCCAGCCTGCGCGAAGGCCGCTCCCGCCTCGCGGTCGTCAGCTCGGGTACGACGATCTGCGGCATCGTGCACGTCCGCGACGCGGCCCGCGCGACCACCGGCAGCGGGACGACGCTGCGCGCCTCCGACCTGATGACCCCACCGCTGCAGTTGCCCGCCGACACCCCGGTCGCGACGGCGATCCGGACGATGCGCGATCGCCGTGCGCAACTGGCCGTCGTACAGGAGCAGGACGAGCCGCTCGGGGTGGTGGCGCTGGAGGACCTGCTGGAGGAGGTGATCGGGGAGTTCGACGACGAGACGGACCCGATCATCAGCGCCGCGAGAGCAGAATCACCGGAGCAGTAGTCTCCGGGGTGCGGCCAGACTGGGACCGGGTGCCGGTGCACCTGGCTCGACAGCGCCGCGGTCAGCCTCCGGACGGCGACTACCGTTGAGGCAGTAATCGTGCGGAGGAGGACTGTCGTGCCTGTGCGCAGGCTGGGGCTTGTTGTTCACGAAGGGCGTCCGGTGGCCGTGCAGACGGCCGGGACCGTGCGGGAGTGGGCGAGCCGGCATGGGATCGGGTGCACCGACATCGACGTGTGGAAGGCGCACGAGGACCGGCGCAGCGGCATGGACGAGCTACACCACGCCGGGGACCCGGACCTCGTTGTCACGCTCGGTGGCGACGGGACGTTCCTGCGGGGTGCGCGGATCGCGGCCAAGAACGACGCCGCCGTACTGGGCGTGGACCTCGGCAAGGTCGGCTTCCTGACCGAGGTGGCGTGCCGGGACGTGGAGGAGGCGCTCGAGGCGGTGCACCACGGCGGCGCCACCATCGAGGAGCGGATGACGCTGACCATGCGGGCGTCCCGGCCGCTGGAGATCCCGAGCGGGATCGAGTCGCTGCTGCGGTACGGACACGGTCCGTCGCTGCCGCCGCCGACAGTCCGGCCGGAGAGCACCGAGGGCGACGGCTGGGGGGTCGCGCTGGACGTGACCGCTTTGAACGACGTCGTACTGGAGAAGCTGGCGCGGGATCACCAGGTGGCGCTTGGTGTGTACCTGTCCGGGCGGCTGCTGGCGTCGTACTCGGCCGATGCTGTGATCGTGGCGACTCCGACTGGGTCGACGGCGTACAGCTTCGCCGCCGGTGGGCCGATCCTGTCGCCGAGCACCGAGGCGATCGTGTTCACTCCGGTTGCGCCGCACATGACCTTCAACCGGTCCGTCGTCGCGGCGCCGGACGAGTCGATCGGGCTGCGCGTCCTCCCGCACTCCGGGCAGGCCGCGGTCAGCATCGACGGGCAGCTGCGGGGCGTACTCGACCCGGGCGACTGGATCGGCGTCTACGGCTCGCCCCGGCGCCTCCGCCTGGTCCGCCTGGGCCCAACCGACTTCTACGGCCGCCTCCGAGACCGCTTCCGCCTCACCGACGCCCCCGCCACCGCGTTGGACGGCGAGTCCGAAGCCTTCTGGCGCCCCACCACCCCAGTCCCACCCGACCTGTCCCACCTCCGCCTACCCCCACCCCCCGACCCCCGCCCGTCGCCACCCACCCACGCCCACCCCACTCCACCCAGCGACGCCCACCCGTCCCCACCACCCGGCGACGCCCACCGTGCCTCAGCACCCGGTGACGCCCACCCTTCCCCACCACCCGGCGACGCCCACGGTTCTCCGTCGTCGGAGGCGGCCCGGTCTGTGTCTCCGCCTGGCGAGGACCGGTAGGGTCTCTCCTCATGCGAAACGTGGTGATCCTGGCCGGCGGTTCGGGGACGCGGCTGTGGCCGCTGTCGCGGGCCGACAAACCCAAGCAGGTGCTGCCCCTGGCGGCCGGCAACTCGCTGCTGCGGGTGGCGTACAACCGCCTGCAAGGGCTCGTCGACCCCGCGAACATCTACGTGTGCACGGTCGCCGCGCACACCGACCTGGTCCGCGAGCAGATCCCCGAGCTCGGCGAGCACAACATCATCGGCGAGCCGGTCGGCCGCGACACCGCGAACGCGGTCGGCCTCGCCTCCGCGGTGGTCGCCCGCAACGACCCGGACGCCGTACTCGCGATCGTCGGGTCCGACCACCTGATCACCCCCGAAGAGGAGTTCCGCGCCGCGATCGCCAGCGGCTTCGAGCTCGTCGAACAACGACCCCGGTCACTGGTGACGTTCGGGATCGAGCCGACCCACCCGCACACCGGCCTCGGGTACGTCGAGCGCGGCGACGCCATCGACGGCACCTCGGCGTACGTCGTCGACCGGTTCCGCGAGAAGCCGGACCGGGCCACCGCCGAGGAGTACCTCGCCACCGGGCGGTTCTGGTGGAACTCCGGAATGTTCGTCTGGCGGGCCGAGACCGTGCTCAGCGTCCTCGACGACCTGCTGCCCGAGTCCGCCGCCCAGCTCCGCCAGGTCGCCTCCGTCTGGGACACCGCGACCCGCGACGCGACGCTGGCCGAGATCTACCCGCAGCTGCGCAAGATCAGCGTCGACTACGCCGTGATGGAACCCGCCTCCCAGGGCAAGGTCGACGCCGACGTGGTCGTCGTACCCATGCCCGTGCGCTGGCTCGACGTCGGCTCCTGGGCCGCGCTGGCCGGCACGTACGACGTAGATGCCTGCGGCAACCGCACCGACGGCACCACGCTGAGCTGCCTGCTCGACTCCCACGACAACATCATCGTCACCGACGACCCCAACCACCTCGTCGCCGCCGTCGGCCTCCGCGGCCACATCATCGTCCACACCCACGACGTCACCATGGTCTGCCCCCTGGCCGATGGCGAACGCATCAAAGACCTGGTAGCCCAAGTCCAATCCGACCACGCCCACCGCTACATCTGAGCACGCCAGAACAGCCGCCGCCGAGGGCCACCGTCCAACGGACACCGCCTCCGACGGCGGCTGTTTGTTGCGCCTTCGGCGGGCCGCCGGGCCTGGAGTCGTCCTCAGGCGGTCGGCGAGACAACCGCAGGCAGCCCGACCGGGGTTTGGCTGGCACCGATCAAGGTGGGCGGGGTGGCGTGGTTGTCGGGGACTGGGTTGCTGCCGGCAACTGTCGTTGCGGGCGTATTGGGGCCGTGAACAGGTTATTGCTTGTTCACGGCAGCCGGTGGGTGTTCAAGGGCCCGGCAGTTGGCGTTGAGGTGCTGGTGGCGCAGCGCCGACGAGCCTAGGGGGAGACAGGAACTCGGGGCCATGCACAAGCAATAACTTGTTCAAGGCCCCGTCTTCCTGGGGCTAGCCACAGTTGTTGGCACACATGCAGGCGCTGCCCACTCGCCGATCAGCTGGGTGTGGATCCACGCTCTGCGGCCCGCCAAAGGCGGTGTCCGACTACCTGTGTCCGCAGTTGGCTCCGCCTAGGGCCTGAGGGCCGATCCAGGCTGTGCGCCCCGTCAAAGGCGAAACGCAGCCGCCGCCGAGGGCGGTGTCCTTTGGACGGGGCCTTCGGCGGCGGCTGGTGAGCGAACTGCGGTCAGCCGCCGTTGGGTTCCTGGGCGTCGGAGGCGGGGTACTTGTCCATGAACTGCTGAAGCGCGGTGCCGGAGACCGAGCTGCAGAACTGGCGGTGGCCGAAGGCGGTGGTTTGGCCGGCGGCGTTGCCGCTCCAGTGCGAGAAGGCGACGTTCTTGCCCTCGGGCCAGGCCTTGCCCTCGGACTCCTTGAACGGGGCGGCGATGAACTTGCCCATCGAGGAGTCGGGCAGCTTCGCCTTGGAGATCTTCTCGATCAGGTCGATCTGGTCCTTGGGGAGCGTGTCGCGGTACCACAGGATCGTGTAGCCGTGCTCCAGGTTGTGCACCAGGTTCGGCACCGCGGGGCGGTCGTCGACGGTGTAGAACTTCTTCCCGAACGGCGCCCAGACGGCGTAGTGCGGGCCGGACGACGGCGGCGAGACCGGGTAGGCGATGGCCTCGCCATCCGGCTTGTGGTCCTGGGTGCCGGAGGCCGGGTCGTCGATGATCTTGTCGCAGGAGGCGGCGCCGACGTCGACGCCGAGCTCGGCGATCGCCTGGTTCTTGGTCCGGGAGTCCTGGATCAGCCGGATCGCCGGGTAGGCGATGATGGCCAGTCCGACGATGATCGACGCCACCACGATGAGGATCGTCCGGTTGCGGTCGGACCGCGCCTGGTCCCGCTGCATCTTCTCGATCATCTGGCGGCGCGACTGCTTCTGCGACGACGCTTTACCCACAGTGTTCGTCTTCCCGGGTCGGGGCGGCCAAGACGCCGCCGTGCGAAGGCAGTGTACGCACCGACCCTGAGAGGTTGCCTAGAAAACTACTTCGACCGTGAGCCGAACGTGATCGTGGCCTCACTGCCCGGCCCGGTCCGGACGTGCACGCCGTACCCCTCGGCATGGAGCAGTACGGCGAGCCGCTCGGCGATCACCCCGACGGCGACCGGCTCGTCCCCGAACACCGTGACAGCGTTGTCAAGCAGCTCGAGGTGAATGTCCTCGACGTCGTCCAGCAGCCCGGCCCACAGCGCCGGGTCCACCTCCCGCGGACCGGCCGGAGCGGTCCGCTCCAGTACGGCGGCCCGCGCGGCCTCACGCGTCCCCAGGCTGAACATGTCGAACTCGGCGTCCCGCACCAGCGCCCGTGCGCCCGGTCCGTCCTCGCCGATCGGGAGTACGACGTCCCCGAGGCCGCGCAGTACGGCGACCGGCACGCCGTCGGCCTTGCCCTTGACCAGCTCGCTCGCACTGGCGATCTCGTCGGCCAGCGCCGGCTCGGTGACCGCGAGGACGTTGCCGTGGCTGTCCGTCGTACCGCGCAGGTCCTCCACGACGCGCACTCCGGCGGCGCCGATGGCCAGGTCGGTCTGGCCGTTGCGCCACGGGCGGCCGAGGGTGTCGGTGATGATCACCCCGACGTTCACGTCGTACCGCTCCTTCAGTGCTGCTCGCAGCGCCCGCGCAGACGCGTCAGGGTCGACCGGGAGCAGCAGGACCGTGCCGGGCGCCGTGTTGGACGTGTCGGTGCCGGCGGCTGCCATCACCAGGCCGTGCCGGGTCTGCACGATGCGGGTCTCGCCGCGCTGGGCGACGACCCGGACCAGCTCGGCGTCGACCGCCTCGTGACGGGTCGCGGTGGTGAGCCGGCCCTCGGCCTTGCTGACGATCTTGGAGGTGACCGAGACGACGTCGCCGTCGCGCAGGTCCGCCTCGTCGCCGATCAGCGCCGCCAGGTCGGCGCCGGCCACCACCTCGGGCAGCCCGATGACCGGGTAGATCTCCAGGTGCTTCCTCATCGCCGGACGGCCTCCGCGAGGTTCAGCGCCGCATTGGCCATCGCGGCGGTCTTGGTCTCGTCAGTCATCCACAACGGCACCGCCTGGACGTGAATTCCGGCGCCGGCGATCGAGTCGGCCTGGATCGCGTCCGAGGTGTCGATCAGCCAGCCGTCCAGTACGCCGCCCGACGCACGGGAACCGTAGTACCGGGCCACGGCCGAGGCGGTGGACGCGACGCCGACCGCCGCCAGCACCTTGTCCGCCATGCCACGGACCGGGCCGGTGCCGATGATCGGCGACAGCCCGATGACCGGGGCGGACGTCTCCCGGACCGCGTCCCGGATCCCGGGGACGCCGAGGATGGTGCCGACCGAGACCACCGGGTTCGACGGCGGAATGATCAGTACGTCGCAGTCGGCGATCGCATCGAGGACACCCGGGGCCGGCTTGGCCTTCTCCTGGCCGACCGCGACGATCTGGTGCGCCGGGACCTCGGCGTGCAGGCGGACCCAGTACTCCTGGAAGTGGATCGCCTTGCGCCGGCCGGGGTTGTCCGGGTCGTCCACCACGACGTGGGTCTCGATCCGGTCGTCGCTCATCGGCAGCAGCCGCACCGGGAGCTTCCAGCGCTCGCACAGCGCCTCGGTGACCGCGGTCAGCCCGTAGCCGGCGTCGAGCATCTGGGTGCGGACCAGGTGGGTGGCCACGTCCCGGTCGCCGAGACCGAACCAGGTCGGCTCCACGCCGTACGCGGCGAGCTCCTCCTTGATCACCCAGGTCTCGTCCTCCCGGCCCCAGCCGCGTTCGGCCGAGATGCCGCCGCCGAGGGTGTACATCACGGTGTCCAGGTCGGGACAGACCCGCAGTCCGAACAAGGTGATGTCGTCCGCGGTGTTCCCCACCACGGTGATCTCGGCGTCCGGGCGGGCCTTGAGCAGGCCGCGCAGGAAGGTGGAACCGCCGATGCCACCGGCCAGCACTGTCAATCGCATGAGAAGAGTCTGCACGAGTCGTCAATGCGTCGGACCACCGCACGACTATGCTGCGGTGGGTCATAACCAACCGCACAGCTGTTTGTACGGCCCCCAACATCCCGAGGAGCCCTCGTGGTCACCGACGCAACCAAGAAGCTCAGAGAGCCGGTCGCGTACATCCTGCTCGCTTTCGCCGGCCTGATCGCGCTGGCTTCGCTGATTCGCCTGTTCGTCGGCGGCGCCGGCTTCACCGCGGCCGCCGGAGGCGTGCAGGGCACGCTCACTCCGCCCGGACTCACCGCGCTGGTGATCCTTCTCTCGCTGGTCGGCTCGGTCTGGCTGGTCAACGAGCTCGGCGAGCGCACTCCGAACGCGCGCACCGTCACGCTGGCCGCGCTGGTCATCACCGGCGTGGTCGTGCTGCTCGGCCTGATCACGGCGTTCGCCGGGTTCGCCGAGACCAGCACCGCCGGCCTGAAGATCGTCGGCTTCATCTACGCCCTCGGTGGCCTCGCGCTGTACGGCGCTGCCGGGCTCTACATCCTGAAGACCTACCAGTCCCTCCCGGCGCCGGTTCGCGCGCCGAAGCAGGGCCAGTTCGCCCCGCAGGGCCAGTACGGCCAGCAGCAGTACGGCCAACAGGGCCAGCAGGGTCAGTACGGCCAGCAGGGTGGCTACGGCCAGCCGCAGGGCCAGCAGTACGGGCAGTACGGCCAGGACCAGGGCCAGGGGCAGTACGGCGCTTACGGCGCAGCGGCTGCCGGTGGAGCGGCCGCGGGTGCAGCCGGTGGGTACGCAGCTGCGCAGGGCGGCGAGCAGCAGTGGCCGCAGGAGCAGGCCTGGAACCAGGGCGAGCAGCAGGCCTGGTCGGCCGGTGAGGCCGAGGCTCAGCGCCAGGCTGGTGAGCAGGGATGGTCCGCTGAGGGCCAGCACGCCGAGCCGACCCAGGCGTGGAGCGCCGAGGGCCAGCAGCAGTGGCCCGGCCAGGAGCAGGGCCAGCAGTGGCCGCAAGAGCAGCAGTGGAGCGGCGGCGACGCCGGACAGCAGCAGTGGAGCGGTCAGGACTACGGCCAGCAGGGACAGCAGGAGTGGTCCGCGCCGCAGTCCGACGCGGGTCAGGCCGAGCCCGAGGCTCCTTCCTGGCAGCAGGGCGCAACGGAGCAGGTGCAGCCGGAGGCTCAGCAGTCCTGGCAGCAGGGCGAGCAGTCCTGGCCGGCCGAGGAGACCCCGGCCGCCGAAGCGCCGCCGGCGCCGCAGCCGGAGCAGCCGGCCGCCGAGGCAGCCGACGAAACCCGCGTGGATCCGCGGGTTTCCGAGTCCGACAAGGACGAGCAGGGCCAGCAGGGCCAGGGGCAGCAGGGCTGGTGGTCCCAGCCGTCCTGACCAACTGTCCTGACCAGGAGCCGCATCAGGCGATGAATCAAGCCACTGCCTGATCGAGCCCGCTGCGCCCGAATCGCCTTCCTGACAAGGCAGCAAGCCCTTGCCCAACCTGCGGGGTCAACATTTTTCCGCCGGTTCGGTGAGTACCACACGGATACGAGAGGCCTGTGCACACAGGCC
>NZ_JBSFBL010000046.1:0-14018 GCF_053592935.1 Kribbella sp. NPDC002412
CAACCCTCCTGGTCGCGCTCGACCCGCCCGCAACGACCAGTGCGCTGTCCGAGCAGTACGGGCTGGCGCTGGCGACCGTGGCCGAGCACTTGGCCGCCTTGTACGACGCTGGGCTCGCGAGTCGCCGCCGTACGGGTCATCAAGTCCACTACCGCCGTACCGAAGTAGGTCAAGCGGTGATCGACGCGTCCGTTGGTTAAATGCACTGGTGAACAGCACACGTCACATTCGGCGGTGGCCGGCTTCGCTGGCGGTGGTCACCGTTCTGGTCCTGCAACTGGTCGTGCCGACCGAGATCATTGCGCTGCCGCGGTGGATCATGCCGGCGCTCGGTGCGGCGCTGCTGCTGCCGCTGGTGTGGGCGAACCCGTTCCACCTGCGCCGGGACGAGCCCTGGCTCCGGTGGGTCGAACTGGTGCTGCTCGGCGTGCTGGTGGTCGTCAACGCGATCTACCTGACCGGACTGATCGTCTACCTGAGTTCCGGTGAGGCGAACGACGGACCGGTGCTGGTGAAGGCCGCGCTGCTCATCTGGGTGACGAACGTGGTCGCGTTCGGGGTCTGGTACTGGGAGGTGGACCGCGGTGGGCCGTTCGCGCGGGCGCCCGAGCACGAGCGGGAGGCGGAGCGGGCCGACCTGCTGTTTCCGCAGATGACGGTCGACCTGCCGGGCTGGGAGCGCTGGCTGCCCGGGTTCACCGACTACCTGTTCGTCGCGTTCACCGCCGCGACCGCGTTCAGCCCGACCGACACGATGCCGCTGACCGCGCGGGTGAAGACGCTGATGGGTGTCCAGTCGGCCGTCTCGTTGCTCACCGTCGCGGTGGTCGCGGCGCGCGCCGTGAACGTCCTGTGAGAAAGGCTCTCGACAGCCATGTAATGGGCATGAGAGTGTTATGCCCATGTACAGCACGAAGTCGGTGGGGCTCGGTTTCGCCGTGTTCTCGGCGGTCACGTTCGGTGGTTCGGGGCCGTTCGCCAAGGCGCTGATCGGGGCCGGTTTCACCCCTGAGCAGGCCGCCTGGCTGCGGATTCTGGGCGCCGCGGCCCTGCTCGTCCCGCTCGTGCTGATCTTCCGCGGCCTCAGCGGGCTGCGAGCCGCCCGGTCGTCGTGGCGGGCGCTGGTGATGTACGGCCTGACCGGGATCGCCGGCTGTCAGACGCTGTTCTTCATCGCGGCCAGCCGGCTGCCGGTGGGGGTCGCGCTGATGCTCGAGTTCACCGGTCCGGTGCTCGTGGTCGCGTGGCTCAAGTTCGGGCAGAAGATCGCGGTGCCGAAGTCGGCGGCGGTCGGCGTCGGGATCGCGCTGGTCGGCCTCGCGACCGTCGTGGAGATCTGGTCCGGGCTGAAGCTGGACGTGGTCGGCCTGGTCGCCGGACTCGGTGCGGCTGCGTGCCAGGCGACGTACTTCATCCTGATCGACAAGCTGACCGGCGCCGCGGATCCACTGGTGATGACCGCGGCCGGAAGTGTGGTCGGCGCGGTGGTGCTGACCGCGATCTCCGCGCCCTGGGGTGTTCCGTGGCACTCGCTGGTCGACACGATCGCGATCGGCGACCGTTCCGCGCCCGGTTGGGTGCTGGCCGGCTGGCTGATCGTCGTCAGCACGGTCGTGGCCTACCTGGCCGGAGCCGCCGCGGTTCAGCGGCTGTCCGCCGCGGTGGGTGGTGCGGTGGCGTACGTCGAGGTCGTTGCCGCGAGCATCTTCGCCTGGATCCTGCTGAACGAGACGCTGCGCACCAACCAGATCATCGGCGGCGTGATCGTGCTGGCCGGCGCCTTCGTCGCCCAGTTCTCGGTCGGCAAGGTCGCTCCCCCGGAGATCCCGGACTCCGACACCCCGCGCACGCTCGACCCGGCCGGCGTCTGAACCCGGTGCGTCTCACCCACGTGCCGGTGAGACGCACCGGTTCGGTGAAGACGGCCTAGAGCGTGGGCTGCAGGAGGGAGTCGACCAGCTCCCGGGGCAGCCCGTGGGTCTCGTGCAGGTACTCGTAGTCGGTGTCCTCGAGGGACTTGTGGAAGCGCTCGTGGCTCAGCACCTTGCGGCCGCGGTCGAGCAGGTTGCTGAACCGAATCTCCTCGTCGATCAGGATCCGGCGGACCAGCGTCACCGTCTCGCCCTGGTGGAAGTGCCGCAGCGTGTGCTCGAACAGCTCCATCGGCAGGTCGGACAGCGTCCGGGACTCGTCGTCGCGCCACAGCAGCGTCAGCACCCGGCGGATCAGCCGGCGCAGCACGTAGCCGCGACCGGTGTTCGACGGGTACACGCCGTCGCCGACGATCACGATGCTGGACCGCAGGTGGTCGATGACGATCCGCTGCGACTGCTCGTCCAGCCGCCACAGCTCCGGCACGATCCGCATCCACGGCTCGAACAGCGAGGTCTCGTAGACCGAGTCCTTGCCCTCCAGCAGCATCGTCAGCCGCTCCAGGCCGAGCCCGGTGTCGATGTTCTGCTGCTGCAACGGCTCGAGCGATCCGTCGTCGAGGCGGCGGTAGCGCATCATCACGTGGTTCCACACCTCGACCCAGCGCTTGTCCGTGCTCGGCGTGCCCTCCGGGTCACCCTCGCCGGTCCACACGAAGATCTCCGAGTCGGGTCCGCACGGCCCGGTCGGGCCGTTCGACCACCAGTTGTCCTCGGTGGTCAGCTCGATCGGCAGCCCGAGCTCCTGCCAGGTCCGTAGCGACTCCTGGTCGATCGGCACCTGGCCGTCACCGCCGAACACGGTCACGTACAAGCGGCTCGGGTCGATCCCGAAGCCCTGGGTCATCAGCTCGTAGCCCCAGCGCAGCGTCTGGCTGCTGCCGTAGTCGCCGAGCGACCACGAGCCGAGCATCTCGAACACGGTCAGGTGGGTCGGATCCCCCACCTCGTCGAGATCGGTGGTTCGCAGGCATCGCTGGATGCCCACGAGTCTGGATCCCAGCGGATGGGGCTCGCCTTCCAGGTACGGCGTCAGCGGATGCATCCCCGAGGTCGTGAAGAGCACCGGATCACCGAGGCGCGGGATGAGCGTGGACCCGGTGGTCGGCACGTGGTCACGGTCGAGGAAGAAGTCGATGAAGGTCCTGCTGATGGTTCCGTTGGTCTGCATGGTTCTGGTCCTGTCTTTCTGAATGACCGGAACCGGACCACCGGGAGCGGAAACAACAACACCGGCGAACCGTTTCCGGTCGCCGGTGGAGGTTGGAGGATGTCAGGCCGCGGCAGCCGGAGAGCGATGAGCTCGTACGGCTGCGGCAAGTCGGAACATCCGGTGCATGTCGGCCAGAGTACACGAATCCCGGACCTAGATGTCCAGCAATTCCCTGAGGGTGGCTCCGCTGCGTGACCAGGTCCAGTGCTCCTGGGCCCAGGCCCGGCCTTCCACGCCCATCGCGGCGGCCTTGGCCGGGTCGGTGAGGAGTGCGACCAGGCGGGCGGCGACTGCGGGCGGGTTGTACGGGTCGACCAGGTAGCCGGTCTCGCCGTGCCGGACGGTGTCGGCCGCTCCCCCGGAGTCGCCGATCACGACCGGCTTGCCGGCGGCGGACGCTTCGAGGGTGACGATCCCGAGGGCCTCCGGCTCGAGACCGAACCGCCTTGTCCGGCACGGCATCGCGAACACATCCGCGGCGTCGACGTACGGCGGAATGCCGGCCCACGGGATCGGCCCGGTGAACACCACCGAACTCGCCACCCCGAGCGCCGCCGCGAGCCCTTCGAGCCGTTCCCGATCCGGACCGCCACCGACCAGCAGCAGGACCGCGGACGGTACGGCGGCCAGCACCCGCGGCCAGGCGCGGATCAGCGTGTCCTGTCCCTTGCGCGGGATCAGCCTCGACACGCAGGCGACCACCGGAACACCTTCGAGGCCGAGTCCCTTGCGGACCTGCTCTCCCCCGCAGCCCGGGAAGAACCGGTCGGTGTCGACCCCAGGAGTCAGCCGGCGCATCCGTCCTACGGCGGCTGGTGAGAGCGCCGGCGCGATCCGGTCCGCGCACCAGGACGAGACCGTCGTCAGGGTGTCGGCCGCGTCGCCGATCCGCCGCAGCGCCCGGCGCGCACCGGGCACGTTGGCCCACCACGTCTCGTGCCCGTGCGTCATCGCGACGATCCGCCGCGCCCCGGCCCGCCGAAGCGCCGGCCCCATCAGGCCGAGCGGCGCGGCCGCGCCGAACAGCACCCGATCCGCGTTGTGCTCCTTCGCCAGCCGTACGGCGTTCCTCGTGATCCGGGCCGTTGGCAACAACATCGTGGTCCGGTCGCGGAGCACGGGGAACGGCAGCGTGGCGTCGTACGCCTTGTCTCCTGGCTCGTGCGACGTGTAGACGACGAGGTCCGGCAACTCGTCGCACAGCGAGCGGACGAAGGTCTCGATCCCGCCCTGACGGGGTGGGAAGTCGTTGGTGACGACGAGGACGGTCATCGGCGGACCAGCGGCGGCACCGGCGTGCCGTCCTCGGCTCCCCAGGCGCGGCCCATCGCGATCCGCTCCGGTGCGGTCGGGTGGCTGGCGAACATCCAGTACCGCCAGCGGCGCGGGTTCAGCCCGGAGATGTTGGTCACGGCCAGGCCGTGCTGCATCGCGACGAAGTTGCTCGGGTCGTTCGTCAGCCGCAGCGAGTGATAGTCCGCGCGGGCCTCGATCCGGCGGCTGACCAGGTTCTGCACCGGGGCGGCCAGCGTCGTACCGGCGACGATCAGGGCCAGCAGCAGGGCGGTCCGGCGCGGGTCGGACATCCGGGCCCCGAGCAACAATCGCAGCAGAACGACCGCGAAGGCGGTGCCGAGCACGCCGATCAGGGTGCCGTGCAGTACGTCGTCCTCGGCCGCGTGCCCGAGCTCGTGCGCGACGACCAGCCGGACCTGCGCGGGTGGCGCGTCCTTCAGCAGCGTGTCGTAGACGACCAGCCGGCGGGTCGACCCGAAGCCGGAAACGTAAGCATTCAAGGCGGTTGTGCGCTTCGACGCGTCCGCGACCAGCACGTCCCTGACCGGCACGCCGTCGTCCGCGGCCAGCTTCATGAAGTCGTCGCGCTGCGGCCCGGCCGGCATCGAGGTGAACTCGTTGAACCTCGGCTCGACCAGGACCGGGTACGCGTACGACACTCCGAGCACCAGCACCGCGCCGGCGATGGCCGCAGGCAGCCACCACCAGGTGCGGTAGCGTTTGGCCAGCGCGATCAGGCCGACCGCGATCACGGCCAGCGCGAGCGACATCAGCAGCCAGTTGACCGCGCGGTCCCGGGTCCACAGCCCCCAGTCCTGCACGGACAGGCCGTACTTCCGGGTCACCCGCTCAGCCATCACGTCGGTCGGCACGGTGACCACGCTGGCGAGCAGCCCGAGACCGAACACGAGCACCGGTACGGCGACGTACCACCGGCGGGTGCGGATCGCGTCGTACAGGCGGCGGCCGAGCGCGCTGAAGCCGATCACCAGCGGGACCAGCAGCGACAGCACCCACGAGGTGGTCGACCACGGCAGCAGCTCGTGCCGGAACGCGTTCTGTCGGGCGATCTCGGCGGAGGTGAAGTCCAACGTCGCGTCCGGTTCGGGTACGTCGATCAGGTGCCAGGGCGTCGTGACGACGATGACAGCGACCAGTGCGGCGGCGAGGACGACGGCGGCCACCGGCGGCGCCCAGCGGGCCGCCGGCTCAGACACCGGCGAGCCTCTTGAGGTACTGCTGCCACTCGGCGACGAACTCCTGCTCGGTCATGCCGAGCACGGACTTGAAGGCGTCGGCCAGGCCGGCCGAGGTCTTCGACGCGTGCACGGCCCGGTAGAACCTCACCAGCTTGCTCTGCCCCTCGCGCTCGGCGATCAGCCGACAGGCGAGCCAGGCCGACTCGTAGGCCTGAGGCAGCTCGGCCGACGACGCGGCGAACGCCTCCGGCGCCGGCAGCGCGGACGGCACCTTGCCGGCCCGGACCGCCTTGAACAGCTCCTTCGCCGCCGACTCGTCCTGCACGGGTACGGCGGTGAACGCGACGTAGTCGGCGAAACCCTCGGCCAGCCACAACGGCACCGGCGAGGCGGTCGCTGTCGACGCGACATGGGTGGTCTCGTGGGTCAGCACGATCCGGCGGCCCTGCTTGCCGAGCTCGTCGAACAGCTTCGGATTGGCCACGATCCGCACCGGCGCGCCCACTTGTGGCGAATCCAGCTCCGCCATCGTGACAGCGGCGATCTGGGTGTAGGTGTTCGGCTGCGCGCCGAGCACGTACTCCATCTGGGCCTGCTTGGCGGGCAGGTAGACGACGACCTTCTGCCGCCAGCTCCGGCCCCAGACCTTGCTGACCGCGTCGACCGCACGATCCGTGACGGACACGTAGCCTTCCG
The DNA here is from genome assembly GCF_053592935.1 of Kribbella sp. NPDC002412. Classification (NCBI taxonomy): domain Bacteria; kingdom Bacillati; phylum Actinomycetota; class Actinomycetes; order Propionibacteriales; family Kribbellaceae; genus Kribbella; species Kribbella sp. NPDC002412. The sequence goes on from NZ_JBSFBL010000046.1 coordinate 6,336, forward strand.
CGTCCGCCGCCGAGTCCAGGCTGATCACCAGGCTGTGATCACCCTTGGCCACGTCGATCGGGCCGAGCGCCCAGACCGGGCGGCGTTGACCGGCCACGAACCGCTCCGAGAACGAGGCGGCGTACGTCGTCCCGTCGCGGGTGACGAACGTCACCGGCAGGGTTTCGCGGGCCGGCTTGGCGTCGTACCCGGTGAGCTGCCAGGAGACCTCGACCTGGGCGAGCCAGGACTCGGTGCCGCCAAGCTCAGTCTGGCGGTCCGGGCTGAGCGCGGCCGTGTCGTCGCTGACGTAGCGGAGCTGGAAGCTGCCGAGCGGGAGCTTGCCGAGGTTCGCGAAGATCGTGCGCGCGCCGGTGCGGAACTCGGTCGACTTCGGATCGATGGTGGCCAGGAAGGCGGACCGGCTGTCGTCCTCGACCGCGGCGGCCATCTTCTGCAACACCGCGCCGCCGACGGAGGCTCGCCGTACTCCCTCGGCGGCTTCGTCCGGGGTGGTCGAGGTCTGCGGGGACTCCGCGATGACCGGCGCACCGGGGTCGGCCGGCGCGTCCGCGATCTGGCGGAGCCCGGCGTACCCGGCGACGGCGACCAGGCAGATCGAGACGCCGAGCGCGACCTTCTTGACGATCGGGCCGACGGTGGGCGGGACTCGGCCCCCACCGGCCAGTCGCTCGGTGGGCTGCGCGCGGTCCTCGGCGGGTGGTACCGCCGGGAGGGGCACCGTGTCGCCCTGTTCGTCGATCACCTCGGCCCCTCGCTGCTCACCTGCCCCAGTCAGGCGGGACACTACGTGCCTCCTCTGACAGTAGAGCACCCGGACGGTGGCGAAACGACTCGGCTCCGGGGGTGAGACCCCGGAGCCGACGAGTATGACAAGGGATGGGTTCAGCCCGGCCGGACGGCGGTGTTGTACGGCATCAGGTCGATCGGGTCGGTCTTCACCGGCTTGCCCGGACGGCTCGCGTGCACGATCCGGCCGTTGCCGATGTACATCCCGACGTGGCTGATCGGCGAGTAGTAGAACACCAGGTCACCCGGCATCAGCTGGCTCTTGCTGACCCGGCGGCCCTCACTGGCCTGCGCCTTCGAGGAGTGCGACAGCGAGACGCCGGCCTTGCCCCAGGCGTACAGCATCAGGCCGGAGCAGTCGAACGAGTCCGGACCCTCGGCACCCCAGACGTAGGGGTCGCCGAGCTGTGCCATCGCGGCCTGGATCGCGATCCCGGCGCGGCCGTTGGCCGGCACCGGCAGGTCGTCCATCCGGTCGCCGTCCCGGCTCGGGCGCTCGTCCCGGGCCTCCTCGGCTTCCTTCTCGTTCTCCGCCTGGATCCGGGCCCGCTCCTCGTCGCTGAGCTTGTCGAGCACCTTCTCGGCGGCGTCCAGGTTGGTCTGGATCTGCTTCTTCAGCGCGTCCTGCTGGGCCTGCACGGCCTGCAGCGCGGACAGCTCGGTCTGCTCACTGGCCTGCAGGTCGGTCAGCTTGCCCTGGGCCTGCTGGTAGCGGCGGAGCGCCGAGTTCTGCTGGCCGGCGAACGCCTGGGCGGTCGAGGCCTGGCTGAGGAACTGGTCGGGGTTCGTCGACAGCAGCAGCTGCGCCGTCGTCGTCATCCCGGAGGTCTGGTAGCCGGCGACCGCGAGCGAACCGATCTGTTTCTTCACCGCGTCGACCTGGCCCTGCTGCTTGCCGATGGCAGCCTGCAAAGCCTTCACCCGGGCCTGCGAGGCGCCGATCTGGCCGCGCAGGTCGTTCGCAGACTCACCGGCCTGCTCGGCCTTGTGCTGCAGCGCCGCGACCTGCTTCTTCGCCTGATCCAGGGTCGGCGCCGGATCGGCGTCCGCACCCGTCTGGATCAAGAACACACCCGCGGCGACTGCCGTGCTGGTGATGGCGGCGAGGGCGATTCCCTTGGTGCGGTTGATGCGTCCGCTGGCCACAGCCCGGTCGATCCCTTCGTCTGCTCGCGCCGTCCCCATTGACCACGCCGGCTGCAGCGGAACTTACACTGCGGGACCTGGCGGGTCACCCATCGGCTTCGTGCTGCCCGGTCGGTCTGATCGACCGACACCCTGAGGCAACGAGAGGTAACAGTAGTGACCGTTTCGTGACCGGTGCAATTCGCCCCTCGGGTTTGATCGAAAATTAACGAAGCGTCACCCCAGCCCAACGACCGTTTCGCCTGCCCCGTCAGGGGTTTCCGGATCGATGCTGCTGACGGCGTGGACCAGGCGTAGCGGTGGCACCAGGCCGGACTCGGCGAGCGCGTCCAGCGCGGCCTTCTCGTCGTCGTCGATCCGCAGCGTGCCGGCCCGTTCGGCCGAGAAGCCCAGGACCACGGTGACCACGCAGTCCTGGCAGCCTGGACCCCGCATCACACAAGCGTCGCAGTCGATCAGCACAACGTCCTCCAAAGTGGGGAAGCATCCGGACTTGCATCCGGCTGAGAAGGACGCTAGAGGGCGGCTCCGACAGTTTTCGTGGTCAGGCGCGGGCGATCCGGCCGATCAGCGTGGTCGCGGACAAAGCCCGGGCGCCCATCTTGATGATGCTTTCGGCAACTTCGCGGTCGGTGGAGACGACCACGACCGGGCGGCCCGGCGGCTCGGCCCGCACCAGTTGCCGGATCACCTCGTCGGCGATCACGCCGGCCGGGCTGAACCGCACCCGCACCCCGCGAGGCGGATTCAGTTGCACCGGGCCCGAAAGCTCGGCGCCGTCGAACACCACGGTCACCTCGATGCGACGTTGAGCGACGAGCGCGCCCAACGCTGTGACGAGCCGCTGACGCTGCGAGTGCAGCGGCGAGTTGGGCCATGCGGTCTTCGTCACGTTGTAGCCGTCGATGATCAGATGCACCTGCGGCAACGCCAGCAACTCGTCGAACAACGCCGGGTCGTCGTCAGGCGCCGTACGCCCGACCGGGGCGGCCTCGGGCTCCGTGCCGGCCACGGTGTCGGCCGGTCGGAGCTCTCCCCCGGGTGGCAGGGCCAGCTCGCGACGCAGTCCGCTTGCTGCCTCGAGCAACGTGTCCAGGAGCAGTCTGGTCCGCGTCGACGCGAGCTCGCGTTCCTGGCCCGCCGTACGGCGTGCCGCGTGTTCGACTGCTTCGAGCTCGGTGATGCGGGCGCGGAGCTTGCGCAGCTCACGTTCGACTTCGGCGCGGGCGGCGTCGACGCGTTCGTCGGCTGTCTCCGCCTGGGTGGTGCGTTCTTCGAGCTCGCTCTGCAGGCCGCTGATCCGCTGGCGCGCCTCGTTGAGTTTGCGGCGCAGCGTGACGTTCTCGGCCTTGAGCTCGTTGACCTGTTCGCGGAGGCGTTCACGGACTTGCCGGGTTTCGGTGCGCGCCTGGTCGAGCTGGTCGGACAGCCGGTTGACTGCCTCCTCGGCCGCGCGTGGCGCCTCGACGGGCACCTGGGCGGCCGCTGCGGCCACGTGCTGCTCCCAGTCGTCGGGGCGGAGCAGGTAAGCGAGGGCGGCGACTTCGACGGGGTCTGCGGCCGGGACCGGTACGCCGTCGGCGACCGCGTCCCCGAGCTCCGGGTGCTCGCGCCGTACCTCGAAGGCCGTGAGCTTCCGGAAGTGGTCGTCGGTCTCCAGGATCGGGCCGAGGACGGACGCCGAGAGCTTGGCCCGTTTGGCCGGCGCGAAACTGGCGAACCGGCGCAGCGGCGGCGGGATGTCGGTCGCCGGCAACTGGCCGAGAGCCTGCGCGGCGAGGGCGAGAACGCGTTGCCGGACCGGTTCGGGCAAAGAGGTAGCGGCGGAGCTCGCGGCGGTGCCTGCCTCAGTCACCGGCCCGCAGTCCGGCCCGAACGGTGGTCTGGCTGCACGAAGCGCTGGGCCAGTGACGCAGACCACAGCTGCCCGGCAGCTGGGCCGGATTCGCGGTGATCGCCTGTGTACGCATACAGAGAGCCTAGTCGACTCTCACGCGTGTCACCTGCGGAATTGTCGGTGGCGACTCTTAGCGTCGTTGCCATGACCAGCCCGGCCCCGGACCAGCTCACGCCGATTCGTGGTGTGCAGCCGAGTTTCGACGACCTCGGGACGCCGTTGCGCGACGTCACGTTCTGCGTCGTCGACCTGGAGACCACCGGCGGCGCGCCCGGCGAGTCGGGGATCACCGAGATCGGCGCGGTCAAGGTGCGCAGCGGCGAGGTGGTCGGCGAGTTCCAGACGCTGGTCAACCCGTCCGACCCGATCCCGCCGTTCATCGCCATACTGACCGGCATCACCAACGGGATGGTTGCCTCGTCACCGCGGATCGAGTCGGTGCTGCCGGCGTTCCTGGAGTTCGCGCACGGCTGCGTGATGGTGGCGCACAACGCGCCGTTCGACATGGGCTTCCTGAAGCACGAGAGTCTGGTGCACGGGTACGACTGGCCGGACTTCACCGTCGTCGACACCGCGCTGCTGGCCCGCCGCGTGATCACGCCGGACGAGGCGCCGAACTGCAAGCTCGGGACGCTGGCCAAGCTGTTCCGCGCGCGAACGACGCCGAACCACCGCGCGTTGTCGGATGCTCGTGCGACAGTCGACGTGCTGCACGGCTTGTTCGAGCGGGTCGGGTCGCTCGGTGTGCAGACGCTGGAGGACCTGCAGACGTTCTCGTCGCGGGTCGCGCCGGCCGTGCGCGCCAAGCGGCACCTGGCCGAAACGTTGCCGCACGCACCAGGTGTGTACCTGTTCACCGACGACCGCGGCGAGGTGCTGTACGTCGGCAAGTCGAAGGACCTGCGGAACCGGGTCCGGTCGTACTTCACCGCCTCCGAGACCCGCTCGCGGATCGGCGAGATGGTCGGCATCGCCAGCGGCGTGCGCGGGATCGAGTGCGGGACGTCGCTCGAGGCCGAGGTGCGCGAGCTGCGGCTGATCGCGGAGCACAAGCCGCGGTACAACCGGCGCTCGAAGTTCCCGGAACGGCAACACTGGCTGAAGGTCACCGTTGAACCGTTTCCGCGGCTGTCGCTGGTGAAACAGGTGCGCGACGACGACGCCGGGTACCTCGGCCCGTTCAGCTCGCGGAAGACGGCCGAGCGGGCGATGGCGGCGCTGCACGAGGCGTACCCGATCCGGCAGTGCACCGCGCGGATGTCGCGGCACCCGCAGTTGTCGCCGTGCGTGCTGGCCGAGATGGGCCGGTGCGTGGCGCCGTGCGACGGGCGGATCTCGGCGGACTCGTACGGCGAGTTCGTGACGTCGCTGCGGACGGCGCTGACGACCGACCCGACCCCGGTGGTCGAGGCGCTGGACCGGCGGATCGACATCCTGTCGGCGGACGAGCGGTTCGAGGATGCCGCCGTACACCGGGATCGGCTGAGCGCGTTCGTGCGGAGCTCGGCGCGGATGCAGCGAATGGCGTCGGTGACGGGGTGCGCGGAGATCTGCGCGGCGCGGCGGACCGACGACGGCGGGTGGGAGCTGCACGTGATCCGCCGCGGGCGGCTCGCGGCGGCCGGGATCAGCCCGCGCGGGACGGACCCGCGGCGCTACCTCGACATGCTCCGCGCCTCCGCCGAGACCGTCCTCCCCGGCATCGGCCCGGTCGCGTCCGCCTCCCCCGAGGAGATCGAGCTGGTCCTCCGCTGGCTCGACCAGCCGGGCATTCGGCTGGTCGAGATGGACGGCACCTGGACCTGCCCCGTCTCCGGCGCCGGCCGCCACCTCACCCGCCTCGACAACGCCCACTCCGAGGACCACCACCACCCCACCGAACGCCGGCGCCGGCTCCGCCCCCTCGGCCCGGCCCGAGCCGGCTGACTCTGCTCGACCCGGTCGCGCCGGGCTGAGCCGGGAACGGGCGGGCTCGGTCGGTGCGTCGTACCGGATGCTCCTGGACACCGAGTTTGGGGGTCGGCCGCACTATGCTTCAGCGGGTTCAGGTGTGATTCGAGGAGAGGACGGCATGGTCACCGCGATCGTGTTCATCAAGGCCGACGTCGCGCGCATCCCGGAGGTCGCCGAGCAGGTGGCGGCGATCGAGGGCGTCAGCGAGGTGTACTCCGTCACCGGCGGGCTCGACCTGATCGCGATGGTCCGGGTCGCGCACCACGACGACCTGGCCACCGTCATCCCGGAGAAGGTGAACCGGGTGGCCGGCGTACTCAGCACCGAGACGCACATCGCGTTCCGCGCGTACTCGACGCACGACCTCGAGGCCGCCTTCAGCCTGGGTCAGGAGGACGGTGTCTGAGGGCTGGGAAAGCACGGCCCTGCTGACACGAGCTGAAGTTACGGTGAACGCATGAGTAACCCTCCCGCGGGCTGGTATCCGGACCCCACCGGCCAGCCGAACACCATTCGCTGGTGGAACGGGACGCAGTGGACCAACCGCACCGAGAAGGAAGACCTCTCGCAGCAGCCCACGCCGGCCGCCTCCTCTGACTCCACTCGAAGCGAGTGGTCCCCAGAGTCCGGTTGGACCACGCTCACCAAGGACCCCGCCCCCGCGGAGGACGACGGCCGCACCCCCTTCGAGCGCGCACGCGCCACCTGGAATGCGCCCGTCATCGCCCCCGGCCCCCCAAACCACTGGACCCAGCAGGAACTCCCCGCGGAAGACCATGCCCCCGAGCAACAGGCCTCGAAGTTGAAGCTGGCCCCGACGCCAGCCGAAGACACCCAACCGATCGACCTGGACCAGGAAGGCAACTGGACCCCCCAACCCAGCACCCGAACCCAGGAGACCTGGGGCGTCCAGCAACCCGACCAAGACCCTCACGCCTGGGGCACCCAGCAGCCCGCAGACGACACCACACAGGGTTGGGGCACCCAACAAGATCCCACCCCCACCGCGGCCGACCCGCAAGCCACCAACGGCGCACCCACCTGGGGCGACCAGCAGCAAACCGCGGGAACCGGCTGGGGCGAGCAGCCGTCCGCGCAGCACGAGACAGCTGGCACCTGGGGCGAACAGCAATCCTCGCCCCAGCAGGGCGCGGCCACCGACTGGGGCAACCAGCAGTCCGACCAACCGGCGACAACCGCCGCATGGGGAGAGCAGCAGCAGAACCCTGCGCAGCACGAGCCGACCACCGCATGGGGTGAACAGCAAGGCGCCAGCCAGCAGGGCACAGCCATCCCATGGGGCGACCAGCAAACCGCCGACCAGCAAGGCACCCAGCAGCAGAGCGCGGGCACCGGCTGGGGCGACCAGCAAACCTCCGCCCAACAGGGCACCACGTCAGGCGACCAGCAAGACCCCCAGCAGCAGACCGCGGGAGCCGGTTGGGGCGTACCGCAGAACTCCGGGCAGCAAGGTGCAACTGGCGGCTGGGGCGAACAGCCAACATCCGCGCAGAGCGGGTCGACCAGCGCCTGGGGTCAACAGCCGACCGCCGAGCAGGCCGGGGCAACCACCGCGTGGGGTGAGCAGCAAGCCACCCAGCAGCAGCCCGCGGCAACGGGCTGGGGCGAGCAGCAGGAGTCTGCGCAGCACGGGACGACCGGCGGCTGGGGCGAGCAGCAGGACTCCGGCCAGCACAGTGCGACCAGTGGCTGGGGCGACCAGCAAGCATCTGCACAGCACGGAACCACGAGCGGTTGGGGGGAACAGCAGACCAACCAGCAGGGCACGAGCAGCGCGTGGGGTGAGCAGGGAGGCGCCGGGCAGCAGGGCGCTGGTACCGCGTGGGGTGAGCAGGGAGACGCCGGGCAGCAGGCCGCGGCTACCGCATGGGGTGAGC
>NZ_JBSFBL010000046.1:14117-75799 GCF_053592935.1 Kribbella sp. NPDC002412
GGCTGGGGCGACCAGCAAGCATCTGCACAGCACGGGACCACGAGCGGTTGGGGCGAGCAACAGGCCAACCAGCAGGGCACGAGCAGCGCATGGGGTGAGCAGGGAGACGCCGGGCAGCAGGCCGCGGCTACCGCATGGGGTGAGCAGGCGGCGGAGCAGCAGGAGGCGGCCAACCCGTGGGGTGGGTTGCAAGGGGCTCAGCAGCAAGGGGCTCAGCAGCAAGGGGCACAGCAGCAGGGGGCTGGTGCTTGGGGTGAGCAGTTGGGTGAGGTGCGGCAGGAGTCTGGTGGGTGGGGGCGGCAGCAGGGGCCTGCGGTTAGTGCTTGGGGCGAGCAGGGGGCTGCTTGGGGAGAGCAGCGAGTTGAAGGGAACAAGGGCAAGAAGGGCGCGGGGAAGGTAAAGAAGCCGAGCGGTGGAGGTGGAGGGCTCGGGGGGCGTACGCCGCTGGTCGTAGCGGGCGCTGTGGCGTTGGTGATGTTGGTGATCGCGGCCGTGTTCTTGATCACCTCCCCCGGCGACGACGAGGCAGGACCGGACACCGCGCCGACGGGTCAGCCGACCGGAAGCCAGCCGACCAACCAGCCGACCGGCGAGAGCAGCACCAAGCCCGGCCAGTCGAAGAACCCGAAGCTGCACGAGGGCGCCCGGATCTCCTCGGACGCGATCTCGTTCCCGCGCCGCAACCCGCCTTGGTCCGACCGCAAGCGGCTCGTCTCACAGCTCCTAAACTCCAGCGGCCAGTACGTGCTGCTGCAGGAGAACTTCGACGGCCAGAACGACTGGTACGCCGACATCTTCGTCGGCGCGCTCGGCACCGGCTCCGGGTTCAACGGCGACCCGAAGGCGACCGCGGCGGCGCTGTCGATCCAGCTGCGGACCTCGATGTACGGCGATATCCCGGTCACGTTCAAGACCGTCAGCAACGGCGCGGTGAAGCGTTCGGACAAGTCGGGTTGGTACTTCCAGCAGCTTGTGACCGCGAAGTCGCCGAAGTTGACCGCCCGGGTGCTTACCCTGACGGTGGCCGTTTTCGACCTCGGTGACGGCACAGCAGTCGCGTACATCAGCGACATCCCCACCAACCGGCCGGATCTGAGGGCGGCCGAGAGCCAGGCCTACAAGGGAATCAACGTTGGCTGAGAACCAGGACCAGACCCCGCAACCGCCCCAGCGGCCCCCCGCGCGGCACAGTGCACCCCCGCACCAGCCGCCGGGCCCACAGGCATACCCACCCGACCACCCCCCAACCGACCCCCTGGCCGGCACCCCCCAAGCCCCACCAGCCCCACCCACCTGGGACGCCCCCGAGGCGGCCGGCTCACGCACGCCGAGCCAGGACACCACCGGCTGGAGTACTCCCGGGTCGACATCTCGCGACGCGCGTACGGCGGGACAGGACGCCAGTGGCTGGAGTGCTGCCGCGGATGCAGGTGCTGACTCGCGTGCGGCTGGGCAGGTCGCGGGAGGCTCAGCTGAGGCTGGGTCTGGTGCGGGTGAGTCGGCCGGTGGGTCGTCGGATGTGTTGTTCGGGCAGTCACCTGCTCCTGCGCCGCCGCCTCCGCCCTCGGTGGACTCCGGTGCATCTACTGGGGTGCCGTCCGCCGGGCAGCGGCCTGAGCAGGCCAACCCGTATCAGCAGCAGGGTCCGCAGCACTCGGCCCCGCAAGGGCAGCAGCAGTCCTGGGCCCAGCAGCAGCTAGCCCAGCAGCAGGGTTCGCCGCAGCCTGGCGCGCACCAGCAGCCAGGTGTGCAGCACCAGGCCGCACAGCAGTCGGGCGGCCAGCAGAGTGGTCAGCAACCCGGGCAGCCGCAGCAGCCTTCGCAGGGGCAGCGGCCTCAGCAGCAGTCGTGGGGGCAGCAGGGGCAGCGGCAGGCGGGTGGACCGCAGCAGCCGCAGGGTCATCCGCAGCATCAGGCGCAGGGGCGGCAGTCTTGGACGCAGCAGCAGCCGGGCCAACAGCAGCCGGCGCAGCCGCAGCTCGGACAGGCGCAGCAGGCTGGGCAGCAGTACTACGGGCAGCCGCAGGGTGGTGGGGGTCAGCAGCCTGGTCGTCCGCAGCATGCGGCGCAGGTGCCTGGGTCACCGCAGGCTGGTCAGCCTGGTGGGAACTACGCGCCGGGCCAGGGACAGCCGATGCACGGCGGTCAAGGGCAGTCCCCGTACGGCGGACGGCCGCTGGGACCGTCGGGCGGACAGCACGCCGGGCAGTCGTCGGGCGGACAGCACGCCGGGCAGCCGTCGGGCGGACAGCACGCCGGGCAGGCGTCGGGTGCACAGCACGCCGGGCAGGCGTCGTACGCGCAGCAGGCTGGGCAGGCGGCGTACGGGCAGCAGGCTGGAGCGGTGCGGGGGCCGCACGGTATGCAGTCAGTGCAGGGGCAGGCAGGCCAGGCGTACGGACAGCAGGCCGGAGCTCGGCAGGGGCAGCACGCCGCCACTGCGACTTACGGGCAGCAGGCCGGAGCGGCTGGGGCTGGGGCTGGGGCTGGGGCTGGTGCGCAGGCGGGGCATGGGGTGGGCGGGCAGCGGTTGCCTGGGGGTGACGGCAGTGGTGGTCGGGCCGGGGTTGAGGGGATGCGGGCTCGGTTGGTGGGGGCTTTGGTTTTGGTGGTGGCTGCGTTGGCTACTACTGGGATCAGTGTCGGGTGGATCTGGACCAAGGCTGATGCGGTGACGCCGGTGGCGTTGCCGACAGGTGGGCAGACGCCGATGGAGACGGTTGATCCGTCGGCGAAGCCGTCCGAGACGCCGACTCCGACGGGCAAGGTGCTCGGCACCCTGATGGTGGCCGGGAACAAGGACTCGATGCCGATCATGAGCTCGGCATGGACCAGCGAGTTCGACCGGACCGGCCTGACGGGCGGAACGGCGATCTGGTTCACCGTGCACCCGAACTACGACGGCAAGAAGAACAGCTGGGGCAACTTCGTCGCGTTCGGCCAACTGCCGCCGCAGGTCCCGTACGTCAACACCGCGGCCGGGCGGCGGGCGGCCGCGAGCAAGGTCGGCGGCCGGGTGATCGTGGAGCTGTACACGAAGGACGCGAAGGTCTCCGCGGTCACGCACAAGGCGATCACCGTCGACGGGCACCCGGGCCATGAGATCACCGCCCGCGTCGCGGTCAACCAGCCGCCGCTGAAGGAGACGTTCTCGACGGTCATGATCGCCGTGATCGACCGCGGCGACAACAAGACCGCGGCCGTCTCGATCGCGGACATCGCCGGCTCCACCCCGGCGTGGCAGAACGTCTGGCGCTACAAGGTCGGCCAGATCAAGATCGGCCAGTAACGACAAGGGCCGGCGGGAAACATCCCGCCGGCCCTCATCAATCAAGACTTACCGCACCGAAGCGCACGCAGCGATCCACCGGTCCAGCACGCCCTTCGCCGCACCCGAGTCGATCGCCTCCGCGGCCTTGGACATCCCGGCCCGGATCCGGCTCGCCAGCGGCTCGTCCGTCGGCGCGTACGCCGCCAGCGCCGCACCCGCGTTCAGCAGTACGACGTCCCGCACCGCCCCCGCCTCGCCGTCGAGCAACGCCCGTACGACCTTCGCGTTGAACGCGGCGTCCGCACCCTTCAACGCGTCTGCCGACACCGGCTCGATCCCGAGCTCGCGCGGATCCAGCGTGAACGGCCCTTCCACCGCTCCCCCGCCGACCGTCCACACCTGCGACGTCGTCCGCGTGGTCAGCTCGTCCAGCCCGTCGTCACCGTGGAACACCAGCGCGTCGATTCCGCGCCGCGCCAGCACTCCCGCCATCAGCCCGGCGATCCGGCCGTCGCCGACGCCGACCGCCTGCGCCGACGGGTTGCCCGGATTCGCCAGCGGGCCGAGGAAGTTGAACGTGGTCGGCACCCCAAGCTCACGACGCGGTACGGCGGCATGCCGCAGCGCGGGGTGGAACGCCGGGGCGAAGCAGAACGTGATCCCGGCCTGCTCCCCCACCTCGGCGACCTGCGCCGCGGTCAGGTCGAGCGGTATTCCGAGCTCCTCGAGGACGTCGGCCGCACCGCACGCCGACGAGGCCGCGCGGTTGCCGTGCTTGAGCACCTTGGCCCCGGCGCCGGCCGCCACGATCGCGGACATCGTGCTGATGTTCACGGTGTGGGCCTGGTCACCGCCGGTGCCGACGACGTCGAGCGTGCGGCCCGGCACCGTGATCTTGGTGGCGAAGTCGCGCATGGTCGCGACCAGGCCTTCGACCTCGCTGACCGTCTCGCCCTTGGACCGCAGCGCGATCACGAACCCGGCGAGCTGGGCCGGTGAGGCCGCGCCGGACAGAATCTGCTCCATCGCCCACGCCGTGGCGGACGCGTCCAGGTCCTCGCGCCGCAGCAGCGGGTTGAGCACCTGGGGCCAGCTGTAAGCGGCCATGGAGGATCAGGCGGTCGTGGCGGGCAGCTTGGCCAGCCGCTGCCGGAGCAGGTCGGCCGTGACCTCGGCCAGCCGGATCGGGTCGATCGGGTGCGAGACCGCGGCCTCGGCCCGGGACCAGGTGGCCAGCCAGGCGTCCTGCGGGCGGCCGGTGATGACGAGTACCGGCGGGCACTGGAAGATCTCGTCCTTCAACTGCCGGGCGATACCCATCCCGCCGGCCGGCACCGCCTCGCCGTCCAGGATGGCCAGGTCGATCCCGCCCTTGTCCATGGTCTTGATCACGGCCGGCTCGGTCGCGCACTCGACGTACTCGACGACGGGCAGATCGGCGGCCGGCCGCTTGCCCAGGGCCAGCCGGACGGATTCCCGCGTCGTACGGTCGTCGCTGTAGACGAGCACCTTCAGCGGACGCTCTGAACTCATCGATCCATCCCAAGCTGTGTGTCAGTGACCAGTGGACATGCGAACAACACCGCGAATGCTACCGGGGCGCCTGTCCACTCCGGCGAGCCTGTTCCTCCAACCGGTCCAGCCGGCGGTCCTCGCGGCGCGCCTCACGCTGCGACTCCTTCACCCACTGGACGAAAAGGACCCCGAAGAACACCAGTCCGACGATGTCGCCGGAACCCCACAGCAGACCGCCGGCGATGTACTGGTCCCGCAGCGGCGACGGCGACCAGGCCCGGTCGAAGCTGGTGTACCAGTCCTCGGCGATCAGGCTGCTCGCGGACATGATCGTGATGCCGAGGAAGGCGTGGAACGGCAGCGTGAGAAACGTCATGATCAGCCGGAACGGGTAGATCACCCGGCCGGGCACCGGGTCGAGACCGAGCAGCGGCCAGAAGAACAGCGCCCCGACCAGGATGAAGTGCACGTGGAGCAGGTCGTGCAGCACGGTCGATCGCAGCGTGGCGTCGTACCAGCCGCTGAAGTAGAGCGCCCACGGGCTCAGGACGAACAGCGTGAAGCCGATCAGCGGGAAGCACATCACCTTCGCGAACCGTGAGTGCAACACGGAGAGCAACCATTTCCGCGGCTGGGGCGGCAGCGTCCGCAGGGCCAGCGTCACCGGTGCGCCGAGCGCCATCATCAGCGGCGTCAGCATCGACAGGATCATGTGCTGGGCCATGTGCACGCTCAGCAGCACGGTGTCGTACGTGCCGAGCGCCGACTGGGTGGCGATCACGGCGCTTCCCAGGCCCAGCCCGACGAACGCGAACGTCCGTCCGCGGGACCATTTGTCCCCCCGCGCGCGGAGCCGGTGGACGCCGTACAGGTAGAGCGCGGCCAGTACGACGATCACGCCGAGTAACACCGGTTCGAAGGTCCAGGCCGTCAGCAGCCGGAGCGGCGTGAGCGGCTCGATCTGGTCGCCCGGCGTGGCGTGGAGGGGAAGCACGCTTCAACAGTAGAAAGGGTGAGTCCGCGACATGCATGGGGGTGGTCGTGGCAACTGATTCGCCGACCGACATAATGACCGCGTGGCCACTGCAACCGCGCTCCCAGCGTCTCGTGAACACGGACACCACGACCGTCCCAGCATGGTCAGTGTCGGCACGATCGTCTGGCTCTCGAGCGAACTGATGTTCTTCGCCGCCTTGTTCGCGGCGTACTTCACGATCCGGTCGGTGACGACCGCCGCCGCCGCTCCGGGTACGGAGACGTTGTGGCAGGCGTCCACCGAGATGCTGAACGTCCCGTTCGCCTCGGTGAACACGTTCATCCTGGTCGCGTCGTCGTTCACCTGCCAGGCCGGTGTGTTCGCCGCCGAGCACGGCAAGGTGGGCCGGACCGGCTCGCTGCTGAACGTCCGCCAGTGGGGCATGCGTGAGTGGTTCATCCTCACGTACCTGATGGGCGCGGTCTTCATCGGCGGCCAGGTGACCGAGTACGCCGCCCTGGTGCACGAGGGCCTGACGATCTCGTCGTCGCCGTACGGGTCCGTCTTCTACCTGACCACCGGTTTCCACGGTCTGCACGTGACCGGCGGTCTCATCGCTTTCGTGTACGTCCTGGCCAGGACGTACATGGCTCGTAAGTTCACCCACGAACAGGCCGTCTCGGCGATCGTCGTGTCGTACTACTGGCACTTCGTCGACGTGGTCTGGATCGCCCTGTTCGCGACCATCTACCTGCTCAAATGAGTGAGAAGAGACTTTCCTTGTCACCGGCGCGCTTTCTCTCCGCGCGACGACGGCACCGGTCAGCCGGCCTCGTCGTGCTCCTGTTCGGCCTGTTGGCAGTGGGTTCGGCGTACGCCGCCTTCGCCCCTGACAACGCGGTCGCGGACAACTCGGCCCAGTCCCAGCAGATCGAGGAGGGCAAGAAGCTCTTCGCGGTCGGCTGTGCCAGCTGCCACGGCCTGAACGCCGAAGGAGGCGGAAACGGTGAGGGCGAGATGGCCGGACCGTCGCTGATCGGTGTCGGCGCGGCCGCCGTCGACTTCCAGGTCGGCACCGGCCGGATGCCGGCCATGCAGCCCGGCGCCCAGGTGCCCCGCAAGACCCCGGCCTACACCCAGGAGGAGATCGAGGCGCTGGCCGCCTACGTCGCCTCGCTGGCCCCCGGCCCGGCGGTTCCCGCGCAGGAGTCGTACGACGTCAGCAAGGCCACCGACGAGCAGGTCACGCGTGGTGGCGAGCTGTTCCGCACCAACTGCACGGCGTGCCACAACTTCGCCGGCAAGGGCGGCGCGCTGCCGAACGGCCGCTACGCGCCGTCGCTGATGGGCGTCAGTGAGAAGCACATCTACGAGGCGATGCTGACCGGTCCGCAGCAGATGCCGGTCTTCTCCGACCAGGTGCTGCAGCCCGAGGACAAGCGCGACATCATCGCCTACCTGAAGGCGCTGGAGACCCAGAAGGACCCGGGTGGCTTCGGTCTCGGCCGCCTCGGCCCGGTCTCCGAGGGCCTGTGGGGCTGGCTGGTCGGTATCGGCGTCCTGGTCTGCATTGCGGTCTGGATCGGCGCCAAGGGTGTCAAGGCCAAGGGAGCGAAGGCCAGTGAGTGACGAGAAGCTGCCTGCAGTAAAGGGAGAAGAGGAACACGGTCCGGTCCAGGTGTCGGAGCCGATCCCGGACCCGGGGCTGGAGCCGCACGAGTACCGGATCACCGACATCGACCCGAAGGCGGCCGACCGGGTCGAGCGCCAGGTGTCGACGATGTTCGGCCTGGCCACGCTGCTCGTGCTCGGTGCCTGTGTGGCGTACTTCGCGATCCCGCGGGACGCCGAGCTCGTCTTCGGCCCGCTGTCCGGCAACGCGAACAACATGACGCTCGGCCTGTGCATCGGCCTGGCGCTGTTCCTGATCGGCGCCGGCGCGATCCAGTGGGCCAAGAAGCTGATGGTCGACGAGGAGATCGTCGAGGAGCGGCACGCCGCGCACTCCACGCTGGAGCAGAAGGCCGACATCACCGACGCCTTCCAGCAGGGGGTGGCGGAGTCCGGGTTCACCCGGCGCAAGATGATCCGCCGCTCGCTGCTCGGCGCGCTCGCCGTGCTCGGCCTGCCGGCCATCGTGTTCCTGCGTGACCTCGGCCCGCTCCCGGGCCGGGCGCTCTACAACACGATCTGGGCCAAGGGCATCCGCGTCGTCAACGACGTCACGCTGCGCCCGATCAAGCCGTCCGACCTGGTCGTCGGCCAGCTGGTCAACGCCGCGCCCGCCAACCTGGCCCCGATCCAGGAGGAGAGCCCGGTCGAGTACCAGAACGCCAAGGCGAAAGCCGCGGTGATCGTGGTCCGGATCAAGCCGAGCGAGATCCAGACGCCTCCCGGCCGGGAGAACTGGGGCGTCGATGGGATCCTGTGCTACTCCAAGATCTGCACCCACGTCGGCTGCCCGATCTCGCTGTACGAGCAGACCACCCACCACGTGCTGTGCCCGTGCCACCAGTCGACCTTCGACCTGGCCGACGGCGCGAAGGTCGTCTTCGGTCCTGCGGCCCGGCCGCTGCCTCAGCTACCGTTGGCAGTGGACTCCGAGGGCTACCTGGTCGCGCAGAGCGACTTCACCGAGCCAGTCGGTCCGAGCTTCTTCGAACGAGGGTGACCGCAGTGTCTGACAAAGATTTCCCGCCACCGGTCAAATGGGTCGACGACCGGCTCGGCATTGCGAAGATCGGCCGGAAGAACCTGCGCAAGGTGTTCCCGGACCACTGGTCGTTCATGCTCGGCGAGATCGCGCTCTACAGCTTCATCATCCTGATCCTCACCGGCATCTTCCTCACCTTCTGGTTCAAGCCGTCGATGGCCGAGATCGAGTACCAGGGCTCGTACAGCCTGCTCAAGGGCCTGCACATGTCCGAGGCGTACGCCTCCACGCTGGACATCTCGTTCGACGTCCGCGGCGGCCTGCTGATGCGGCAGATCCACCACTGGGCGGCAGTGCTGTTCATCGCCGCGATGATGGTGCACCTGCTCCGCATCTTCTTCACCGGCGCGTTCCGCAAGCCGCGTGAGCTGAACTGGGTGATCGGCTTCACGATGCTGTTCCTCGGCATCATCGAGGGCTTCATCGGCTACGGCCTCCCCGACGACCTGCTCTCCGGAACCGGTCTACGCATCACCCAGGGCATGATCCAGGCCTCGCCGGTGATCGGCACCTACATGAACTTCTTCATCTTCGGCGGTGAGTTCCCCGGCGACGACATGGTGCCGCGGTTCTTCATCGTGCACGTGCTGCTGATCCCGGGGTTGATCCTGGCCCTGGTGACGGTGCACCTGTTCCTGGTCGTGTACCACAAGCACACGCAGTACCCGGGCCCCGGCCGGAAGAACAACAACGTGGTCGGCTACCCGCTGTGGCCGGTCTACACGGCCAAGGCCGGCGGCTTCTTCTTCGTCGTGTTCGGCATCACCGCTCTGATGGGCGCCCTGATGCAGATCAACCCGGTCTGGCTGTACGGCCCGTACAACCCCGCGGAGGTGACGGCGGGATCCCAGCCGGACTGGTACATGGGCTGGCTGGAAGGCTCGGTCCGGATCTTCCCCGGGTTCGAGTCGAGCTTCTGGGGCATCACGCTGAGCTGGAACCTGATCATCCCGGCGCTGATCATCCCGCCCGCCTTCGTCACGCTGGTCGCGCTGTATCCGTTCATCGAGGGCTGGATCACCGGCGACAAGCGGGAGCACCACCTGCTGGACCGGCCGCGCAACGTGCCGACCCGGACCGGTATCGGTGTCGCGTTCATGACGTTCTACGGCCTGCTCTGGGTCGGTGGCGGCAACGACCTGATCGCCACCCACTTCGGGATCTCGCTGAACAACGTGACCTGGTTCCTGCGGTTCGCGGTCATCCTCGGCCCGATCCTCGCGTTCTGGATCACCCGGCGGATCGCGATCTCGCTGCAGCGCGCCGACAACGAGCGGATCCTGCACGGCCTGGAGACCGGCGTCATCGTCCGCTCCCCCGAGGGCAAGTACTCCGAGAAGCACCAGCCGATCGGGACCTACGAGGCCTACGAGCTCACCGCCCGGGACCGGATCGAGCCGATGGACATCGGTCCGGAGACCGACGACAACGGCGTCCGCGCCCCGCGCCGGGCCCTGAACAAGCTCCGCGCCCGGCTGTCGCGCTTCTACTACGCCGACGCGGTGCAGAAGCCGACGACGCACGAGCTCGAGGCGGCCCACGAGCACGCGCACGACACGGACGAGATCCACGACCTGTCCGAGACGGAGACCTACCGCGAGGTCACCAGCGACCGGTCCTGACCAGCAGCACCTTCGAGAGGCCCCGGCACTCGCCGGGGCTTCTTGCTGTTCCAGGGCCTACTCAGACCACCGACCGGGAGTTTCTCCAGCCATCGGCGGTGGTTCAGTCGATCGCTTCGGAGACCGTCGTGAGGTAGTCGCCGACCACCGTTCGCTCGTCGTCGGTGAGGGCCTCGGTGGTGGCGATCAGGCGCTCGAGCAGCGGGCCGAAGAACTGCCAGCCGAGGGTGACGGCGCTGTCGGAGACCTGGAGGCGGGAGCTGCGGCCGTCTGAGCGGCTTCGGAGGCGTTCGACGTGCCCGGCGGCCTCCAGCCGGTGGATGACCGCCGTCGTCGCCTGAGAGGTCATTCCCAGCTGTCCGGCGAGCCATCCCGGTGTCGCCTCCAGGCCGGCCCGCTCGGCGTCCAGGAGGCGGATCAGCGCCCGTACGTCGGTCGCGTGCAGTCCCGCCGTACGCGCGAACTCCCCGACCGCCAGCTCCAGCCGCAGCGCGACCTCGCGCAGCCGGTGGATCAGCTCCAGTGCGGCGGCCCGGTCGGGGTCCGCGGGCATCACTCCTTCACGCATGCCCGCCAATTTACCTCACTCAGTGAGCTATTCTCGCGTCATGAGCTTTCAGGACGCGTACGACGCCATGCTCGAGCGCTGGGGTGTCCCGGTGGAGCAGCTCGACATCCGCAGCACCCACGTGAACGCCTGCGGCCCGGTCGACGCCCCGCCCGTGGTTCTCCTGGCCGGACATGGCGCGACCTCGCCGGTGTGGTTCGCCGTCGCATCCCGCCTCGCCGAACAGCACCGCGTCTACGCCCTCGACCTCCCCGGCGACGCCGGCCGCTCGACCGCCACGCCACCTCGCACTGTGGACGACCTGATGACGTGGCTGGCCGCCGTACTCGAGGACCTCGGGCGCCCGATGCTCGTCGGTCATTCGTACGGCGCCTGGATCGCCCTCACGTACACCCTCCAGAACCCGGACCGGGTCAGCCGCCTGGCCCTGCTCGACCCCACCGACTGCTTCACCGGCCTCCGCCTCCCGTACGTCGCCCGCGCCCTCCCGCTGCTCCTCAAGCCCACCCCAGCCCGCTACCAGTCCTTCCTGCACTGGGAAACCCAAGGCCTCCCCCTCGACCCCACCTGGGTCGAGCTCTCCGCTCTGGCCACCCTGGAGCCCACCACCCGCCCAGTACGCCCCCGCCGCCCGTCCAACCTCCAGGAGCTCAAGACCGACCTCGTGGTGGTCGTAGCCGGCCGCACCAAAGCCCACGACCCGAACCAACTCACCGAACGCGCCACCGCCGCCGGCGCAACCGTCGTACACATCGCCGACGCCACCCACCACTCCCTGCCGGCACTGCACGCCGACGAGGTGCTCAAGGCGCTGTCAGCCTGACGACCGGTGCGACACCTGGGATCTGGTCGCATGCGGAGGCTGGCTGGGGCCGGTGGGTGTGGTCGCCGGGCTCGAGCGGGTCGAGCAGGTGGGTGTCCGGTCGCTGGAGTCGCTGGGGGGCGACTGTGCGGGCCTTGCGGATCGACGGGGTGCCGGAGGGACCGGTCGGGATCTGGAGGCGTTGCCGGGGCTTGTCGAGCGTTTCAACGGGACGCCCGGGGCCGAGCGCCGTACTCGTGGCTCCTGAGGTGGTCGAGCTGTCGGCGGAGGCGTCGGCGCTGGTCTACCGGATGGTGACCGAGTGCCTGACCAATCTGCGCAAGCACGCGCCGGACGCTAGTGCGGTCAGCATCAGGATCCGGTCCGAGGGCCGGGGTGTCGGGGTGACGGTCGCAGACGACGGATCGCCGGGGATACAGGGCCCCGCGGGTGGGCTGCGGATGCTGACCGAGCGGGCCGCAGCGCTTGGCGGCACCCTGACCGCGGGCCCGGGGGCCCTGTCCCCAGCGCCTCACCAACCAATCCTCAGGACAGGGCGGAGCCGGCCTTGTAGTTGGCCCAGGTGGTGTTCCAGTCGGTCCAGCCGTTGCCGGGCTCCATCTTGCGGGCGGTGCCGGTGACGATGACCGGGTCGCCGCGGAGGGTCTGCTGGAAGTACCACTGGCCGTTCGCGAGGCTCATGCCGACGCAGCCGTGGCTGACGTTCTCGCTGCCCTGGCTGCCGGTCGACCAGGGGGCGCCGTGGATGAACTCGCCGGAGCTGGTGACCCGCTGGGCCCACTTCACGTCGTGGATGTCGTAGTACTCCGGGTCGCCGGGCTTGATGCCGACGGTCCGGGCGTCCATCCGCTTGACCGGGAACTTCTCCATGATCACCTTCACCCCGCTGCGGGTGGTGAAGCCGGACTTGCCGGCCGTGATCGGGATGGTCCGGGCCAGCTTGCCGTTGATGGCGACCGACATCGTGTGCCGCTTGACGTCGATCTTGGTGACCACGGACCTGCCGATGGCGAACGAGATCTTCCGGCCGGCCGCGCCCCAGGTGTTCTTGCCGGCGTTCACGCCCTGGGTGTCGATCGAGACGGTGACCTTGGTGCCGGCCGGCCAGTAGTTCTTCGGCCGGTAGTTGACCTGCTTGCTGTTCACCCAGTGCCAGCTGCCGTCGACCGGGACCGAGGTGGTCACCTTCAGCCGCTTCTCTACCGCGGCCCGGTCGGTGACCGGGTTGTTCCAGTAGATCTGAATCGGCATCGCGACGCCGACGGTCTCGCCGTTCAGCGGCGCGACCGAGGCCTTCAGGCTCTTGGCCGCCTTCAAGGTCTTGAAGGTCGAGCTGATCGGCACGGAGGCGCCGTCGGTGCCCTCGGCGGTGCCGGTCAGGGTGTACGTCGCACCGGGCTCGAGCTGCGGTACGGCGGTCCACTCGTTCTTCTCGGTGTTGAAGCTGCCGGCCACCTTGTCGCCGTCGTCGTCCTCGAGAGTGACGTCCTTCAGCGTGCCGACCGAGGTCTTCACGGTCACCGCGGTGTCCGGCTTGACCGAGGTCGCGCCCTTGGCGGGGACCACGGACACGCTGGCCGCGGCCGGGTCCTGGGTCGGCGTGGTCGACGCGCCAGGAGTGGTCGACGCCCCCGGCGTGCCGCTGCTCTGCGTCGTGCCCGGCGTCGACGTCGAGCCGCCCGCCTCGGTGTCACTGCACGCGGTGCCGACCAGCAGCAGCGCGCAGATCCCCGCCACGGCAAGGCCGTGCTTCCTCACCGAACCGCTCACCATTCCCCAGCTCTCCCCTGTTCAAACCAACCCGCCGCCCAGAGTAACCCGCCGAACCGACAGATCCCGGCAACGCATCGCCACTCAAGTGGTACGGACCACAACGGACCGTACTCCGGTGGCACCCCCTAAGACGCACGAAGGCGCCATCCGGTTGGCTTCCGGATGGCGCCCGTACTGCGCTCGGCTAGTGAGCGTGGTCACCTCGGTAGTACTCGAAGATGAACCCGGACAGCGTCACGATGCCGATCCCGCAGCCGGCGATGAACAGCCACCAGCCGAACACGACGCCAAGCACCACGACCGACAGGGTCAGCGCGCACCACAGCGGCCACCACGAGTGCGGCGGGAAGAAGCCGAGCTCACCGGCCCCCTCGACGATCTCCGCTTCCTTGCGGTCCTCCGGGCGGGCGTCCATCCGGCGCGCGGTGACGCTCAGGTAGAACGCCACCAGCAGCGACAGGAAGAACGTCATCACCAGCGCGGTGGTGCCGGTCGGGTCCTCCGACATCAGCCAGTAGATCGGCGTGACGACCAGCACGAACACGCTCAGGATCCCGAAGACCCAGGCTTCGACCTTCACGCCTTGTCCTTCCCCTCGGTCTCGCTATCCGCGGTCTGCTGCTGCAGGTGCTCCACCCGGCCCTGGTCCTCACCGGCGTCGAGCAGGTTGTCCTTCGGCGCCCGGTTGTCCCCGTACTCGGCCAGTGCGAGGTCCGCGTGGTGCAGGTCGAAGGCCGGGCTCTCGGACCGGATCCGCGGCAGCCGGTCGAAGTTGTGCCGCGGCGGCGGCGAGCTGGTCGCCCACTCCAGCGAGCGGCCCCAGCCCCACGGGTCGTCCACGCCCACGAGCGGCCCCTTGCGCGACTTGTAGACGTTGTAGAAGAACGGCAGCATCGACAGGCCGAGCACGAAGGCGCCGATGCTGGACACCTCGTTCAGCGTGGTGAAGCCTTCGTTGGCGCCGTACGACGCGTAGCGCCGCGGCATGCCCTCGACACCCAGCCAGTGCTGCACCAGGAACGTCGTGTGGAAGCCGATGAACAACAGCCAGAAGTGCAGCTTGCCGAGCCGCTCGTCCAGCATCCGGCCGGTCATCTTCGGCCACCAGAAGTAGAACCCGGCAAACATCGCGAACACCACGGTCCCGAACACCACGTAGTGGAAGTGCGCGACCACGAAGTACGAGTCGGACAGCTGGTAGTCCAGCGCCGGCGAGGCCAGGATGATGCCGGTCAGACCGCCGAACAGGAAGGTGGTCAGGAAGCCCACCGACCAGAGCATCGGCGTGTCGAACGACACCGACCCGCCCCACATGGTGCCGATCCAGTTGAAGAACTTCACGCCCGTGGGCACCGCGATCAGGAACGTCATGAACGAGAAGAACGGCAGGTTCACCGCGCCGGTGACGAACATGTGGTGCGCCCACACCGCCACCGACAGCACCGCGATACCGAGCGTCGCGCAGACCAGGCCGATGTAGCCGAACACCGGCTTGCGGCTGAAGACCGGCAGGATCTCGGTGATGATGCCGAAGAACGGCAGCGCGATGATGTAGACCTCGGGATGCCCGAAGAACCAGAACAGGTGCTGCCACAGCAGTGGCCCACCGTTCGCGGCGTCGAAGACGTGAGCCCCTAGAGCTCGATCCGCCTCCAGCATCAGCAGCGCGCCGGCGAGGATCGGGAAGGCGATCAGGACCAGGATCGACGTCACCAGGATGTTCCAGGTGAAGATCGGCATCCGGAACATCGTCATACCCGGGGCCCGCATGGTGATGATCGTGGTGACGAAGTTGACCGCGCCGAGGATGGTGCCCAGACCGGCCATCCACAGGCCCATGATCCACAGGTCACCGCCGACACCCGGCGAACGGACCGCGTTCGACAGCGGGGCGTAGGCGAACCAGCCGAAGTCGGCCGCGCCGCCCGGGGTGAAGAACCCGCTGATCGTGATCAGGCCGCCGAACAGGAACAGCCAGAAGCTGAACATGTTGAGCCGCGGGAACGCGACGTCGGGGGCGCCGATCTGGACCGGCATGATCACGTTCGCGAAGCCGACGAACAGCGGGGTCGCGAACAGCAGCAGCATGATCGTGCCGTGCATGGTGAAGAGCTGGTTGTAGACCTCTTCGTTCACGATCTGCAGGCCCGGCTTGGCCAGCTCGGCGCGGATGACCAGCGCCATCACACCGCCGATCAGGAAGAACGCGAAGGAGACGATCAGGTACATGTGCCCGATCAGCTTGTGGTCGGTGGTGGTGAGCCACTTGACCGCGAGCTGGCCTTTGCTGCGCCGCCGGGGCAGTGCGGTAGTAGCACCGATGGCGCCGGTGCGCTCGGCGAAGTCGGTCACTTCTCGCCCTCCTCTGACCCATGGCCAGGAATGGTGGTGGCGTCCTGGCCACCGGTCGCGGCGCCGGTCTGGCCCTTGGCGGCCAGCTCCCGCAGGTGCGCGTCGTACTCAGCGCGGGTGACGACCTTGACGGAGAAGATCATCCGGCTGTGGTAGAGCCCGCAGAGCTCCGCGCACTTGCCGGCGAACGTCCCGGTCTTGGTCGGGGTCAGCTCGAACTTGTTGGTCCGGCCGGGGATGACGTCCAGCTTGAAGTAGAAGGACGGGACCCAGAAGGAGTGGATGACGTCCGGCGAGGTCAGGTCGAACTGGACCGACTCGTTCACCGGGAGCCACAGCTCGGCGGGCTTGTCCAGCGTGCCGGTCTCCCAGACGCCCTCCTGCCCGTCGACGTTCTCCTTGTAGTTGAAGGTCCACTGCCACTGCTGGCCCACCACGTTGATCGTGTGCTGCGACTGGTTCGACATCGCGGTGATCTGGTTGCCGTGCTCGACGGTGTAGTAGAAGAGCACGCCGATGATCGCGAACGGCGCCAGCGTGTAGAGCACCTCGAGCGGCAGGTTGTACCGGACCTGCTTGGGAGCGTCGTCGGTGCGCTTGCGGTACCGCACGACGACCCACAGGATCAGGGCCCAGACCATCACGCCGACGATCAGGGCGGCGATCCAGGCGCCGATCCAGAGGCTGCGGACGGCCTCGGTCCGGTCCGATGCGCCCTCGGGAAGCCCGAGTCGTTTCCACTGCTCAGTGGTTTCCGACGAACAACCGGTCAGCAGCAGGGTGCCGAGCACCACTCCCGTACCGACCAGCAGGCGTCGCTTTCCCGGACGTGTGGCGCCGGCAGGACCTGCCGCTCGCTCGTCCACTCCGGGCGTGCCGTTCGAACCCACGGGGCGCCTTTCCCTTCCCAAGTGAGACTGACGACCAAACACTACTGGACACCTTCCGGCGTCCTGCGCATAGGTAGGGTCTAGCGTTTCCCGTGTGAGCGAGCGTGCGTATCTGGACGCTGCGTCGGCGGAGGCATTGCATCCGGCGGCGCGGGAAATGTTGCTCTCGGCAGTCGATTCCGGCTGGGCCGATCCGGTCCGCCTGCACCACGAGGGCCGGACCGCGCGGCTGCTGCTGGACAACGCCCGGGCGGTGCTCGCGGACGCGGTCGGAGTGCGGCCGGACGAGCTCTTCCTGACCACCTCCGGTACGGCGGCCATCCACGCCGGGCTGACCGCGATCCGGGCTGCCCGCAGGCGGGTCGGTACGGCGGTTGTCCACAGCGCCGTCGAGCATTCCGCCGTACTGCACACGGCCTCGGCCGACGGCGTCGAGGTGGGTGTGGACAACCAAGGGCGAGTCGACCTGGAGGCGTTCGCGGCCGAGGTGGGCAAGCCGGGTGTCGCGGTGGCCGCCCTGCAGTCCGCCAACCACGAGGTCGGGACGCGGCAGCCGATCGAGGCGGCAGCCGCGGCGTGTGGCGACGTACCGCTCTTCGTGGACGCTTCGGCATCTATCGGGCACGACGCCGTACCGACAGGGTGGTCGGCGCTGGCTGCGAGTGCGCACAAGTGGGGTGGACCAGCCGGTGTCGGGCTGCTCGCCGTCCGTAAGGGGACCCGGTTGGCGACCGCGTGGCCGATGGACGAGCGGGAGGACGGCCTCTCCCCCGGCTTCCCGGACGTCCCGAACACCCTCGCCGCCGCGGCCGCCCTGCAGGCCCGGCTCGCCGAGGCCGACGACCTGAACAAGCAGCATCGGGCCTGGATCGACGAGCTCCGGCATCGCGTCGCCGCGGACGTCCCGGACGTCGAGGTGGTCGGCGACCCGGACGACCGGCTGCCGCACGTGCTCACCTTCTCCTGTCTGTACGTCGACGGCGAGGCGCTCGTCACCGCCCTGGACGCAGAGGGCTTCTCGGTCTCCAGCGGTTCGGCCTGTACGTCGAGCACCCTGCGGCCGTCGCACGTGCTCGCGGCGATGGGCGTCCTGACCCACGGCAACGTCCGCGTCTCGCTCGGCCGGACCACGACGTACGACGACATCGATCGCTTCGCGACGGTGTTGCCGGGGATCGTGCAGCGGATCCGGGCGGAGGTCGGCCTGTGAACACCGACCTCGACTGTCTCGGCCTGCTCTGCCCACTCCCGGTGATCAAGCTCGCGAAACTCTTACCGTCCGTCGCCGTGGGCGACACGATCACCGTGCTCGCCGACGACCCGGCCGCCGCCACCGACATCCCGGCCTGGTGCCGCCTCCGCAACCAGGAACTGGTCTCCGCCGAAGCTCCGCGCTTCGTCGTACGACGGCTGAGCTAAAAGCACTCGCCGTGTCGCCGACTCCCTTGGCACACTGCGGACCGTGACCGACTTCTCGTTCAAGCCGACGCTGACCGGTGAGCTCGTGATCCTTCGGCCGGTGGACGAGG
Source organism: Kribbella sp. NPDC002412 (assembly GCF_053592935.1). NCBI lineage: Bacteria > Bacillati > Actinomycetota > Actinomycetes > Propionibacteriales > Kribbellaceae > Kribbella > Kribbella sp. NPDC002412. The sequence goes on from NZ_JBSFBL010000046.1 coordinate 32,150, forward strand.
GCGACTACGAAGCGCTCGCCGTCGCGATGGCGGACCCGGAGGTGATCCGGTTCACTGGCAGCCGTGGGGACATCAGCGAGGAGAAGGCCCGTGAGTGGTACCGGACCCGAGCGTCCAAAACCGACCGGATCGACCTGGCGATCGTGGACAAGGCGACCGGCTCGGTGGTCGGTGAGACTGTCCTCAACGAGTGGGATCCGGACAACCGGTCCTGCAACTTCCGGATCCTGATCGGCCCGTCCGGCCGGAACCGTGGGCTCGGGACCGAGGCCACCCGGCTGACCGTCGGCTACGGCATCGAGAAGCTCGGGCTGCACCGGATCAGCCTCGGGGTGTACGCGTTCAACCCGCGGGCCCAGCGCGCCTACGAGAAGGCCGGTTTCGTCGTCGAGGGCCGGCTCCGCGACGAGCTCTACTGGGACGGCGAGTGGGTCGACTCGATCGTGATGTCGGTTCTGGCACCCGAATGGAAAGCTACCGTTTGACGGGTGATCGACGCCGAGCGCATCGCCGTACTGACCGGAGCCGGCATCTCCACCGCGTCCGGGATCCCTGACTTCCGCGGACCGCAAGGGTTGTGGACGAAGAACCCGGCCGCGGCGGCGATGTTCGACATCGACGAGTACGTCGCCTCGCGCGCGGTCCGCGTGGAGGCCTGGAAGTTCCGCCGGACCGCGGCCGCGTGGACCGCCGAACCGAACCCGGGCCACCTCGCTCTGGTCGACCTGGAGCGCCGGGGCCGGCTGACCGGCCTGATCACCCAGAACGTCGACGGCCTGCACCAGAAGGCCGGCTCCTCCCCCGGGCTCGTGCATGAGCTGCACGGCACGGTCTGGTTCGTCGACTGCCTCGACTGCGGCCGGCGGATACCGACGGCCGACGTACTCCCCCGCCTCGACGCCGGTGACGAGGACCCGGCCTGTGAGGTGTGCGGCGGCATCCTGAAGTCCGCCACCGTCTCGTTCGGCCAGTCACTCGACCAGCGCGTCCTCGACGCGGCGGTCGCCGCGACCGAGGCCGCCGACCTCTTCCTCGCTGTCGGCACGTCCTTGCAGGTCTATCCGGCGGCCGGCCTGTGCGACATCGCCCTCGGTCTCGGCAAGCCACTGGTCATCCTCAACGCCGAGCCGACGCCGTACGACGACCAGGCCAGCACCGTCCTGCGCACGCCGATCGAGACCACCCTTCCGGGGCTCGTGACCTGACCGTGACATTCGAGGCCTCCTCACGGTGAACGCCCCGGGTTAGCGTCCCCGGCAGGATCAACGGGAGGGGACCGTGATGCGCGGGTTCAGGCGATGGACGGCGGGGTTCACCGCGGCAGCGGTGATCGTGCTCGGACTCGGTACGGCGGCACCGACGGCGGCCCAACCGGCAGCCGATCGGGTGATCACGCTGGCCGGGTCGCTGCAGAGCGAGCTGGGCTGCCCGGGCGACTGGGATCCCGCGTGCCCGGCTTCGAGTCTCGGTACGGCGGCGCCGTACACGAAGACCTTCGACGTCCCGGCCGGCTCGTACGAGTACAAGGTCACCGTCAACGGCAGCTGGGACGAGAACTACGGCGCCGGCGGCGTCCTGAACGGGCCGAACATCCCGTTGCGGATCGAGGGCCCGGCCAAGCTGGTGTTCAGCTACGACGACACCAGCCATGTCGTCTCCGTGAAGCCGGTCGACCTGGCCGGGCCGACGGTGACGCCGGCGGACAGGGCGCTGTCGACGCCGAGCCTGCGGCAGGACCTGACCAAGGAGCGGTTCTACTTCGTGATGGCGGACCGGTTCGCCAACGGGGACAAGTCCAACGACGCCGGCGGGCTGACCGGCGACCGTCTCGCCACCGGCCTGGACCCGACGGACAAGGGCTTCTACCACGGCGGCGACCTGGCCGGAGTGATCCAGAAGCTCGACTACATCAAGTCCCTGGGCACGACGTCCCTCTGGCTCACCCCGTCGTTCAAGAACCGGCCGGTGCAGGGCGCGGGCAACGACGTCAGCGCCGGGTACCACGGCTACTGGATCACCGACTTCACCCAGATCGACCCGCACCTGGGCACGAACGCGGACATGAAGCGGCTGATCAGCCTCGCGCACGCCAAGGGGATGAAGGTCTTCTTCGACATCATCACCAACCACACCGCGGACGTGATCGCCTACCAGTCCGGCCAGTACGGCTACATCTCGAAGGCGACGTCGCCGTACAAGGACGCGTCGGGCACCGTCTTCGACGACAAGGACTACGCGGCCGGTGACACGTTCCCGCCGCTGGACCGGAACACCTCGTTCCCGAACGTCCCGGTGTTCCGGACCCCGGCCGACGAGACCGTGAAGGTGCCGGCCTGGCTGAACGACCCGACGCTCTACCACAACCGCGGCGACTCGACCTTCGCCGGCGAATCGGCGGAGTACGGCGACTTCGTCGGGCTGGACGACCTGTTCACCGAGCAGCCGAAGGTCCGCGACGGGATGATCGACGTCTACAAGACGTGGGCCGAGTTCGGCATCGACGGCTTCCGGATCGACACCGTCAAGCACGTGAACATGGAGTTCTGGCAGAAGTTCTCGCCGCAGGTCCTCGCGGCGGCGCGGGGCGCCGGGTCGAAGGACTTCTTCATGTTCGGCGAGGTCTTCGACGCCGACCCGAAGTTCATGTCGACGTACACCACCCAGGGCGCGCTGCAGGCGACGCTCGACTTCGGGTTCCAGCAGAACGCGGTCGCCTTCGCCAAGGGCGACCCGGGCACCAAGCTGCGCGACTTCTACGCGAACGACGACTACTACACCGACACGGACTCGAACGCGTACCAACTGCCGACCTTCCTCGGCAACCACGACATGGGCCGGGTCGGCACCTTCCTCAAGCAGGGCGGCGCCGCCGGTCAGGAGTTGCTGGCCCGCGACAAGCTGGCGCACTCGCTGATGTTCCTGACCCGCGGCCAGCCGGTCGTCTACTACGGCGACGAGCAGGGCTTCACCGGTGCGGGTGGTGACAAGGACGCACGGCAGGACATGTTCGCGACGCAGACCACCGACTACAAGGACGACGAGATCGTCGACGGCACCGGTACGACGACGATCGGCAGCCAGGACCGGTACGACGTCGACGCGCCGATGTACAAGCACATCGCCGCGCTGCAGAAGCTGCGGGCGAAGTACCCGGCCCTCGCCGACGGCCGCCAGATCCACCGCTACTCGTCGAACACCAGCGGGCTGTACGCCTTCAGCCGGCTCGGCGCGGACAACGTCGAGTACGTGGTGATTGCCAACAATGCGACAACCGCACAATCGGCAACCATCCCGACGTACGGACCGAACACGTGGCTGAAGCCGGTCTACGGCGGCTCGAAGGCCGTCAAGACCGACCGCGAAGGCCGCGTCGTGATCAGCCAGCCGCCGCTGTCGGTGACCGTGTACCAGGCGGCGAACAAGGTCCCGAGCCGGAGCAAGGCACCCGCGGTCTACATGAGCTCGCCGGAGCTGGGCGCGACGGTCGGCGGGCGGGCCGAGATCGGCGCCGAGGTGCCGGAGAACACCCCGGTGACCGTGACGTTCGGCTACCGCCCGGTGGGTACGACGGCCTGGCAGCGACTCGGTTCCGACGACAACGCGCCGTACCGCGTCTTCCAGGACGTGTCCGGGCTGCCGAAGGGCACCCTGCTCGAGTACCGCGCCGTACTGAAGGATGCGTCCGGCAACTACTCGGTGTCCGGTTCGTACGGCGTGGTCGGCGACGCACCGAAGCCCGGTGGCGGCGGCGGTGGGACCGGCCCGGTCGTCCAGCCGGCCAACGTGAGTGTGCCCGGTGACCACAACAGCGAGATGGGCTGCCCGGCCGACTGGTCTCCGGACTGCGACCAGGCGCAGCTGACGCTGGACCCGCAGGACAAGGTCTGGAAGGGCACCTACACGATCCCGGCCGGTGAGCACGCCTACAAGGCCGCGATCAACAAGACGTGGGACGAGAACTACGGCGCCGGCGGCAACCAGAACGGCGCCAACATCTCCTACATCGCGCCGAACGGCCCGGTCAGCTTCTACTACGAACACGGCCGCCACTACGTCACGTCGAGTGCCGAGGGCCCGCTCATCACCGTGCCGGGCACCTTCCAGAAGGCGCTGGGCTGCACGAACGACTGGGATCCGGCCTGCATGCGACCCTGGCTGACAGACCAGGACGGCGACGGCACGTACACCTGGTCGACGACCGAGATCGGAGCGGGGAGCTATGAGGCCAAGGTCGCGCACAATCTGTCCTGGGACGAGAGCTACCCGGCCAACAACATTCCGATCACCGTGCCGGCGGACGGCCTGGTCGTCACCTTCAACTACGTCCTTGCGACGCACGTGCTGACGGTCACCACGTCCACGCCGGGCGCCCAGCCGGACCTCAACCAGGCCAAGGCGTACTGGCTCAGCAAGGACACGCTCGCCGTACCAGCAGTCGCGCACCCGGAGCGGTTCCGCTGGCGGCTGCACTGGTCGTACGACGGCTCGCTCGAAGTCGACGCGGACGACATCGGCGGTGAGTCGGCTGGTCTGCGCTACGACCCCCGCGAGGTGCGTCCGGGGTACACGACGCTGCGGCTCGACCACAACGACGTGAAGAAGATCCTCACCGGACAGCTCGGCCTGGCGCAGTACGACGACGCCGGGCGACTGCTCGACGCGACCGGCGTCCAGATACCTGGTGTCCTCGACGACGTCTACGGGAGCGCGACCGGGCGATCCTACGGAGTCACCTGGAAGGGGCAGCCGACCTTCACCCTGTGGGCTCCGACGGCCCAGAACGTCAAGCTGCTGATCGGATCGTCCGCTGTCCCGATGCGTCGCAACGACGACGGCTCGTGGACGGCCACCGGATCACGGTCGTGGAAGAACGCGCCGTACCGCTACGAGGTCACCGTGTTCGCGCCGTCGACCGGCAAGGTGGAGACGAACGTCGTCACCGACCCGTACTCGGTGGCGCTCACGACGGACTCGACGCACTCGGTCGCGGTCGACCTCGACGATCCGGCCGGGAAGCCGGCGCTGTGGTCGACGACGCCGGCGCCGAAGCTGGCCCGCTCGGTCGACTCGACGATCTACGAGTTGCACGTCCGGGACTTCTCGATCAACGACACCACGGTCCCGGCGGCGCATCGCGGCACGTATCTCGCCTTCGCCGACGAGGGCAACGGCACGAAGCACCTGCGCGCCCTCGCGGCGGCCGGGCTGAACACGGTCCACCTGCTGCCGACGTTCGACATCGCGTCGATCCCGGAGACCGGTCAGCAGTCGCCGGCGTGTGACCTCAAGTCGTTCCCGGCCGACTCCGAGCAGCAGCAGGCCTGTGTGCCCGCGGTCGCGGCGAAGGACGGGTTCAACTGGGGTTACGACCCGTTCCACTGGCTCGCGCCGGAAGGCTCCTACGCGACCCAGCGCGACGGCCTGGCCAGGGTCGCCGAGTTCCGCACGATGGTCGGCGGACTGCACAAGTCCGGGCTGCGCGTCGTACTGGACCAGGTCTTCAACCACACGCCGTCGGCCGGCCAGGCGCCGACGTCGGTGCTGGACAAGGTCGTGCCCGGCTACTACCAGCGGCTGAACGCGACCGGCAAGGTCGAGACGTCGACGTGCTGCAGCAACATCGCCACCGAGCACGCGATGGCCGAGAAGATCATGGTCGACGGCACCGTCAGCTGGGCCAGGAACTACAAGGTCGACGGGTTCCGGTTCGACCTGATGGGCCACCACAGCAAGGCGAACATGCTCAAGGTCCGGGCCGCGCTGGACAAGCTCACCCTGGCCGAGGACGGCGTCGACGGCAAGAAGGTCTACGTGTACGGCGAGGGCTGGAACTTCGGCGAGGTCGCGAACGACGCGCTGTTCGTGCAGGCCCGGCAGGGCAACCTCGGCGGCACCGGTATCGGCACGTTCTCCGACCGGCTGCGCGACGGTGTCCGCGGCGGCGGCCCGTTCGACGAGAACCCGCGGATCCAGGGCTTCGGCTCCGGCGCCGCGAGCGACCCGAACGGCGACGCGGTCAACGGCACCCCGGCCGAGCGCGCGAAGCGGCTCGCCCACGACACCGACCTGATCCAGCTCGGGCTCGCGGCCAACCTGCGGAGCTTCTCGTTCCGCTCCGCCGAGACCGGTGCGGTCGTCCGCGGCGACGCGGTCGACTACAACGGCAACCCGGCCGGGTACGCCGACCAGCCGGACGAGGTGGTCACGTACGTCGACGCGCACGACAACGAGACGTTGTGGGACGCGCTGACCTACAAGTTGCCGACGGCACTGACCATGTCCGACCGGATCCGGATGAACACGGTCTCGCTGGCGACGACCGCGCTGGCGCAGACCCCGTCGTTCTGGCACGCGGGCGCCGACCTGCTGCGGAGCAAGTCGCTGGACCGGAACTCGTACGACTCCGGCGACTGGTTCAACACGCTCGACTGGACCGGGGCCGACAACGGCTTCGGCCACGGCCTGCCGCCCAAGCCGGACAACGAGGCCAAGTGGCCGTTCATGAAGCCGCTGCTGGCCAACCCGGCCCTGAAGCCGACCGCGGCCGAGGTCGCCACGGCGTCAGCAGCAGCGCAGGACCTGCTGAAGCTCCGCTTCTCGACGCCGTTGTTCCGGCTGGGGTCGGCCGACCTGATCAACGCGAAGCTCAGCTTCCCGTTGAGCGGCGCCAACCCCGGCGTGATCACGATGCGCATCGACGACACCGTCGGCCCGAACGTCGACCCGGCGCTCGAGGGTGTCCTGGTCGTCTTCAACTCGACCGGCTCGCCCGTAACCCAGCAGGTCCCCGGCCTGGCCGGCGCCCACCTGTCCCTGTCCCCGATTCAGGCCGCCGGCTCCGACCCGGTGGTGAAGCAGACAACCTGGACCCCATCCTCCGGCACCGTCACGGTCCCAGCCCGCTCGGTCGCCGTACTCGTGCAGCAGTAGTCAGCCGAGCCTGCTCGGGCGAATCAAGCGTTGGACCTCGGTGTACCGGTCCAGACCTGCCGGTGCCGAGGCCTTCCCTGGATGCGCTGTGCTTCCTAACGTCGAAAGTTGACCAACTGCACAGCGCATCCGAGGGGGAGAGATGTTCCGACGAGCACGCCTGCTTGTGTCCGGAGCACTGGTCACGGCGCTGAGCCTCGGTCTGGGGACGGGGACTGCACCAGCGTCCGACCACGCGCAACGATTCTCGCCGGGGGCGGCGGGCGCCGGCGACCCGTACTTCAGCACCGACGGGAACGGCGGGTACGACGTCAAGCACTACCTGCTGGACCTGAAGTACGTTCCGGCGACCGACCGGCTGATCGGCGTCGCGACGATCCATGCCCGGGCCACCCAGAACCTGTCGCGCTTCAACCTGGACCTGCAGGGCCTCACCGTTCGCTCGGTCACCGTCGACGGCCGGTCGGCCGGCTGGTCCCGGGCCGCCGACGAGCTCACCGTCCGGCCACGGTTCGGCCTGCCCAAGTCGAAGCACTTCACCACGGTGATCCGGTACGACGGCGTGCCACAGACCCTGGCCGACGGCAGCGGGTTCATCCACACCGACGACGGCACGGTCGTGATCGGTCAGCCACACGTGGCCGACACGTGGTACCCGGTCAACGACCACCCGAGTGACAAGGCGTCGTACACCTTCCGGATCGCTGTTCCGGCCGGCCTCGAAGCGATCGCGAACGGCGTGCTGAAGGACAAGCGCACCAGGCACGGCTGGACGACCTGGACGTGGGACGCCAAGGAGCCGATGGCGTCGTACCTGACCACCGCGACGATCGGCCAGTTCGACGTGCGCGCCTACAAGCAGCAGGGCATCCGGTACTGGGACGCCTTCGATCCCGATCTCTTCGACGAGGCCACACCCCGGACCGGACAGCGGTACGCCATCTCGCAGCGGGTGGCCACCAACGAACCGTCGTACAAGCGACTGGCCCGGACGATCAGCGTGCCCGCGGGTGGCGCGGACCTGTCGTTCTGGATCAGCCGGGACACCGAGCCCGGGTGGGACTTCGTCTTCGTCGAGGCCCACACCGCCGGCCAGGACGACTGGACGACGTTGCGCGACCTCAACGGCCACAACAGCCAGGACACCGGTCTGGTCTGTCCCTTCTGGCTCGGTCTGCACCCGTTCCTCACGCACTACCAGACCGCTCAGGGCGACACCTGCGCGCCGACCGGGTCCGGTGGCGGCTCCTGGTGGGCGGCGTCCGGTCGCAGCGACGGGTACGAGCAGTGGAAGGTCGACCTGTCGCCGTACGCGGGCAAGAACGTCGAGGTGTCGATCACCTACGCCAGTGACGATCTGGTCCAGCTTCCGGGCGTGGTCGTGGACGACGTGGTGGTCTCCACCGGTGAGGGTACGACGTCCTTCGAGGCCGACGCGGATCCGATGGACGGCTGGACGGTGCCCGGTCCCCCGGCCGGCAGCACCCCCAACCCGAACGACTGGATCACCGGCACGGCCGCCGACGCGCCGCCGACCACCGGTGAGGTCGTCGACGCCTCGTTCGCCCGCCAGAGCGAGATCCTCGGCTTCCTGTCCGACACCTTCGGGCGCTACCCGTTCTCGGCCTCCGGCGGGATCGTCGACGACCTCGACGGCCTCGGGTTCGCGCTGGAGAACCAGACCCGCCCGATCTACGCGCGGGACTTCTTCACCGACACGGTGAACGGCGAGGGCGTGATCGTGCACGAGCTCGCGCACCAGTGGTTCGGCGACAGCGTCGCACTGGCCCGCTGGCAGCACATCTGGCTGAACGAAGGGTTCGCCACGTACGCCGAGTGGCTGTGGACGGACCGCGAGGGACTCGGCACCGCGCAGGAGACCTTCGACTTCTTCTACGACCTGTTCCCGGCCGACGATCCCTTCTGGACCCTGGCCATCGGCGATCCCGGGCCGGACAACCTGTTCGACTTCGCGGTCTACGCCCGCGGCGCGATGACGCTGCACCAGCTACGGCTGGCCGTCGGGGACGCCGACTTCTTCACCATCCTGCGAACCTGGGCGAAGACCCAGCGCAACGGCAACGTCGTCACCGACCAGTTCATCGCACTGGCCGAGAGGATCTCGGGACAACAGCTGGACAGCCTGTTCCAGACCTGGCTGTTCACCACCACCAAGCCCGTGCTCGACAGCGCCGCGGCGACTCGGCTCGCGACAGCGACCCAACCGCCGGCGGCTGCGAAGAGCCTGCTCGAGAGGATGAAGCGTTAGGGGCGCGTCAGGGTATCCGGACGATCAGGGCCGAGGGGTCGACGGAGGCGCTCAGGGTGCGGCCGTCGGAGATCGTGTCGCCGTCGAGCTGACGTCGTACGGTCTTGGCGGCCGTCACCTGGATCCGCTCGCCGGTGAAGCGCTCGACGTGGCGTTCGCGGAGGCCCTTCACCACCAGGCTGGCGGCGAGCCGTGGCCACTGGCTGACCCGGCGCGGCGCGAGGACGACGGCGTCGATCATCCCGTCGTCCGGCACGGCGTCCGGCAGCAGCGGGATGTTCGCCTGCAGGGTCCCGACGTTGCCGATCACCACGGTCCGCGCCCGGCGCCGTACCGGCGGCTTGTCGTCCACGATGATCTCGACCCGGACGAACGGGTGGTTGAGGTTCTTCAGCGTGGCCACGACGTACGCGGCCCAGCCGACCCGCTTCTTCAGCTGGTCGGGCGCGTCCGCGATGATCGCGGCGTCCAGCCCGAGGCCGGCCATCACCACGAAGCGGTCCGCCAGCAGCTCGTCGCCTTCGACCTCGACGCTGTCGATCCGCTGCTCGTTGCCATCGAGCAGCTCGGCCAGCGCGATCTCGAGGTCCAGTGAGATGCCGAGGTTGCGGGCGAGCAGGTTGCCGGTCCCGGCCGGCAGCACCGCCACCGGGATCCCGCTCCGGGCCAGCTCGGCGCAGACCACGCGCACCGTGCCGTCCCCACCGGCCACGACGACCAGGTCGACCGGCTCGTCGATCGCGCGCTTGGCCATCGTCGACCCGGCGTCGTCCACGGTGGTCTCCAGCCACAGCGAGTCGTCGAACCCGCGCTCGGTGAGCGCCTGGTCGACGGTACGGCGGAACTCGTCGACGTCCGGCACCTTGACCGGGTTGAGGATGACGGCTGCTCGACGCGTGGGACTCACCTGATTTTGTCCGTTCGGGGGGATAACGTGCTCGGAGTGAGCAGCCTTCCACGGAGTACGCCAGAAACCCAGGGACTGTCCGGTGCGGGTCTCGACGCGTTCGTCGCCGCGCTCGACTCGTCCGGCCAGGAGATCCAGACCGTGATGCTGCTGCGGCACGGTCACGTCGTCCTCGCGGAGGAGTGGTCGCCGTACCGGCTGACCGAGCCGCACGCGTTGTTCTCGGTGTCGAAGAGCTTCACCTCGACCGCGATCGGGCTGGCGATCGACGCCGGTCTGCTGTCGCTCGACGACAAGGTGATCTCGTTCTTCGACAGCGACGAGCTGCCGGCGACGATCAGCGACAACCTGGCCGCGATGACGGTCCGGCACCTGCTGACCATGACGACCGGCCACAACCGGGACACCGTCGAGGCGCTCAGCCGGGATGGCCGGATGGTGAAGATCTTCCTCGGCCTCGACGTCGAGCACGAGCCGGGCACGGTGTTCGTCTACAACAGCGGCGCGACGTACATGCTGTCCGCGATCCTGCAGCGGCTGACCGGCGAGAAGCTGGTCGACTACCTGCGGCCGCGGCTGTTCGAGCCGCTCGGCGCTACCGAGGCGACCTGGCAGGAGTCTGCGGAGGGCATCACCACCGGCGGCTGGGGGCTATCCATCAGCACCGAGTCGTTGGCCGCCTTCGGGCAGCTGTTGCTGCAGCACGGCGTCTGGGAGGGCCGGCAGCTGGTCCCGGCCGAGTGGTTCGAGGCCGCGACCTCGAAGCAGGTCGCCAATGACAACGAGGAGAACCCGGACTGGAAGCAGGGGTACGGCTTCCAGTTCTGGCGCGGCCGGCACGGCACCTACCGGGGCGACGGCGCGTTCGGGCAGTTCTGCCTGATCTTCCCGTCGTACGACGCCGCGCTCATCGTCACGGGTGCGACGTTCGACATGCAGGCCGTCCTGGACACGGTCTGGGAGCACCTGCTTCCGGTGCTCGAAGGCAAGGAGGTCACGCCGGTCGCTCGGCCTTCGCGGCTGGCGCTGCTGCCGCCGTCCGGCCCGGCGCCTCGCGGCGGGAGCGGACAGACCTACCGCTTCGCGAAGAACGACGCCGGCCTGACCGCGGTCCGGCTCGATCCGGACGGGACCGGGACGTTCACCTTCAGTGGGTTCGAGCGGACGGCGGACGACACCCACGACATCGTCTGTGCGGCCGGCGAGTGGCGTGAGCAGCGGAGTCCGGCCAGCGGCACCGAGCCCGGGCAGCGGATCGTGACCAGCGCGTACGGCGACGGCGACGCCTTCGTCGCGACCTTGCGCTGGCTCGACACCCCGTTCGTCGCCACCGCGACCTGCCGGGAGACCGGCGACTCGATGACCGTCGACGTCGAGCTGAACGTGTCCTTCGGGCCGACTGCCTTCACTCTCCAGTCGGAGTGACCTTCGTCACAGTCACAGCCCTGCGGGGGCGCGTGTCCTCCGGGTTGACGACGAACGACGGAGGAATCTCATGAAGGTGTTGGTGGCAGGTGCGACCGGCGGACTGGGCCGGTCGCTGGTACCGAAGCTGATCGCGGCCGGGCACGAGGTGACCGGGATGATCCGGTCGGAGTCGGGTGCGGCCGGTCTACGTGCACAGGGCGCAGGCGTCGTACTGGCCGACGGACTCGACGCGGCCGCGGTGATGGCGGCGGTGGACGCGGTCCGGCCGGAGGTCGTCGTACACCAGATGACGGCGCTGAAGGGCGGGATCGACTTCAAGAAGTTCGACCAGAGCTTCGCGCTGACGAACCGGCTGCGCACCGAGGGCACCGACCACCTCCTCGCCGCCTCCCAGGCTGCCGGCGTACGACGGTTCGTCGTCCAGTCGTACGCCGGCTGGAACATGCTCCAGGAAGGATCCGCGACGAAGACCGAGGCGGATCCGCTCGACCCCGACCCGGTGCCGGCCCAGCGGCAGACGATGGCCGGGATCAAGCACCTCGAGTCGGCCGTGACCGGGGCCGAGGGAATCGAGGGCGTCGCACTGCGGTACGCCGCCTTCTACGGGCCGACCGGCGACATCGGCAAGGGTGGCTCGCTCGTCGAGCTGATCCGGAAGCGCAAGCTGCCGCTGGTCGGCAACGGCGCCGGGGTCTGGTCGTTCATCCACTACGACGACGCGGCCGACGCGACGGTGAAGGCGATCGAGAGCGACGTCACCGGCATCTACCAGATCGCCGACGACGACCCGGCCGCGGCTTCTGTCTGGCTGCCTGAGTTCGCGCGGATTCTCGGGGCCAAGCCGCCGCGGCGGATCCCGGTGTGGCTGGCGCGGCTGGCGATCGGTGACACCGGGGTGGCCGCGTTCACGACGATCCGGGGCGTGGACAACACGCTGGCCAAGAAGACCTTCGACTGGGAGCCCGGCTACGCGTCGTGGCGGGAAGGGTTCCGGCAGGGCCTCTAGCCGAGGCGGGTGAAGGTCAGGGTTTCGCCGCGGGCTCCGCCCATCCACAGGTCCTGGCAGGCCGCGGCGAACTCCTCGAGGTTCTCGGTGACGGCGCCGAAGACGTTGCCGGGAACCCAGCCCTGATCACCGTTGATGAGCAGGTTGTTCCGCCCGTAGAACACCGCCAGGTCGACGATCGCCCCGGTCGTCCCGGTGCCGGTGGTGTTCTCGTACCCGTACGCCGGGTTGCCCAGGTCGTCGGAGTCGAACGAGAACCAGCACAGGTCACCGGGGATCGGGGTCACGGTGGTGTTCTCCTTCCCCGGGTCCGCGGGGGCGAACGCGGGCAGCAACGTGTAGATCTCGTTCCGCGCGTACTTGCCGTGGAAGACCGGCGCCGACAGCGGCAACGCGTCCCACACGGCCGCGCAGGTCCGCGGCGCGACGTCGTCGAGCAGCTTGGCCACACAACTCACGCCGCGCTTGTCCAGACTGACGGTGACGAACCTGCTCAACGTGCCTCCAAGGTCGGTGTCCGCGTGTGCCAATCGGTGGCGGCCTGGTACGCCTGACCGACCCGCAGGGTGAGCGCGTCCTGGTGACGAGGCGCGACCACCTGCAGGCCGACGGGCAGCCCGGCTGACGTGAACCCGCAGGGCACACTGAGCGCCGGCTGCTGGGTGAGGTTGAAGGGATAGGTGTACGGCGTCCAGCTCGTCCAGTCCGGTGACGACCAGCCGTCCGGCACGTCCTGCCCGATCGGGAACGCCGTGATGGGCAGCGTCGGCGTGACCAGGACGTCGTACTGCTCGTGGAACCGTCCCATCAGCAGCCCGAGCTCCATCCGGACCGCGGTCGCGTCGAGGAAGTCCGACGCCGAGTACGACGACCCGAGCTCGGCGACCCGGCGCAGCCCGGGATCGACCCGGTCGTCGACCGTGTACGCCGACAGCACCTTGGCCGCACCCGACCACCACAACACGTTGAACGCGTCGACCGGATCGGCGAACCCGGGATCCACCTCGGCCACCTCGGCTCCGGCGTCGGCGAGCACGTCGACGGCGGCCCGGACCAGTGCCTCGACTTCCGGCTGATTGTCGACAAACCCAAGATCGGACGAGAAGGCAATCCTCAGTCCGGCCACGCCGTCGTCGATCCCGGACAGGAATGAGGTACCCGGGGTCGGCATCGCGGACCAGTCGCGCGCGTCGAAGCCGGACACGACGTCGAGCAGCGCGGCGTTGTCCCGGACGGTCCGCGTCATCGGCCCGGCATGCGACAACGTGCCGAACGCACTCGGCGGGAACAGCGGGATCAGCCCGTACGTCGGCTTCAGCGCAACGGTGCCCGTGAACGCGGCCGGGATCCGCACCGAGCCGCCGCCGTCGGTGCCGAGCGACCACGCGCCCATACCGAGCCCGACCGCGGTCGCCGAGCCGCCGCTCGAGCCGCCGGAGGTCTTCGACGGATCCCAGGGGTTGCCGGTCGCGCCGTACTTGTAGGAGTCGGTGACGCCCTTCCACGAGTACTCGGGTGTCGTGGTCTTTCCGAGGATCACTGCGCCGGTCTCGCGGAGGCGGGCCACGGCAGGAGCGTCCTCCTCCCACGGTCCGGCCTCGTCGATCATCGTGCTGCCGCGAAGCGTCGGCCAGCCCTTGGTCCACAACGCGTCCTTGATCGAGGTGGGGACGCCGTCGCCCGGACCCAGCGGCTCGCCTCGGTGCCATCTGACCTCCGACTCCTTGGCGGCGGCCAGCGCGCCCTCGGCGTCAATGAGGACGAACGCGTTCACGTGTTCGTCGTACCGGTCGATGGCGTCGAGAGCGGCTTGGGTGGCCTCCACCGGGGAGATCGTGCCGTTGCGGAAGCCTTCGAGCAGGTCGGTGGCCGGGGTGAAGTTGTCTGGCTGGGTCATCGGGCTCCCGAGGGGATGTAGCCGAGCTTCTTGTCCACCACGTTGAGCAGAGGTTCGCCGGCCAGCCAGCGGTGCAGGTTGGCGGCGAACTGGTCCGCTAGTGTCTCCCGCCAGCCGTGCACGTCACCGGACATGTGCGCGGTGATGGTAGCTCCGGGGGTGTCCCAGAGCGGATGTTCGGGGGGTAGTGGCTCGCGGTCGAAGACGTCGAGCGTCGCGGTGATTCGCCTGTCCTGCAAGGCTTTCAGGAGTGCGGGCTCGTCGACGATCGGGCCGCGTGCGATGTTGATCAGGTGGGCGCCGGGCTTCAGCGCGGCGAGCACGGTCTCGTCGACCAGGCCGCGGGTGGCTGGGGTCAGGGGCGCCGCGAGTACCAGGTAGTCGACGTCCGCAAGCTCGTCGGCCAGGTTGCTGCTGGCAACCACCTCGCCGAAGTCGGGGTCAGCACCGAGCTCCGCGGATCCAGGCCTGGGCGCGGCTCGCGCCGGTTCACCTTCTGCGGCTTTGCGTGCGACCCGGCCGGCGCCGCGCACCTCCACGTCCACGGCTTTGAGCAGCCTGGCGATCTCTCGGCCGATGCCGCCGGTGCCGACGACCAGCGCCTTGGCGCCGCGCACGCTTCGGGTCTCGCGGTGCCGCCACTCGTGCCGGCCTTGCAGCTCGAAACTCGTCCGGCTGTCCTTCGCGTGGGCGATCACTGCGCCGAGCACGTACTCGGCGATCGGCCGATCGAAGACCCCGTGCGCGTTGGTGACGACGACATCGGAGTCGCGTAGCCCGTCGAACAACAGCGTGTCCACGCCGGCCGCGGTCACGTGGATCCACTCCAGCGTGCCCGCGTCGTCCCAGACCTCCCGGACGGCAGTCGAGAAGTAGTCCCACAGCAGCAGAGCCTTCGCCCCTCGGACTGCCTCCCGCAGCCCCGCCGCGTCGCAATACCTGAACTCGACGCCTTTCAGCTCCGCCAGGCCGGGTGGGCGGTCGGTGGCCTGCTCGCAGAGCACCGTGACGACAGGACGCTCAGTGGGGGCAGGCACCCATCGAGGCTAGGAACCGAACCGTAGGATTGTCAACAATCTCTTGCTGTCGCGGCCGACCCGGCCGCACACTGACTCTCATGACGCTCCGCCCCTCCACCCACCCGCTGCCGGCGTCGACGCCTCCGCTGCTGCAGACGGGGATCGGCGTCGTCGCGCCGTACGACTTCGCGCTGGATCGCGAGCTGTGGCGATGGGTCCCGGACGACGTCACGCTGCACCTCACGCGGACGCCGTACGCGCCGCTCGCCGCGACCCTCGAGATGGCCGTGCACATCTCGGATCCGGAGTTGATTGCGCGGGCTGCGGCCGACGTCCTGCCGGTGGCGCCGTTGGCTGTTGCGTACGCCTGCACCTCGGGGAGCTTCGTCGGTGGACTCACTGGCGAGGCCGCGCTCGTCGACGCGATGGTCGCGGCCGGTGCGCCGGCTGCCGTCACGACGAGCGGCGCGCTGCTGCTGGCCTTGCGTCACCTCGGCATCAGCCGGGTCGCGACGGTCACGCCGTACACGGACGATCTCACCGCCCTGCTGACCGCCTTCCTCGCCGAAGCCGGCGTCGAGGTGGTCGCGACCGCCGGGCTCGGCCTGATCGCCCAGATCTGGACCGTCCCCTACGAGGTCATCGTCGAACTGGTCCGTAGCATCGACACGAGTTCCGCCGAGGCGATCTTCATCAGCTGCACCAACCTGCCCACGTACGACGTCATCCCCGGCCTGGAAGCCCTGCTGGGCAAACCAGTCCTCACCGCGAACCAGGTCACCATGTGGTCCGCCCTCTCCCTGACCGGCCACACCCCCATCGGCCCCGGTCAATCCCTCCTCACCTGACCACCAAGAACCACCCCCCACCCACACTCAGCCGCGACGGCAACCGGTCAGTCTGGGTCTTCTTCTTCCCCGGCAGCTGCGGTTAAGCTCCGGCGTATTGTTGACAATCTGCAATCGACAGGGGTGAGGGTGTGCCGGCCCTGCTGGAGCAGGCGGTTGAGCCGGGTGAGTACGCCGGCAGGCTGCGGCGGGTTCGGGCCGCGATGGGCGAGCGCGGGCTCGGTGCGCTGGTGGTCAGCGATCCGGCGAACCTCTTCTACCTGACCGGGTACGACGCCTGGTCGTTCTACACCCCGCAATGCCTGCTCGTCCCGGCCGACGGCGAGCCGCACCTGTTCGCGCGCGCGATGGACGCGGCGGGAGCGGCGTACACGTGCAACCTTCGTGCGGACCAGATCCACGGCTACCCGGAGGACCTGGTCCACCGCCCCGACGTCCATCCCTACGACTGGATCGCGGTCGGCGTCCGCGACCTCATCGAGCCCGGTGCCGACGTCGGCATCGAGGGCGACGCGCACTACTTCTCCGCCCGCGCGTACCTTGCCCTCGGCAACGGTCTGCCCGGGCACCGGCTGGTCGACTCGGCCGAGCTGGTGAACTGGATCCGCCTGATCAAGTCACCACACGAGCTGCGCCAGCTCCGGATCGCAGGCTCGATCGCCGCGCGGGCGATGCGGATCGCCCTCGACCAGCTCCGCGCCGGCCGCCGGCAGTGCGACCTTGTCGCCGAGATCATGGCCGCCCAGGCGCTCGGCACCCCGGAACACGGCGGCGACTACCCGGCGATCGTCCCGATGCTGCCCACCGGCGAAGCAGCCGGTACGCCGCATCTCACCTGGACCGACCGCCCGTTCCGCGCCGGCGAGGCGACCACGATCGAACTCGCCGGCGTGTTCGGCCGGTACCACGCTCCGCTCGCCCGCACGGTGATGCTCGGCGACCCGCCCCGGCGGTTGCGCGAGACTGCCAAGGTCGTCGCCGAAGGTATGCAAGCCACGTTGTCGACAATCCGACCAGGTGTGACCGGCAGCGTCGTACACGCCGCTTTCAACGACGTGATCGCGGCGCACGGGCTGGTGAAGGACTCGCGGATCGGGTACTCGATCGGCATCGGCTACCCGCCCGACTGGGGTGAGCGCACGGTGAGCCTGCGGCCCGGCGAAGCCACGGTGCTCGAAGCCGGGATGGCGTTCCACGTGATCCTCGGCATGTGGATGGACGGCTGGGGTTACGAGCTGTCCGAGCCGATCATGGTCACCGGCGAGGGCGTCGAGCGACTGACCGACCTGTCCCACGAACTGACGATCCGGAGGTAGCCCAGGTGACGCAGGAAGCCCGTGGCAGTGCAGCGAAGACTCTTCCGTACGCCGAGCGCGTCAGCGGACTCGTCGGCTCGGTGATCGACTCGAGTACGTCGCTGCTGCACAAGCAGACCCACGACATCGTCCGGTTCGCCATGGGCTCCCCCGCCGCCGAGGCCGTCCCGTCGGCAATCCTCGCCGGCATCGCCGCCGACGAACTCAGCCGCGCCGACGCGTACGACTACGCCGCCACCGAAGGCGACCCGCCCCTGCACGCGGCACTCCTGGAAACGCTCCGCGGCACCAGCGACGAGACCACCGCCGACCGCCTCGCGATCACGGCCGGCGGGATGCAGGGCCTCGACCTGTTCTGCAAGCTCTTCGTCGACCCCGGCGACCTGGTCGTCGTCGAGTCACCGACGTACACGAACGGCAGCGCGACCGCGCTCTCGTACGGCGCCCAACTGCTGGAGATCCCGGTCGACGACGACGGCATGATGGTCGACGACCTCGAACGGCTCCTGGCCGGGCGCCGGCCGAAGGCGATCTACACCATCCCGACGTTCCAGAACCCGTCCGGCGCGACGCTCTCCCTCGAGCGACGGCACCGGCTGCTCGAGCTGGCCCGGTCGTGGGGCTCGATGGTGATCGACGACGACCCCTACGGGCTGCTCCGGTTCGCCGGAGATCCGTTGCCGACAATCCGCGAGCTCGCTGCCGGCGATCCGCTGGTGTTCGCCGTACGCACGTTCTCGAAGATCGTCGCGCCCGGACTCCGGGTGGGGTGGGTGGACACCGACCCCGAGCTCCAGCCGCTGCTGATCAACGCGAAGCAGGCGATGGACACCTGCACGAACCTGCCGGCGCAGCGGCTGCTCGCCGGATTCCTGCAGGGCGGGCATCTCGAAGACCACCTGGTCACGCAGCGCGGGCAGTACAAGCGGCGCAAGGAAGCGATGCACGCGGCGCTGCAGGAACACTTCGGTGACATCGCCCGCTGGACCGACCCCGAGGGCGGCTTCTTCCTCTGGGTGACGCTGGAGAACGGCGTCGACACCGCGCAGCTGTTCGAGATCGCGCTCGCCGAAGGCGTCGCGTTCATCCCCGGCCCGGCCTTCTCCCCCACCGGCCGCTTCACCGACGCCCTCCGGCTCTGCTTCGCCTCCACCCCGCCCGACCGCATCCACGAGGGCGTCGCCCGGCTGCGCCGCGCCGCGGACAAGCTGTTGCCCTAAGCAACTTCCAACCTCACGGCAGACTCTCAGCAAGCCCGCGGGCCTGAGAGGATTCGTTTACGCAGGTGTTACACACCGCGCGCTCCGCTGAAACCGGCGCGCCCTGAACTGAAAAAGACCCGCCGACGTTGGCGGGGCGCCCCTAGGGTTCCGCTGCCGACACCGGCAGGACTGGTCCGAGAGGGGAGGCGGCGCTGTTCGCGACGGCGCCGTTCCACGGCGGGACAAAAGCCCGGGAGGCCTTGAAGGCCCCGGGTTGCCGTGTGCATTCCGGGCCGATCCGACGGAGGCCGGAATGTCAGCCACCCCTGAAACACTGACCTCGCCGAGCGCGGAGGACCTGGGCCGCTTCGGCTACACCCAGCAGCTCTCGCGCCGGGTCGGCAGCTACGCGTCGTTCGCTGCCGGCTTCTCATTCGTGTCCATCCTGACCACCGTGTTCCAGCTGTTCGGGCTGGGTTTCGGCTTCGGCGGTACGGCGTTCTTCTGGACCTGGCCCGCGGTCCTGGCCGGCCAGCTCATGGTCGCGCTGTGCTTCGCCGAACTGGCCGCGCGCTACCCGCTGTCCGGCGCGATCTACCAGTGGGCGCGACGTCTCGGCGGCGCGATCGTCGGCTGGATCGCCGGCTGGACGATGGTGATCGCGCAGATCATCACGCTGGCCGCGGCCGCGATCGCGCTGCAGGTCGTGCTGCCCGCGGTCTGGTCCGGCTTCCAGCTGATCGGGACCGACTCCACGCTCGCGTCGCGCGACGGCGCCGCGAATGCCGTCGTACTCGGGTGTCTGCTGCTCGCGGCGACCACGCTGCTCAACGCGACGAGCGTGCGGATCACCGCGATCGTGAACTCGGCCGGCGTGACCTGTGAGCTCGTCGGTGTCGTGTTGATTGTCGTGTTGTTGACAATGCAGGCCGAGCGCGGGCCGTCCGTCGTACTGCACACCACGGGCCTCGACAGCAGCACCGGGTACGTCGTACCGCTGCTGATCTCGGCGTTGATGGCGGCGTACGTGCTGGTCGGGTTCGACAGCGCGGGTGAGCTGTCGGAGGAGACGCACAAGCCGCGGGCGACCACGCCGCGGACGATCATCCGGGCGGTCGTCGCGTCCGGGATCGGCGGCGCGTTCCTGATCGTCGCGGCGTTGATGGCCGCGCCGTCGCTGACCGACGGCAACCTCGCGACCCAAGGCCTCCCGTACGTGCTGACCAGCCAGCTCGGCACGACGCCGGGGAAGCTGCTGCTGCTCGACGTCGCGGTCGCGGTGTGCGTGTGCACGTTGGCGATCCAGACCGCGGCGGCTCGGATGATCTTCTCGATGGCGCGCGACAACGTGCTGCCCGCGTCGGGGCTGCTGCGTCAGGTGTCCCGTCGTACCGGCACGCCGGTCGCGGCGACGATCGTGCCCGGGGTGCTGGCTGCTGTGTGCCTGCTGGTGAACGTGGGGAACGCCGGTCTGTTCCTCGGCCTGGCGAGCGTCTGCATCATGCTGCTGTACGTCGCCTATCTCATGGTCACCGCACCTTTGCTGGTACGGCGCTTGACCGGCAACGGGCTCGCGTCCGGCGTCGACGAGAACGGGAAGCCGCTCTTCTCGCTCGGCCGCTTCGGTCTGATTGTCAACATCGTCGCGGTCGCCTACGGCCTCGCGATGGCGATCAACCTGGGCTGGCCGCGCGCCGACGTGTACGACCCGGCGGGCGAGGGCTGGTACCTGCACTACCTCCCCCTGATCGTCCTCACGATCGTCGCCATCGGAGGTCTGATCGCCTACCGCACCCAACGCACGGCGTACCACGCGTCGATCGGCATCCACGTGCCAGCTACTACTGCGGTTGCAGAGGTAGAAGGAGCCGGCGCATGAACCGCGAGATACCTGGTGGTGCTGTATGGTCGGTTCCGGTCCGTGCCGGGCGCAGCCTCAGGCTGACCGCTCTTGCCGACGGCGCGAATGCGTCCGTGTTCGTCGTCGGTGCCGATCGCCTCGACCGGCTGAACATCCCGGACACGCTGAAATCGCAGATGTCCGCTCGGATTCGTCCCGGCATGGTGCTGATGTCCGACCGCGGGCTCGCCCTGGCGACCGTGCTCGACTCCAGCCTGGACTGGCACGACTGCCTGACCGGCCTCCTTCCCGACCGACTGCTCCTGATCGAACTCGCGAAGCACGGCCTCGGCCCAGCAGACCTGCATGCCTGCATCAACTTCTTCTCCAAGGTCGCCATCGCCGACGACCCCCGCGCAACGTTGACCTTCGTCCCCGACCACGCGCGCGCCGGAGACACCGTCGTCCTCCGAGCCGACCAGGACCTCCTGGTGTTCATCTCGACCGCACCCCACCCGTTGTCCGACGGACCGTCGGGCGCGATCGCCGTACAGCTCGACACCGCAGACCCAACAGACCCGCCGTTGCGGGACGAAGCGGTGCGCGCGCTCGGGCTGACCCGGGAGCTGATCGCATGACCGTCCTCGACACGACCACCGGACTCGACACCGTCGTCCAGCCTGGCGACGGCGCGCTCGTCACCGTCCCGGCCGACGGACGGCTGCGGATTGTCGACCTGCACGGCAACCAAGCCGTCGACACCCTGTTCTACGATGCGCACGACATCGACAACCGCTACTCGGCCTTCGATACGATCCGCGACCAGCGCGCCGTCTACCTGACCACCGGATCCCGCCTCTTGTCGACCAGGCTGGACGAGCTCGCGGTGATCACCGACGACACCTGCGGCCGGCACGACACCGTCGGCGGCGCGTGCTCGCAGGAAAGCAACGTCATCCGGTACGGCGAACACACCCGGCACCAGCACGCCTGCCGCCAGACCTTCCTGTACTACGGCCTGAAGGCCGGCATCGGGCAGCGACAACTCACGCACAACGTGAACTTCTTCATGAACGTGCCGGTCACCTCGGCCGGCGACCTGAAGTTCGACGACGGTCTGTCCGCCCCGGGCAGGTACGTCGAGATCACCGCGAGCCGGGACGTCCTGGTGCTGATCAGCAATTGTCCGCAGGTCAACAATCCCTGTAACGGCTGGAACCCGACACCCGTGCAACTGCTGGGTTGGTGGTGACGTTGGCGATCATCACGATCACCAGCCCGGGGATCCAGACGACAGTGCAGGACCGAGCCGGTCGGCCCGGGTTGTGGGATGTCGGCGTCCCGCCTTCGGGCGCGGCCGACGAGCTCAGCTTCGCGCTGATCAACGCCGCCGTCGGCAACCCCGACAACGCAGCAGGTCTCGAGTGCGTCCTGGCCGGACCGGTGCTCACGTGCGACGAGGACCGGCTGGTCTGCGTCGGCGGCGCTGTCAACAATGCGACAATCGACGGCCTTCGGGTCCGGCCCGGCATGGTCGTCCGGCTCCCGGCCGGGTCGGTGCTGGACGTCGGCCCGCTCGACGGACCGGGGACGCGCGGCTACCTCGCCATCGAAGGCGGCCTGGACGTTCCGCGCGTGCTGGGCAGCCGGTCCACCTTCGTGCTCGGCGGTTTCGGCGGTCACGACGGCCGGCCGCTCGCGGCCGGTGACCAACTGCCGTTGGGCCGTCGGGAGAACCTCCTCAGTCCGATCTCGGTCGAGCTGCCGACCATCTCGAACAGCTGGGAGATGCGGGTGATCCCCGGTCCGCACGGCGCTCCGGACCACCTCACCGACGAAGGCGTCGAGGCGTTCTTCGGGACCGATTGGATTGTTGACCATCGCTCGGACCGCACCGGGGTCAGGCTGGTCGGGCCGGTGCCGCAGTGGGCCCGGACCGACGGCGGCGAGGCGGGTCTGCACCCGTCCAACGTGCACGACTCCGCGTACCCGGTCGGCGGCATCATGCTGTCCGGCGACACCCCGGTGATTGTCGGCAAGGACGGACCTTCGCTTGGCGGCTTCGTCGTACCCGCGGTGGTGATCGAGGCCGACCGCTGGATGCTCGGTCAGCTGCGGGCCGGCGACTCCGTGCGATTGGTGCCGGTGTCGCTGGATGCGGCGGCCGAGGCGATCGCCGTACGGCGTGCTTGGCTGTCGGATCTCCGTCAGACACCGGCGCCCGCGGTGGCTCCGGTCAGCGGGTCCGCTCGGCCGGACGTGCTGCATCGGTCGGACGGCGTACCGCCGTACACCATCAGGTGTGCGGGCGAACGGCATCTGCTGGTGGAGGCCGGACCGGCTGAGCTCGACCTCACTGTGCGGGTCTGGATTCACCTGCTCGCACAGGCGTTGCGGAACGATCGGCCGGACGGCGTTGCCGAGATTGTCGAGGGTGTGCGGTCGCTTCTTGTCGCGGTGGACTCCGATCGGCTCGGACTCGTCGAGCTGGCCGAGCGGCTCGCGTTCCTGGCGGCTGGGCTGGCGGATCCGGAGACGGTGGTGCTGCCGGCGCGCGAGGTGATCCTGCCGATCGCGTTCGACCACCCGGAGGCGCACGAGGCGATGCGGCGGTACGCGACGTCGGTGCGGCCGGACGCGCCTTGGTGTCCGGACAACGTCGAGTTCATCCGGCGGGTCAACGATCTCGGCGAGCGCGATGAGGTCTTCGAGATCGTCCAGGCCGCGACGTACCTGGTGGTCGGGCTGGGCGACGTGTACCTCGGCGCGCCGGTCGCCGTACCGATCGATCCGCGGCACCGGCTGGTGACGACGAAGTACAACCCGGCCCGGACCTGGACGCCGCAGAACGCGGTCGGGATCGGCGGGATCTACCTGTGCGTGTACGGGATGGAAGGGCCGGGTGGGTACCAGCTGGTCGGGCGCACCGTCCCGGTGTGGCGGTTGTCGCCCGCCGACGAGCAGCCGTGGTTGCTGCGGCAGTTCGACTTGATCAGATTCACTCCGGTGAGTGCGGAGCAACTCGCTCACGAGCGCGCCGAGATCGCGGCCGGGCGGGCCGACCTGCGGGTCAGCCCGGCGACCTTCTCGATCGCCGACGTACGCCGGATCGAACAGGAGGCACCTGTGGATATCGCGACAGTGCGGGCTCGCCGGCGGGCCGCGTTCGAGGCCGAGCGGGCGAGGTGGGGCGCGTGAACGTCTGGATCACCCGGGTCGACCCGGTCGCGCCCGCGCCGGGACCGCTGCACGGTCTGACGTTCGCGTTGAAGGACAACATCGACCTCGCCGGGGTGCCGACGACGGCCGGCGATCCGCGCAACGATCAGCCGGCCGAGCGGAACGCGTTCGTGGTCGACCAGTTGGTCGCGGCCGGCGCCGTACCGCTGGGGAAGACGAATCTGGACCAGTACGCGACCGGGTTGGTCGGCACGCGGTCGCCGTACGGCCCTTGTCACTCGGTGTTCTCCGACAAGCACGTGTCGGGCGGGTCGAGCTCGGGCAGTGCGGTCGCGGTGGCGTCGGGGCAGGTGGACTTCGCGCTCGGCACCGACACGGCCGGGAGCGGGCGGGTGCCGGCTGCCTTCAATCGGATTGTCGGCATCAAACCGTCGCGCGGTCTCGTCTCGGCGCGTGGCGTCGTACCGGCGTGCCGGTCGCTGGACTGCGTGACGGTGATGGCCCGGACAGTCGGTGTGGCGCGTGCAGCCTTCGACGTGATGGTGGCCTTCGATCCGGACGACGCTTGGTCGCGGCGGGCCTCTTCACTGCCTGGTGGACGCTCTGCGGCCGGTGTCGCCTCCGGACGGGCATCGGGTCGCGCGGTGATCGGCGTACCGGACCTGGATCTGGACCTCGATCCGCTGCACGAGGCTGCCTGGCAGGAGACGCTCGACCAGGCCCATCGGCTCGGTGAGGTGGTGAAGGTGGACGTGCGGCCGCTGCTCGAGGCGGCGGAGTTGCTGTACTCCGGTCCGTGGCTGGCCGAACGGTGGCTCGCCTTCGGGGACAAGCTGGACGACGATCCGGCGGTGGACCCGACGGTGCGGTCGATTGTCCACAATGGGGCGATCTTGACGGCGGCGGACGCCTTCGTCGGCTTCGATCGGCTCGCGACGCTCGCGCGGGCCAGCGAGCAGCTGTGGACGCAGCTCGATGCGCTGTTGCTGCCGGTGACGCCTGAGCATCCGACGCTGGCCGAGGTCGCGGCGGATCCGATCGGCGTGAACAGCCGGCTCGGTCGGTTCACCAACATGGTCAACCTGCTCGACCTGTGCGCGGTCGCGTTCCCCGGGCCGGACCGGGCCGACGGGCTGCCGTTCGGCATTCAGTTACTCGCCCCGGCGGGTCACGATCGGGTGCTGATCGACCTCGCCGCCGTGTGGTGCGGTGAAGACATCGCGCCGCTCGAGCCGGCCGACGACGAGGTCCTGCTCGCGGTTGCCGGTGCGCATCTCTCCGACCAGCCTTTGAACCACGAGCTGGTACGGCGGGGTGCTCGGCTCGCCTTCGATGCGCGGACTGCTTCGTCGTACCGGATGTATCTGGTCGACGGGCCGCGGCCTGGGCTGACGCCTGGCCGGGAGCCCGGTCCGGGGATCGAGGTGGAGGTGTGGAGCCTGCCCGCGGCGGAGCTCGGCGGGTTCGCACGGACAGTCGAGCCTCCGCTGGCGATCGGGCCGCTGGAGCTTTCGGACGGGCGGCGGATCCTCGGATTCGTGTGTACGGCGGACGGCGCCGACCCGGCGCGTGACATCACCAGCTTTGGCGGCTGGCGGTCCTACCTGGCTGCAGGGCCCGCCTAAGCTTGGGCCTTATGACGCCCGCCGAACAGAGTGTGCTCGACCGGATCGACGAAGAGCTGCTGGTGCGGGTCACCTGTCAGTTGCTGCAGGCAACCGGACAGAACCCGCCCGGCGAGGAGGCGGCGACCGTCGCGGTGCTCGCGGCGGCGGGACGTGAGCTCGGGCTCGACGTGGTCACCTCGACCGTCGAGCCCGGGCGGGACAACGTCAGCATCACGCTTGCCGGGGGCAACGGTCCGGGGCTGCTGATCCTCGGGCACACCGACGTCGTACCGGTGGGCGACGGCTGGACGGTCGACCCGTACGGCGGGACCGTGAAGGACGGCCGCATCTACGGGCGCGGCGCGTCGGACATGAAGGGCGGTCTGGCGGCGGCGTTGGTCGCGATGGCCGCCCTTCGCGGCACCGGGCTCAGCGGCCCGGTCGAGCTCGCCGCGGTGGTCGACGAGGAGGAGACCGGCAAGGGGATCCGGTCGTACGTCGCCGGCGGGCCGCGGGCGTTCGTCGGCTGCATCACCGCTGAGCCGACGGACTTGCAGACGATCATCGCGGCGCGGGGCGACTCGTACCTGCGGGTCGCGATCCACGGCCGGGCCTGTCATGCGGGCAATCCGGACGACGGCGCGAACGCGATCTACGGCGCCGCCGCGGTGGTGGCCGAGATCGAGCGGCTGCATGCGTCGCTTGCTGCCGACCCGCATCCGTTGCTCGGGCCGGCGACGTGGAGCGTCGGTCAGATCAACGGCGGGACGGGTGGTTCGATCGTCCCCGCCGAGTGCGTGATCGTGGCGGATCGGCGGCTGCTGCCGGGCGAGTCGCCGGCCGCCGTACTCGCTGATCTGCGAGCTCGCGTGGCCGCGTTGCACCTCGAGGATCGCGGCCTGTCGGTCGACCTCGACATGCCGATGGAAATGCCCGCCTTCGAGACACCCGCTGACGCGGACCTCGTCCGAGTCGTCGAGGCGGCCCGGGTAGACGCCGGCGGCCCCGACCTCCCCCTGGCCGGCTGGACAGCAGCCTGCGACGGCGGCTACATCGCCCGAGACCTGGGCGTCCCCGTCGTCGTCCTGGGCCCCGGCTCAGTAACCACCCAAGCCCACCGAGCCAACGAGTCAGTCCCAATCACCGACCTGATCACCGCCGCCCACACCTACACCCTCACCACCCTCCGCCTCCTCAGCTAGCCGCCCCCGCGACCCCCTCACCACCCTCCGCCTCGTCGCCTAACCACCCCCGCCACCCCCGCCACCTCGCCTGACCGCCCCGCCACCCCCGCCACCTCGCCTGACCGCCCCGCCACCCCCACCACCTCGCCTGACCGCCCCGCCACCCCCACCACCTCGCCTGACCGCCCCCGCCTCGACCTCCTCGGTCGACCGGCACCGCCTACCCCCTCCCGCCTCCGCCTCCTCGCCTAACCGCCCCCGCCACGGGAGGGGAGATCCCTTCGAGTTGTGCCTTCTCCCCTCGAATACCAAGGGAGAAGCCACGACAGCAGGGGATCTCCCCTCGCGGGATTGCGGCCTGGACGGGGTGGGCGGGGCGCTAGGGCTCAACGGCCGGGGAAGAAGTCGGCGTTTTGGACGTACTCCATGCGGCGGGTGAACTCGGGGTCGGAGAGGCGGTCCAGCATTTCCTGTTCGGTGAGTTCTTCGACGCGGGTCTGGATCCAGTAGAGGTTGCCGTACGGGTCCCGCACCCGCCCCACCTTGTCGCCGAAGAACAGGTGCGTCACCTCGGTCACCGAAGTACCGCCCGCCGCGACCGCCTGAGCGTGCACGGCCTCCGCGTCATCGACGTACAGCCGCAGGAACGCCGGCGTCGGCGGCCACTCCGGCCGGGCGTCGAACATCATCACGATCGCGTTCCCGATCCGCATCTCCGCGTGCCCGATCCGCCCGTCCGGACCCACCACCCGATCGATCTCCTCGGCCCCGAACGCCCGCGTCAGCCAGTCCATCACGCCGTTCGTGTCCTGCCCGATGATCCACGGCGTCACGGTCGTGTATCCCTCAGGAATCGCCATCGCACTCTCCTCCACTCGTTCCCGGACACCAGCAACGCTAGGCCGGGAACCGGACAAGTTCTGTCCGCTACCTCCACGCTCCGCGGTGTGTCTCATTGGTGACAATCTGGGGGTAAGATTGTCGACAATCTACCTATTTCGGTGCGATCAGCCAGGAGGTCGGATGGTCACGGTAGGGCTGCTCTACCCCGGTCACAGCGCGGAGGACGACTACCCGGCGCTCGAGGCGCGCCTGGACGGTTCGATCAAACTGCCGGTCGTGATCACCTCGGTCGGCGAGGACGCGCACCGGGTGGACGCACTCCTCGACCTCGGCCGCGCCGAGCGGCTCGCCGAAGGCGCCTCCGAGCTGGCGGCCGCCCAGCCGGACGCGGTCATGTGGGCTTGCACGTCCGGCAGCTTCGTCTTCGGCCCCGAGGGCGCCCGCAACCAGGCGTCCGGCGTGGCTCAGGCGCTCGGCGTGCCGGCATCGTCCACGTCGCTCGCGTTCGTTGACGCTTGCCACGCTCTCGGCGTACGGCGGGTCGCAGTCGCCGCGTCGTACCCGGAAGACGTCGCGAAGCATTTCGTCCGGTTCCTGACCGCCGGCGGGGTCGAGGTGGTCGCGATGGGCAGCCACGGGATCATCACCGCGGCCGAGGTCGGCACGCTCGATCCGGAGCGGGTGGTCGCGATGGTGAAGGCCGCGGACCACCCGGACGCCGAGGCGATCCTGGTGCCGGACACCGCGATGCACACGTTGCAGATCGTCGACGACCTGGAGGCCGCGGTCGGCAAGCCGGTGCTGACGGCCAACCAGGTGACGGTGTGGAAGGGGTTGCAGTTGACCGGCCCGGTACCGTCACTGCCAGGCTTGGGCCGATTGTTTTCAGCGAGGGGGACACACGCGTGACCAGTTTCATCGAGCCGTTGGCGCAGGAGTCGACGCCGAGCATCATCGCCGACAAGTTGCGTCAGGCAATCAGCCACGGCGAGCTCAAGCCCGGCGCCCAACTCGGCGAGGCCGACCTGGCCCGCAAGCTCGGCGTGAGCCGCGGCCCGCTCCGCGAAGGCATGCAGCGGCTCACCGCGGAGGGGTTGCTGGTCTCGATCCGCAACCGCGGGTTGTTCGTGATCAACATGACGCCGGCGGACGTCCGGGACATGTACCTGGCGCGCGAGGCGATCGAGCGCGCCGCCGCCCGGCGGATCGCGGACGGCGACCACGAGGCGGCCGGCAAGGAGCTGCTCGCCATCGTCGACCAGATGGCCGCCGCCGAAGGCGATCCCGCCGCGGTCAGCGAGCTCGACATCGCCTTCCACGAACGCCTCGTCCAGCTCGCCGGCAGCCCGCGCCTGTCCCGCATGCACGCGACCTCGATCACCGAGACCCGCATGTGCATCCACGCCCTCGCCGAGACCTACACCCACTCCGAGGCCCGCATCGACGAACACAGGGCCCTCGCCGAAGCCATCGCCGCCGGCGACTACCTCCACGCCGACGACCTCCTGATGGCCCACATGGACGACGCCATAACCCGCCTGACCAACCGCTGACCCCACCCAAAACACGCAGCCCGCCGGCGCGTCCGCGGCCGCGCTGGTACCCGCCCGGGGCTGTGCGGCCGCGCTGGTACCCGCCCGGGGCTGTGCGGCCGCGCTAGCACCCGCCCGGGGCTATGCGGCCGCGCTGGTACCGGCGCGTTGACTGTACGGCGCGACACCCCACTGCTCAACGTACGGCGCCGCACCCACCCCGGCAGGCAGCGCACCCCGGCACGGCTGGCTCGCCCACGTCCAGGAGGGGCGGCCTGCTCCTGCGCAGCTGCGGCGGCATCGGGTGGACGCGCAGCCGATTGACACGGGTTGGAGCTGGGTTAGGCTAGATTGTCGACAATCTTACGGTTGACAATCGTGTGTTTGATCGGACGTGTGAAGGGGATCCGCCGTGGCCGAGCTGTCGCAGGTCTTGAAACAGGCAACCGGAGTGATCGCCGCCCGCGGCGAGGGTGTGTTGCTGTTCGACGAGGACGATCGGCGGTACCTCGACTTCACGGCGGGTATCGGGGTGACGTCCACCGGGCACTGCCATCCACGCGTCGTCGCGGCCGCGCAGGAGCAGGTCGGCAAGATCATCCACGCGCAGTACACGACGGTCATGCACCGCCCGCTCCTCAACCTGGTCGAGCGGCTCGGCGAAGTCCTCCCCCAGCACCTCGACCGGATGTTCTTCGCGAACTCCGGCAGCGAGGCTGTCGAGGCGGCGCTGCGACTCAGCCGGCAGGCGACCGGCCGCCCGAACGTGATCGTGTTCCACGGTGGATTCCACGGCCGGACGGTCGCGGCGGCATCGATGACCACGTCGGGGACGAAGTTCCGGTCCGGGTTCAGCCCACTGATGGCCGGCGTACACGTGTCGCCGTTCCCCGACCCCGGGCACTTCGGCTGGCCGGTCGAGCAGGCGACGGACTTCGCGCTGAGTCAGCTCGACTACGTGCTGCAGACGTTGAGTACGCCGGCCGACACCGCGGCGTTCGTGGTCGAGCCGGTCCTGGGCGAGGGCGGGTACGTGCCGGCGAACGAGCGGTTCTTCGCCGGACTGCGGGAGCGCGCTGACCAGCACGGGATCCTGCTCGTTGTGGACGAGGTGCAGACCGGGTTCGGCCGGACCGGGAAGTTCTGGGGCGGCGACCACTTCGGTTCGCACCCGGACGTGCTGATTACCGCGAAGGGACTCGCCTCCGGTTTCCCGCTGTCGGGGATCGCGGCGTCGTCCGCGCTGATGGAGAAAGCGTGGCCGGGTTCGCAGGGTGGGACGTACGGCGCCAACGCGGTGGCGTGCGCGGCGGCCCTCGCGACGCTGGATGTCATTCAGGACGAAGGACTGGTGCAGAACTCGGCCGAGCGGGGTGCGCAGCTCAAGCAGGCGCTGCAGCTGGTCGCGGACAAGCATGAGCGGATCACGGATGTGCGCGGGCTCGGGCTGATGATCGGCAACGAGTTCCGCGACGCCGACGGCAAACCCGACCCGGTCACGGCCGCCGCCGTACAGCAGGAGGCAGCCAGGCGGGGTCTCCTGCTCCTCACCTGCGGCGCCTGGGGTCAGGTCGTCCGCTTCATCCCCGCCCTCGTAGTCACCCCCGCCGAAATCGACGAGGCCACCACCATCTGGTCCGACGCCGTCACCGCAGTCACCTCTTAACCCCGCGGATCCGAAAGGTCGTCCACAACGGACGCACGAGGCTCGCCGGTCGGTCCGGCGAGCCTCGTGCTGGTCAGGCCTTGGCGGGTTCGAGGGCTACAGGTGGGAGGGCTTCGGCGGTGCCGGGGATTGCGGTGCCGTTCAGGGGGCAGCGGGTGGTTTCCGGGACCTTGATGAGTGCGATGGCGCCGATCACGCAGGCGGCCATCATGTAGTACGCCGGCATCAGCGCGTTGCCCGTTTCGGCGGTGAGCCAGTCGTTCACGGCGGGCGCCGTACCGCCGAAGAGCGACGTCGACACGTTGTAGGCGATCGCGAAACCGGCGTACCGCACATGGGTCGGGAACATCGCCGGGAACGTCGCCGAGATGGTCGCCAGCTGCGGGACGTAGAGCAGGCCGAGTACGGCGAACCCGATGACCGCGCCGGCCAGGTTCGTGCCCATCAGCAGGAACATCGGCGCCCCGAAGACGAACAGCCCGGCCAGCGAGAACCACCACAGCGGCTTGCGGCCGACGCGATCCGAGATCCTGCCCGCGAACGGCAGGAAGACCATCATTGTCAACATTCCGATGATCGGCACGATCAGCGACTCGTCCGAACTGAGGCCGATCTCGCTCTCCAGGTACGTCGGCATGTACGTGAGCAAGGTGTAGTTGACGACGTTCAGCGCGATCACCAGACCGCCGAGCTGCAGGATCGGCCGCCAGTAGCCGGCCAGCAGATCCTTGAACTGCGTGGTCGTCTCCTCTTCCTTCTGGCCCTTCTCCTCCAACTCGCGGAACACGGGGGTGTCCTCGAGCCGCGACCGCAGGTAGACGCCGACCAGGCCGAGCGGCGCGGCGACCAGGAA
Organism: Kribbella sp. NPDC002412; assembly: GCF_053592935.1. Taxonomy (NCBI): domain Bacteria; kingdom Bacillati; phylum Actinomycetota; class Actinomycetes; order Propionibacteriales; family Kribbellaceae; genus Kribbella; species Kribbella sp. NPDC002412. The sequence continues at coordinate 63,677 of NZ_JBSFBL010000046.1, forward strand.
CGGCAGCCGCCAGCCCCACGAGTGCATCGCGTCGTCGCCGAGGAGCAGCGAGAATCCGAGCATCAGCAGCGCGCCGAGCGAGAAGCCGGCCAGCGTGCCGAACTCCAGGAAGCTGCCCAGGAAGCCGCGCCTGCGGCTGGGGGCGTACTCCGCCATGAACGTCGCGGCGCCGCCGTACTCGCCGCCGGTCGAGAAGCCCTGGATCATCCGGAGCAGGACCAGCAGGATCGGCGCCCACAGCCCGATCGCGTCGTACGTCGGAACCAGGCCGACGCACAGGGTTGCGCCGGACATCAGCAGGATCGTGATCGCCAGGACGTGCTTGCGGCCGAGGCGGTCGCCGAGCGGGCCCCAGATCAGGCCGCCGAGCGGGCGGACCAGGAACGAGACCGCGAACGTCATCAGCGCGAGCAGCGTCGCGCTCTCGGTGTCACCCGGGAAGATCGCCGCCGAGATGTAGGTCACGCCGTACGCGTAGATGCCGTAGTCGAACCATTCGGTCGCGTTGCCGATGGCCGAGGCGGCGATCGCCTTCTTCAGCACTCCTGGAGGTGGTTCGGTCTCCGCCGGCGGCCTTCTGTCGACCGGCTTCGGACTGTCGGCGTCCACGGGGCTCTCCTGTCGTCGTGCGGCCTCACCCGGGTGCCCGCCCCACGCCATCAGCACACCCGCCTACGCGCTCGGCGAACGTGCCCGCCTCACGCCGGCACACCCAGACGACCAGGTCGTAGTTTTGTTGACAATCCGAAGATTTACCATGTGAACTCGTGAACGGCAAGCACTCGTTCCACCTGCGCCGTCACACCCGGCAACCACAAGCCTGTTGAGATGGCTTCCGCCTGCTGAGATGGCTTTAGGACCTGGGCGGATGGGTGGAGCAGCAGCCGGGGCCGGCGGACGGTCGCCTTGAGGGATGGATTCAGCTCGGGATGGCGAGCGAGGCTAGGCCGGCCACCAGGACGGTCAGGCCGAACTCGAAGCGCTCGTCGCCGGTGGAGCCGGCGGTCATGGCGCCGGCGAGGGCGATCGTGAGGGGGTAGCGGTCGGGCGGGAGGGACTCGAAGTACGCGCGGAGGCCGGTGACGAATCCCTCGATGTCTTCCTTGGTCCAGGCCCAGGCGCCCTGCACCGTCTCCTCGAACGCGATCGCGGTGACGTAGAGCGGCAGCAGGTCGACCGCCCACGCGGCCGCTTGGTCAGGGATGTTGCCGGCCTTGAGGATGCCGAGGATCCGCTCGGTGCTGAGCAGCGCTTGCTCCCCGAGCGGCACCTGGCCGATCGCGGCTCGCGCGACACCCGGGTTGGCCCGCATCACGCGCAGCATCTCGCGCATCGCGTCCTTCAACTGGTCCTGCCAGCGGTCGGGATCCGGCACTTCCGGGAGCTTCATGTCCTGCGCCGCGCGGTCGACGAGGAGCTGGTCGAGCTCCTTCTTGTTCGCGACGTGCGCGTACAGCGATGCCGGTCCGGTGCCGAGGGCCTGAGCGACCTTGCGCATCGAGACCGCGTCGTACCCCTGCTCGACCAGCAGTTGCATGGCCGCGTCGACGATCCGGTCCCGGGTGAGCGGCTCCTTGGACGGGCGCGCGGGCTTCGCGGGACTGATCGGCTGCCACGGCGACTGAGTCATGCCACCACTGTAGCGAACACCGTACTTGACAGGAACGCTGATCGTCAGTAGAACAGTGTTCGTCAACGAACACCGTTCGAACATCCAGGAGCCTTCGATGAGCACCTCAACCACCACCCCACCCGATCCACCAGCAAAGCTCTCCCCCACCCCTCCCACCACCTCCGACCAGCCCGGCCCTCCGACCGAAGCCAGCCCAACCCGAACCGCGGAGGCGGGAGGGTTGGTTGGAACGCCGGGGGCGGGTGGCTCGGTGGGGAGGCCGTATCGGTGGCGGTGGGTTGTGTTGGCGACTGTGTTGGTGGCCGAGATCATGGATCTTGTCGACGCGACGATTGTCAACATTGCGGCGCCGTCGATCCGGGCCGAGTTGGGTGGGTCGGAGTCGGCGATGCAGTGGATGCTCGCCGGGTACACGCTCGCCTTCGCGATCGGGCTGATCAGCTTCGGCCGGCTCGGAGATCTGGTCGGGCGGCGGCGGTTGTTCGTGATCGGGGCGGTCGGGTTCACGGTGGCGTCCGCGGTCTGCGGGTTCGCCACCTCGCCGGAGCTGCTGATCGGCAGCCGGGTCGCCCAAGGACTGCTCGGCGCGGTGATGATCCCGCAGGGCTTCGCGATCCTGAAGGCGGTCTTCCCGCCGCAGGAGATCGGCAAGGCCTTCGCCATGTTCGGCCCGGTGATGGGGCTGTCGGCGGTCGCCGGACCGATCATCGCCGGTGTCCTCATCGACGCGAACTGGTTCGACGCGGGCTGGCGGATGATCTTCTTCATCAACGTCCCGATCGGCATCCTCGCCCTGGCCGGCGCGCTCCGCTTCATGCCCGAGGTGAAGACCCCCGGTGCGTCCCGCCTCGACGCGGCCGGCGTGATCCTGGTCAGCCTGGCGTCCGGGTTGCTGATCTACCCCCTCGTCCAGGGCCGCGAGCTCGGCTGGCCATTGTGGACAATCCTGATGTTGACCGCGTCGGTGCCGGTGTTCGCGCTGTTCGGCTGGCGTGAGCGCCGGTCGGGGAACCCGGTCATCGACCCGTCGCTGTTCCGCAGCCGCGGGTACGTCGCCGGCCTCGGCGTGATCTCCACGTTCTTCCTGGCGATGTCCGGCTTCATGCTGGTGTTCAACCTGTTCACCCAGCTCGGTCTGCACTACAGCCCGTTGAAGGCCGGCCTCGCGATGGTGCCGTTCTCGCTCGGGATCGCGATCGGCGCGCCCTTGTCCGGCGGACTGCTCGCGCCGAAGCTCGGCCGCAAGGCGCTGCAACTCGGCATCGTGGTGATGACGCTCGCGATGGCCGGCGTCTGGTTCACCCTGCACACGTACGGCGAGGCGACGACGATCTGGAACCTGGTCCCGGCGACTCTCGCCACCGGGATCGGGGCCGGTCTGGTGTTCGCGCCGCTGTTCGACATCATCCTGGCCTCGATCGACGACCAGGCTGCCGGTTCGGCGTCCGGCGTACTGACCGCGATGCAGCAGTTCGGTGGCGCGATCGGGGTCGCGGTGATCGGCACGATCTTCTTCCAGCTGCTGCCGGACCACGCGTTCCTCGGCGCCACCAAGAACAGCGTGCTGGTCGCGATCGGCCTGTTCGTGGTGAGCCTCGCGGTCAGCTACCTGCTGCCGAAGCGCGCCCGCGAAGGCGCCTCAGCCCACTGAGGGCTGACGGTCGACGGGCATGCGAAAGCCCCGCTCCTCGAGGCATCGAGGAGCGGGGCTTCGGCGTACGTCAGTTGAAGGAGTCGCCGCAGGCGCAGGAGCCGGTCGCGTTCGGGTTGTCGATCGTGAAGCCCTGCTTCTCGATCGTGTCCACGAAGTCGATCGAGGCGCCCTTCAGGTACGGCGCGCTCATCCGGTCCGTCACGACGTTGACGCCGTTGAAGTCGGCCACCACGTCGCCGTCGAGCTGACGCTCGTCGAAGAACAGCTGGTACCGCAGGCCGGAGCATCCGCCCGGCTGGACGGCGACCCGCAGCGCGAGGTCGTCGCGGCCTTCCTGGTCGAGCAGCGCCTTCACCTTGGCGGCGGCCCCGTCGGTGAGGATCACACCCGTGGCGACGGCCTGCTCGGTCTGCGCTTCAGTCATTCCTGACTCCAGTCATCTCGTGAGCGCCCGGCTGCAGGTGGGCAGGCAGCCGTGCGCGGAAAGTCCGCTGTCATTCCGGGCCAACAAACGCCGATCCGGAACCATTCCCATGGTCGCACACCAATTTCCAGGATCAACTACCCGCCTCGCCCCGTGGACCGCCGTACGACGCGGGTGAGGTCAACTGCGTACGCCGTACCGAGATCTGGTCAGCGGGCCCAGGTGCGGGCGACGCGCTCAGCCACGGCGGCGAGTGAGCCGTGCGGGTCGGCGAAGGCCTGGGTCTCCCCCACCGCGTCGACCAGGGAGTACGCCGACTCGACGCCCATCGTGCGCATCTCGCGGGAGCCGATCAGGACCTTGCCGGCCAGTACGACGCACGGGCGCATCGCGTCGTTCGCCACCTTCGCGACGCCGGCGATCACCTTGCCGTCGCGGGACTGGAAGTCGAACGCGCCCTCGCCGCTGAGCACCAGGTCGACCCGGGCCGCCTTCTCCTTCAGGCCGGTCAGCTCCGCGACGAGGTCGATCCCTGACACCCGCTCGGCGCCGAGCAGCAACAGCGCGTAACCGAGCCCGCCCGCCGCACCCGCGCCCTTCTGGTCCGCGGTCTTGCGGTCCGCGAGCTCGGCGAAGTGGGTCAGCCAGCCGTCGACCTCGGGCTTCCGATCGTCGGCGATCCCCTTCTGCTTGCCGAACACGCTGGTCGCTCCGCGCAACCCGAGCATCGGGTTCTCGACGTCACTCGCCGCGACGAACTCGATCCCGGCCATCCGCGTCCGCGCCGGCTCGAGGTCGACCTCGGTCAGCGTCGCGAGCCCGGCCGCTCCGGCGTCCAGGCTGCCCCCGGCGCCGGTCGCACCGAGCGCGGCGAGCATGCCGGCGCCGGCGTCGTTCGTACCGGATCCACCGAGGCCGAGGATGATCCGCTTCGCGCCGGCGTCGACCGCGGCCGCGATCAGCTGGCCCACGCCGTACGTCGTCGCATCCTCCGGCCGGCGCAGCTTCGGCTCGACCAGGTGGAGGCCGCAGGCCTGCGCGGTCTCGACGTACGCCGTCTCGCCCGCGAGCAGGACCGTGGCCGGGGTGTCCTCGCCGAGCGGCCCGCGTACGGTGACCGACAGCAGGGTGCCGTCGACGACAGCCTCCAGTACGTCGATGAACCCCGGCCCGCCGTCCGCCATCGGCGCAACCAGCACCTCCGCGTCCGGGTCCCGCCGCCGCCATCCCTCCTCAATGGCAGCCGCCGCCTCAACCGCAGTCAACGTCCCCGCAAACTTGTCCGGCGCAATCAGCACTCGCATGCCAACATCCTCCCGCACCCGACTTGCATCCTGGTCGGCGGCAACCACCCCGCGGACACCAGCGGCGCGCTGACCTGTGGCGGTTCGTTGACTCGGGTGGGTGGGGGCAGTTGGATCGGCGGGCATGAAGACGATTCTGTTCGCGTACCGGGTGAGTGATCTCGAGCGTTCGCTCGCCTTCTACCGGGCGGTGGGCTATACCGAGCTGGGCACTGTGCCGTTCGACGACGGCTCGAAGCTGGTCTGGCTGAAGCTGTCCGGGGAGCCGTCGGTGTCGCTCGAACTCGTCCACCGCCCGACCGCCGGCCCCGTCGAGACCGGTGGGTTCGAACACCTCGCCATCGAGGTCGAGTCGCTGAGCAGCACCGTCGAGAGGCTGACCGCGGCCGGCCTGCAGCCGGGCGCACCGGAGTACCCAGGAGGGCCCGACGGCCCGGCGACATCCTGGCTCGTCGACCCCGACGGCTACCGCATCGAACTGGTGGAGTGGCCCCCTGGCGGCCCTCCCACCGTCGGCGAGTAGCCGGCGACGGTTCAGTTGCAGGGGCCGCGGTGTGCCGGGGTGCGGTCCGCGAGGCGGTCGAGGGCGAGGCAGACCGCCTGTTCGGCGAGTGCCTGGTTGTCGCCGTGAGTCGGGGGCTGAGCGGGGTCGGCTGTGACGCGATCGAAGTGCAGGTCGGGACGCGCGGCCCCGAGGAGGACGACTGGACGGGCGTGGACGGGGTCGCGGATGGGCGGTGCGGCGGAAGCCGAGTCGGTGCCGGTGGGGTGGGCGGAGGACGGGGCGGCGCTGGTGGCGTGGGTGGGTGCCCGGGTTGTGCGGGTGGTGAGGGCGGTGGGTGTGGGGTGGGTTGGCCAGAGGAGGATGGCGTCTGCGGGGCGGTGGCGCAGGCCGGTTAGGGCTTGGGATTCGGCGGTGGGGTCGCCTTCTGTTTGTTCTATGAGGAGGGCTACGCCGTGCTTCTTGGCGGCTCGGGCTACCGCGGCGGCCAGGGTGGCGAAGTACTCGTCGGCGAGGTCGGGGATGGCCAGGGCGATCACGCCGTACGTGCCTTTGCGGAGGGAGCGGGCGCCGAGGTTGGGGCGGTAGTCGAGGTCGGCGATCGCGGCTTCCACTCGGGCTCGGGTGGCGGGGGTGATGTGCGGGTAGTCGTTGATGACGTTGGAGACCGTCTTCATCGAGACACCGGCTCGCTCGGCCACATCGCGCATCCGCGCCGTCATCAGGCTCTCCTGTCGTCACGCGATTCTGGAGTTCATCACGTTACGACGATGGCTTGGCGGGCGCAACGCATTAGTAGGGGTTATCGCGTTATGTTGGGGTGGTGCGGGTTCAGGTTGTGCCGATGGCGCTCGAGACCTTGGTCGAGTTGGTGAACGGCTGGGGGGTCGAGCCTCGGCGGGCGGGTGCACGGTCGGGGGTGCCGGTGCTCGCCGAGTACCTCGGTGGCGGCGCGGCGGCCGGTGCAGTCGCGGCTAATTCGGGTCCGGACCGCCGGGCCGGGATCCCCACGGTCGTGGCGAGCGCGTTGACGGATGACGAGCTGGTTCGGTTTGCCGACACGGTGTTCGGGGTGTTTGCGGCGGAGGGTACGGCGGGGCGCGTGGCCGCGGTGTCCGAGTTGTTGACGGGGATCGATGTGCGGCCTGACGTCGTCCTGGAGGACGGCGAGGTACGGCGGACGTGGTGGGCGGATGCTGACGACGCGCTGCTGGCGGCGGCGCTGCTGGCGCTGCGGGAGCAGTTGGCCGACGAGGATCCCGGTCGGCTGGGGATCTGTGTCGACGGTGGGTGCGCGGATGTCTATGTGGACGGCTCGCCGGCTGGGCGGCGGCGGTTCTGCTCCGTGACGTGTCAGAACCGGGCCCGCGCCGCGAAGTACCGCCGAACCCACCGAACCGACTGAGCCGCCGCGCCGGCCACCGGCTGCACCGGTTAAGCGGGCTGAGCCGGGTGAGCGCGCTGAGCTGGTGGTGTGGATACGGTGCCGGGGTGCGGTGGCCTCGTACGCCTGGTGAGGCGGTAGCTGTTCAGGAGGAATTGCGGTCGATTGTCGACGATACGGATGTCGACGGGCAGCCGCGGTACGTCGCGGGGCTTGATGTCGCGTACGACGGGGATCGGCTGGCGGCTGCTGTCGTCGTACTCGACTGGGAGACGTTGGCCGAGGTGGATCGGGCCGTGGTTCTCGGGGAGACGACGTTTCCTTATGTGCCTGGGTTGTTTGCGTTCCGGGAGGTTCCGGGGCTGTTGGAGGCGTTGGGGCAGTTGAGGACGACGCCGGACCTGCTGGTGTGTGACGGGCAGGGGTTGGCGCATCCGCGGCGGTTCGGGCTGGCTTGTCATCTCGGAGTGTTGACCGGGTTGCCCGCGATCGGGGCTGCTAAGACGGCGTTTGTCGGCTCGCATTTGGAGCTTGGGGAGGCGCGGGGGTCTGTCGCTGATCTGATTGTTGACAATCAGGTTGTCGGCGCGGTGGTGCGTACGCAGGACGGGGTGAAGCCGATGTACGTGTCCATCGGGCATCGGGTCAGCTTGCGGACCGCCGTACGGCACGTGCTGCATTTGGCGCCGCGGTATCGGTTGCCGGAGACGACGCGGGCTGCTGATCGGTTGTGTCGGCAGGCGTTGTCAGCGGCGGAGTAGGCGGCGGAGCAGGAGGGCTACTGCGGCGCCGATGAGGTACGGGCGGGCGCGGCGGAGTAGTGCCGGCAGGAGTGCCGCGCCGAGGTCGAGGGATGAGGCGCCGGACGGCGCGCTGGGTGGAGGTGCGTCGGCCTGTTCCTTCGAGGGTGCACTGGTCGCAGTGGGTGCTGTCGGGGCAGTCGGTGCTGTCGGGGCATTGGGTGCCGTCGGGGCAGTAGGCGCTGTCGGTGCAGTGGGAGCTGCAGGCTGCGCTTCAGTCGGCGTGGTGGCGGTGGGGGTGGTGAGGGTTGTGGTTAGGCAGTCGACGAACTGGGCCAGGAGGTGGTCGGAGACGTCTTGGATTAGACCGCGGCCGAACTGCGCGGGGCGGCCGGTGATGGTCAGGTCCGTTTCGACTGTGACTGCGGTGGCCGAGTCGCCGGACGCGTCCAACTGAGCGGTGACCCGGACGCTGGCCGTACTGTTGCCGCGGCGGTCCTTGCCCTTGGCCTCGATCAGCGCGCGATGGTCCGCCGGAGAGCGTTCGACGAAGGTGCCGCTCCCGGCGTACTGCAGTGAGACCGGCCCCAGCTTCACCTTGCACGCCCCGGTGAAGCCGTCACCGTCGTACGACGTCAGGGTGGCGCCGGGGAAACACGGCACCACCCGTTCGAGGTCGTTGAACGCGGCCCAGGCCTCCTCGACCGGGGCCGGTACGACGAACTTGTGCTCGAGCTTCATCCAGCGCCTGCCGCGGCCAGCACGGCCCGCCGGGTCAGCACCGAGGCGAGGTGCCGGCGGTACTCGGCGTCTCCGTTGAGGTCGGTCACCGGCGACGTCCCGTCCGCGGCCCGGGCCGCGGCCGCGCGGACGGCCTCGGCGGTCGCCGGCAGGCCGATCAGCGCGTCCTCGACCGCGATCGCCCGGATCGGTGTCGAGCCCATGTTGCTCAACCCGACCCGCGCTTCGGCGATCGAATCACCGTCCAGCCGGACAGCCGCCGCGACCGCGACGATCGGCCAGCCCTGGGCGACCCGGCTGAACTTCTCGTAGTGCGCGCCCCAGCCGGTGTACTTCGGCACCCGCACCTCGACCAGGAGCTCGTCGTCGCCGACCGCCGTACTGAACACGCCCTGGAAGAAGTCCGAGGCGCCGACGGTACGCCGACCACCCGGCCCGGCGATCACGAACGACGCGTCCAACGCGACCGAGACCGCGGGCAGGTCACCGGCCGGATCGGCATGCGCGAGTGAACCGCCGAAGGTCCCCCGGTGCCGGACCTGCGGATCCGCGATCGATGCCGCGGCCAACGAGATCAGCCGGGTGTGCTCGGCGATCAACGGGTCGAACTGGACCGTGCTGTGCGGCGTCATCGCACCGACGACCAGCGCGTCCCCGTCGTCCCGGATCCCGCGCAGTTCGTCGATCTTCCCGATGTCGACAATCGACTCCGGCGCCGCCAGCCGCAACCGCAACACCGGCAGCAGACTCTGCCCACCGGCCAGCACCTTGGCGTCGGTGTGCTCACCCAACAACGCAACTGCCTCGTCCACCGACGTCGGCGTGAAGTACTCGAAGGCTGCCGGAATCATGACGACGCCCCTTCCCCAGTCTGGACGGCACCCGGCGACCCAGCAGCCGACTGCCCAGGCGCTGAAGCAGATGCCCCGCCCTGCAAGGCTTTCCACACCCGGTACGGCGTACACGGCATCGGAACGTCGGACACCCCAAGGTGGCGTACGGCGTCCAGCACCGCGTTGACCACGGCCGGCGTCGACGCGATCGTCCCCGCCTCACCGACCCCCTTCACCCCGAGCTGGTTCGTCGTAGCCGGCGTCTCCGTCCGAGCCGTCTCGAACGACGGCAAGTCTGGCGGCGACGGCACCAGGTACTGGTCGAACGACCCGGACACCAACGTGCCCGCCTCGTCGTACACAGCCTCCTCGAAGAGCGCCTGCGCAATCCCCTGCGCCAGCCCGCCGTGCACCTGGCCCTCGACGATCAGCGGATTGACGACAACCCCGACGTCGTCGACGCTCACGTACGACCGGATCTTCGTCCCGCCCGTCTCGGTGTCGACCTCGACCGCGCACAGATGCGTGCCGTGCGGGAACGAGAAGTCGTCCGGCTCCAGCGTCGCGTCCGCGTCCAGCGACCGCTCGGCGCCGCCGTCGAGCTTGTGCCCCTGGAACACCGCGAAGGCCAGCTCCCCCAGCGTCATCCCCGACTCGGTGCCGCGCACCCCGAACCGCCCGCTGCTGAAGTCGAGGTCGTCGGCGTTCGCCTCGAGCAGCTGCGCCGCGATCGGCTTCGCCTTCTCGATCACCTTGTCGGCTGCGGCGAGCACGGCCATCCCACCGACCGCCAGCGACCGCGAGCCGTACGTGTCCAGCCCGCGCCCAGCCACCTGCGTGTCACCGTGCAGCACCTCGACGTCCTCGAACGGCACACCCAGCCGATCGGCGACGAGCTGGCTCCACGCCGTCTCGTGCCCCTGCCCGTGCGGGCTCGTCCCGGTGATCACCTCGACCTTCCCGGTCGGCAGCATCCGGATCGACGCGTGCTCCCAGCCGCCGCCGACGTACCCCATCGAGCCGAGCCAGCGCGACGGCGCCAGCCCGCACATCTCGGTGTACGTCGAGACGCCGATGCCGAGCTGGACCGGGTCACCGGACTCGCGTCGCTTCAGCTGCTCCGCGCGCAACTCGTCGTACCCGAAGAGCTCACGAGCCTTAGCGGTGGCGGCTTCGTAGTTGCCGGAGTCGTACTGCAGCCCGGACACCGTCGGGAACGGGAACTCCTCGTGCTTGATCCAGTTCCGCTCCCGGATCTCCAGCGGGTCGACGCCGAGCTCGACCGCGAGCTCGTCCATCATCCGCTCGATCGCGAACGTCGCCTCCGGCCGGCCTGCGCCGCGGTAGGCGTCGGTCCAGGTCTTGTTCGTGAAGACGTTGGTACAGGTCAGCCGGTACGACGGGAACTTGTAGATCCCGTTGTACATCAGGGCCCCGAGGATCGGGATGCCCGCCGAGACCAGTCCCAGATACGCGCCCATGTTTGCGAGCAGGTCCACCTTGAGCCCCGTCACGGTTCCGTCGCGATCCGCGGACAGCGTGACCTTCTGCCACTGGTCGCGGCCGTGGTGCGCCGCCATCAACGACTCCGACCGGGACTCGACGTACTTGCAGGGCTTTCCGGTACGGCGAGCCGCGAGAACCGTGAGCACCTCCTCCGGCGTGAACTGCAACTTGCCGCCGAACCCACCGCCGACGTCGGGCGCGATCACCCGGATCTTGTGCTCGGGGATGCCGAGGACGAGCGAGATGAAGATCTTCACGAAGTGCGGCACCTGGGTCGAGTCCCACACCGTGAGCTGCTCGCCGGTCGGGTCGGCCACGACCGACCGCGGCTCCATGAACGCCGGGATCAGCCGCTGCTGACGGAACTCGCGCTCGATCACGATGCCGCCGTCCCGGGCCGCCGCGATCGCCGCCTCGACGTCGCTGCCGTGCCCGGCCTCGGCCGAGTCGTACACGAACGTCGCCGAGACGTTGGTGCCGAGATCGGGGTGCGCGAGCACCTCGTCCGCGGCCGCTTCCTTCAGGTCGAGAGCGGCCGGAAGCTCCTCGTAGTCCACGTCGACGAGGTCGGCCGCGTCGCACGCCTCGGCCGCGGACCGCGCCACCACGACGGCGACGATCTCGCCGGCGAAGTTCACCGTGTCGACCGCGACCGACGGGTGGTCCGGCTGCACCTGTTCGGGCGTCGCCGTCCACGCGAACGGCAGACCGCCTTGTTCTTCGGCGAGATCGGCGCCGGTCAGTACGGCGACCACGCCGGAAGCCGACCGCGCCGACTCGGTGTCCACACCGGTGATCCGGGCGTGCGCGAACGGGCTGCGGACCATCGCGAGGTGCAACATGCCGGGCAGGACGACGTTGTCGGTCCAACGCGTCCGCCCGGTGATCAACCGCGCGTCCTCCTTGCGCTTGCGGGGGGTACCGACCTCGGTGGTCGGCCGATCCTCGGTCGTGGTCATCGGTCACCTCCGGCGGCAGCCGCCGCGCGCACGGCGCGGACGATGTTCTGGTAGCCGGTGCACCGGCAGAGGTTGCCTTCCAGCCCGAGCCGGACGTCCTCCTCGCTCGGGTCCGGGTTGTCGGCGAGCAGATCGATGGACTGCATGATCATGCCGGGCGTGCAGAAGCCGCACTGCAGAGCATGGTTCTCGTGGAACGCCTGCTGCATCGGGTGCAGCTGCCCATTGGTCGCCAGGCCCTCGATCGTGGTGACCTCGTGCCCGTCGGCCTGCACCGCGAGCACCGAGCAGGACTTCACGCTCCGCCCGTCGAGGTGAACCGTGCACGCACCGCAGTTGCCGGTGTCGCACCCGATCACTGTCCCGGTCTTTCCCAGCTGCTCGCGCAGGTAATGCACCAGCAGCGTGCGCGGCTCCACGTCGTCCGTGAAGCTGCTTCCGTC
>NZ_JBSFBL010000047.1:0-72973 GCF_053592935.1 Kribbella sp. NPDC002412
CGCGCAGCCGCAGGTACAACACCGGGATCGGGGTCAGGATCAGGCCGGAGGCGAGCAGGGCCGTGCGCAACGACGTACGGCCGACGGCGCCGAGCGGCGGACCGCCGACGACCTGGCCGATCGCGTTGGCCTGCGACACCATCGAGATGACGGTCGCCCGGGAGCGGGAGTCGACGTGCCGGTTCAGCCAGGCGGCTTCGATCGGCGCGGCGAGCGTGCCGGCGATCGTGCGCAACCACATCGCGGCCAGCGCCAGCCAAAGGTGATCGAGCAGGGCGAAGGCGACCACGCCGGCGACCTGGAGGAGGGCGAGCAGTCCGAGGACGCCGTTCGGATGCGTGGCACTCAACCGTTGTGGCGACAGCTTGTTCAAGGTCACCGAGGTGATCAGCGACAGCAACGTGCCGACCAGGGCGAGCACCGTGAACCAGAACGCCGGGTCCGACGTGCCGAAGACCGTCGGAAAGCTGAATTCCAGGATCTTCACCGACCACAACCGGTCGAACGCTTCGCTGGACAGTCCGGAGATCAGACTGATCAGCACCAGCGTGCGTACGACGGGACGCCGCCGCGCGACCCCGAGTCCGTGCTTGAGCGTCTCGGCCAACTGCCGGAACGTCTCGCGCTCGGCCTTCGGAGTCCGATGGAAGTTGTCCTCGCGCATGAACACCGCCAGCGCCAGTCCGAGCAGGATCATCCCGGCGCCGGACAGCGTCATCGGCAACGGCAGGCTGATCAGGCCGAGCGCGCCCGCGCTGACCGTGCCGGCGATGGTCGCGACCAGGCCGACCTGCTGGGCGCGGACGAACACGTGGGCGGTCCGGTCGGCGCCGATCTCGTCGGTGATCCAGGCCTGGTCGGCTCCGGAGGTGAAGGTGTAGCCGACGCCCCACAGGACCTGGGCGGCCAGGATCGCGAGGAACGACGGCACCAGCCCCTGCAGCAGGAAACCGGACCCGATCAGGACGAACCCGATGATGATCGACAGTCGGCGGCTGTACAGGTCGGCGACGATGCCGGTCGGCACCTCGAACAGGAAGCAGGCGAGCTCGAGAGTGGTCCCGACCAGAACCATCTGGAGCGGGTCCAGGCCGGCGTCGCGGACGTAGTACACCATGCTCAGCGTGAACGTCAGCGCGCCGAGGAACGCCCAGGCGCCGTTGTAGGCGTAGTACGTCCGGACCGGGTCGGCCGATCGGTAGGCAGGAAGAAGCATCGCGGATGGCTCCCGAAAGCGTGTGCGGGCATGACCAAGCGTGACCTGGGGAGGTCAAACGCGTGACGTGACGCACGACGGCGGCCGACCCGGTGGGCAGGTGGCGGAGGTGCGCTTTCAGGAGCGACGTTGCATGCCGCCAGGGTAGGGCAAGATCCGGCGAGTCCGCCGGTGAATTTTCCGGCCACTGCTGGTGATCGGAGGTACCATCGAAGTGCCTGGCCCGGCCGTTCCCCCGTGATGGTCGGGTCAGGTTTTTTCCTGCGCCGATGTAGAGAATCGCGTGGTGGCTCCGTCGCTGGTGTAGACCCCGACGAGAGGAATCCACCATGTTGCTCCAGGACAAGACGGCGATCGTGTACGGCGGCGGCGGCGCGATGGGCGGCGCGATCGCCCGGGCGTTCGCGGCCGAGGGGGCGAAGGTGCACCTGGCCGGCCGGACCCTGGCCAAGCTGGAGAAGGTCGCCGCCGAGATCGACGCTGCCTCGGTCGCCGTCGTCGACGCGTACGGCGCGGACGCGGTCAACGCGCACGTCGCGTCGATCGAGGGCCGGATCGACGTCGTCTTCAATGCCGTCAGCGTCCGGGTGAAGCAGAACGTGCCGCTCGTCGACCTGGCGGTGGACGACTTCGTCCGGCCGGTCGAGGACGCGGCGCGGACCAACTTCATCACCGCGACCGCGGTGGCCCGCCGGATGATCGCGCAGCGCGGCGGCGTCATCATGATGCTGTCGTCATCGGCCGCCCGCGAGTCCGGCGCCGACTTCGAGATGGGCGGCTTCAGCCTGGCCTGCGCGTCGATCGAGTGCCTCACCCGGGCACTCGCCGGCGAGGTCGGCCGGTACGGCGTCCGCGTCGTCGCCCTCCGCCCGAACTTCACCCCGGACACGCACCCCGAGTGGAACATCCCCGAGGACGGCCTCGACCACCTGATCAAGGGCACCGCACTCCGCCGCCTGCCCCGGATGACGGAAGTCGGCGCGACAGCCGCCTTCGCCGCCTCCGACCACGCCGGCCCGATCACCGGCGCCGTCCTCAACCTGTCCTGCGGCGCCGTCGTGGACTAGCCCACTTCCGGGTCGCCGGCCGGGTCTTGACAGCACCGGCCGGCGGCGGGTTGACTGCGACATAGTTCACAGAGGAAATAAAATAGGAATCGGTCCGGAGTCGGTGGCTCAGAGCGACTCCGGGCTGGACTGTGGTGTGCCCGGATCCGGTGGCGTGGCCATCGGATCAGCTGGCGTTCTCTGGGTATTGGTTGCTGGGGGCAACTCGGGAAATCCCTTGTGAACAAGGTGTTCCCGGCGTTCGGTCAACATCTGATCTCGGGCCGGTCGAGGCTCTTCCGCTCCACGAGGTTCTGTGTCATCCTCCCGGAAGTAGGACCCGGGATCCTATCGGATATCGGGTTGGAAAGGATGGGGAGTGAGCACAACACTGAAGCCGGCGGCGCCGCCCAGCCCGGCCCGCCCCGAGGCGGTGAAACCCGCCCGGTTACCACGCGCGAGCCGCCGCACCCAGGCCCGGCGCAGCCTGCGCCGGCACTGGCAGCTGTACCTGCTGGTGATCGTCCCGCTCGCGTACTTCGTCATCTTCAAGTACATCCCGATCGCGAACGCGGTGATCGCGTTCAAGAACTACAGCCCGGTCAAGGGGCCGTGGGGCAGCGAGTGGGTCGGGTTCCGCAACTTCGAGCTGTTCTTCGCCAACCCGGTGTTCTGGACGCTGGTGAAGAACACCTTCATCCTGGCCGCCTACACGGTGCTGGCCAGCTTCCCGATCCCGATCGTCCTGGCCATCGCGCTGAACGAGATCCGCAACGGCCGGTTCAAGAAGACCGTCCAGCTGGTCACCTACGCGCCGTACTTCATCTCCACTGTGGTGGTCGTCTCGATGACGATCCTGGTGCTGTCGCCGCGGCTCGGTTTCGTCAACGACGCGATCGGGTTGTTCGGTGTGCCGGCGGTCGACTTCCTCGGCAACCCGGACTACTTCCGGCACATCTACGTCTGGTCCGACGTCTGGCAGACCACCGGGTACTCGGCCGTCATCTACCTGGCCGCGCTGGCCGGGATCGACCCGGCGCTGCACGAGTCGGCCAAGATCGACGGCGCCAGCCGGCTGCAGCGGATCTGGCACGTGGACCTGCCCGGCATCATGCCCACCGCGGTGATCATCCTGGTGCTCGGCGTCGGCAACATCATGTCGATCGGGTTCGAGAAGGCGTTCCTGCTGCAGAACCCGCTGAACCTGGCCCAGTCCGAGATCATCGCCACCTACGTCTACAAGACCGGCCTGCTGAACGCCGACTTCAGCATGGCGACGGCGATCGGGCTGTTCAACTCGGTGATCAACCTGTTCCTGCTGCTCGGCGTGAACTTCGCCGCCAAGCGCATCACCGGAAACGGACTCTGGTCATGACCATTTCGCTGCCGGGATTCCGCCGTACGACGGAACGCCCCGAGTCCACCGTGATCGCGGAGACCAAGACCGACAAGATCTTCCTGCTCGGCGTCAAGGTGATGCTGTGGATCGCGCTGGTCCTGGTGCTGGTGCCGATCGTCTACATCGTCGCGAACTCGTTCAGCAGCGCGTCCGCGGTGAGTGCCGGCCGGGTGCTGCTGTGGCCGGTCGAGCCGAGTCTGCAGGCCTACAAGGTGGCGTTCGGCGACCCGCAGATCATGCGGGGCTACCTGAACTCGTTCATCTACGCGGCCGGCGGCACGCTGATCAGCGTCACCCTGACGATCGCGATCGCCTACCCGTTGTCGCGCCGTACCTTCTTCGGCCGCAACGTGATCATGAGCCTGCTGATCTTCACCATGCTGTTCTCCGGCGGCCTGATCCCGACCTACCTGGTGGTGCAGGACCTGGGCATGCTGAACACCCGGTGGGCGATGGTGATCCCGAGCGCGATCGGGGTCTGGCAGGTGATCATCGCGCGCACGTTCTTCCGGTCGACCATCCCGGACGAGCTGTACGAGGCGGCCACCATCGACGGCGCCAGCGACCTGCGGTTCCTGTGGTCGATCGTGCTGCCGCTGTCGAAGCCGGTGATCGCGGTGATCGCGCTGATGTACGCGATCTTCCAGTGGAACAGCTACTTCGACGCCCTGGTCTACCTGAAGGACCCCAGCCTGTACCCGCTGCAGATCGTGCTGCGGAACGTGCTGATCCTGAACACCGTCACCGGTGGCTCGACCACCCAGAACCTGGCCCAGCAGCTCGAACAGCAACAGCTGGCCAATGTCCTCAAGTACGCGCTCATCGTCATCTCGAGCCTGCCCGTACTGATCATCTACCCGTTCGTCGCCCGCCACTTCACCAAGGGCGTGATGGTCGGCGCGGTCAAGGGTTAATCCGAGAAAGGGAACGAAGAAATGCGCTCAACCATGAGCAAAATGGCCGCTCTGGCAGTGGCCGGCACGCTCGCCCTCGCGGCGTGCAGCTCGGACAAGTCGGCGCAGGGGGCGGCGAACGAGACCACGGCCGACGGCAAGGTCATCATCGACACCTTCACCCCGGCCGACCAGAACTCGAACCTGGACACCAACCAGGTCACCAAGATCATGAGCGACAAGTTCAAGATCCAGTTCCGCTGGCAGAACACCACCTACGACGCCGGTCCGGCCAAGGAGAAGCGGCAGATCGCGCTCGCCTCCGGCGACTACCCGGACCTGTTCTTCCTGATCCCGTGGGTCGACGCGTTCACCCAGGCCGAGGTGCTGAAGCTCGGCCAGCAGGGCGTCGCCGTACCGCTGGAGGAGCTGATCAAGGAGCACGCGCCGAACATCCAGAAGGCGCTCGACTCCAACAAGACCTACAAGGAGATGTCGACCGCGCCGGACGGGCACATCTACGCGCTGCCGCAATGGGCCGACTGCTACCACTGCACGTACCCGGACAAGCTGTGGATCAACAGCGCCTGGCTGAAGAAGCTCGGCCTGCAGATGCCGAAGACGACCGAGGACCTGCGTAAGGTGCTCACCGCCTTCAAGACCCAGGACCCGAACGGCAACGGCAAGGCCGACGAGATCCCGATGACCACCGACGTCCAGGACAGCAGCCTGATCGCGTACCTGATGAACGCGTTCGCCTACGACCCGGTCGGCGCCAACAACGGCGTCCGGTCGCTGCTCACGCTCGACGGTGACAAGGTCGTGACGCCGGTGACGTCGGCGGCCTGGAAGGAGGGGCTGAAGTACATCAACTCCCTCTACAAGGAAGGCCTGATCGACCAGGCCGCGTTCACCCAGAACGCGCAGGCGCTGCAGGCCCAGGGCAACAACCCGAAGGCGGTCGTGCTCGGCTCGGTGCCGGTGCTCTGGCCGGGCATCTTCGTCCAGCTCGACTCCAAGGACGGCCGCGACAAGCAGTACGACGCGGTGCCGCCGCTGACCGGTCCCGAGGGCAAGAGCTACACCGGCCTGAACTACCCGACGTCCACCGGCTACACCTTCATGCTGACCAACAAGGCCAGCAAGGAGGCGCAGGTCGCGGCGATCAAGATGCTGGACTGGATCTACACCGACGAGGGTCAGATGATCACCAATATGGGCCCGGAGGGTGTCGGCTGGACCAAGCCCGGCCCCGGTGACATCGCGCTCGACGAGAAGGTCAAGCCGATGTACAAGCCGAAGCAGAACGCGCCGAAGAACATCAACTGGGGCGCGCTCGGGCAGTACAACAACACGCTGGCCTACCGCAACGCCCAGGTCGTGCCGGCCGACATCTACACCGGCGCCGGCCTCGAGCGACGGCTGTTCCAGGCGACCAAGCTGTACGAGGGCAAGGAGGACAAGGCGCAGTGGTTCCCGCAGACGTCGGTCTGGCCGGACCCGAGCCTGAGCGGTGAGCTCGCCACCCTGCAGACGAACCTGAACAGCTACGTGAACCAGAACCAGCTGGCCTTCATCACCGGCTCGAAGAACATCGACACCGAGTGGGACGCCTACGTGAAGGGCCTGGACAGCACCGGGATGCCCAGGTACCTGGAGATCAACCAGCAGGCCTACGACAAGTACAAGTCCGGGAGCAAGTAACCCCCATGTCCCACGACCTGTGGTTCACCAGTGCCGCGCCCGACTGGTTCGAGGCGTTGCCGCTCGGCAACGGGCACCTCGGCGCCAAGGTGTTCGGCCGGATCGGGGCGGAGCGGATCGCGCTCAACCTCGACGACGTCTGGTCGGGCGACGGCCCGCGCACGCTGACCGTGACGGACGGTCCGCAGGCGCTGGCCGACGTACGGCGGCTGTTGCTGGCGGACGGTGATCGGCTGGCGGCGACCGAACGGACCCGGGCCCTGCAGGGGCCGCTGGTCGAGTCGTACCAGCCGCTCGCCGACCTGCTGATCCGTGAACGACAGGACAGGGAACCACAGGACTACCGGCGGAGCCTGGACCTCCGTACGGGGACCGCCGCCGTCGACTACACGGTCGACGGCGTGCGGTTCCGCCGGGAGACCTACGTCTCCACACCGGATCAGGCAATGGTGTGGACGATCACTGCCGACCGGCCGGGGTCGATCGACCTCGACCTGGAGCTGACCAGCCAGCACCCGATCCGGGCGCAGGTTGCCGACGGCATCTATGGAGTGGTCGGGCACGCGCCGTCGGACCTCACGATCGAGTACCGGCAGAGCCCGGAACCGATCCGGTACGAAGAGGGACGCGGCATCGGCTTCGGTGTCGCGCTGCGGGTCCACAACACCGGCGGCACCGTCGCGGTGGGCGAGGAAGGCGTGCGCGTCCGCGGCGCCGACAGCTTGACGGTGTTGTTGTCGGCGGCAAGCACGTTCGCCGGCTGGAAGGTGCCGCCCGGACGGGATCCGCTGGTGGCGTTGCGCGAGGCAACCGAGGTGCTCGGCAACGTCAGCCTGGAGAGGGTGCGGGAGCGGCACCTCGACGATCACGTTGCGCTCTACGAGCGAGCTGAGCTCCAGCTCGGCGAGTCGAGCGATCTACCCACCGATCAGCGGATCCGGGCGGTCGCGGCCGGAGGGAACGATCCGGATCTGGTCGCGCTCACGGTCAACTTCGGCCGCTACCTGCTGATGGCGTCCTCCCGCCCCGGGACGCAGGCGGCCAATCTGCAAGGCATCTGGAACCAGGACCGCCGGCCGATGTGGGCCAGCGACTGGACCAACAACATCAACACCCAGATGAACTACTGGCTCGCCGATCTCACCGGCCTGGACGAGTGCTTCGACCCACTCACCGACCTGATCGAAGGCCTCGCCGAGTCGGGCGCGGAGACCGCCCGGATCCTGTACGACGCACCCGGCTGGGTGTCGCACCACAACGCCGACATCTGGCGTGCGACCTGGCCGGTCGGCGAAGGCGGCGACGACCCGGTGTGGGCGATGTGCGCGACCTGTGGTGTCTGGCTGACCGCGCACCTGATGGAGCACTACCGTTTCCAGCTGGATCTGGACTTCCTGCGTGACCGCGCCTACCCGCTGATCGCCGGTGCGGCCGAGTTCGTGCTGGCGATGCTGGTCGAGGACCCGGACGGACGACTGCAGTTCATCCCGTCGACCGCGCCGGAACACCACTTCGTCCTGCCCACCGGCGAGAAGGCGTCGGTCGATCTCACCTCGACGTACGACATCTGGCTCATCCGCGAACTGTTCGCCAACCTGCTGGAAGCCGAAGCGGCGCTGGGGCTGGGCAGCGACCTCGCAGCACGCGCACGCCAAGCCCGCGAACGCCTTCCGGAGATCGGTACGACGTCCGACGGCCGGCTGCTCGAATGGCCGACGGACTGGCAACCGTCGGAGACCGACCACCGCCACCAGTCGCACCTGTACGGCCTGCACCCGGGCGCCGAGATCGACCCGTCGCGCACGCCGGAGTGGGCCGCGGCGGCACGTGCTTCGCTGGAGCTGCGGACCAAGGGCGCGACGAACGGCGGCTGGACGGCCGCCTGGCTCGTGGCGCTCTGGGCGCGGCTGCTCGAGCCGGAGAAGGCGTCCGCGGTGATCCAGGACTACCTGAGCCGGCTGGTCTCGGACAACCTGCTGCACCGCGACGGCGACATCTTCCAGATCGACGCGAACTTCGGCATGACCGGCTGCATCCCTGAGCTCCTGATCCAGAGCCACACCGACACCATCCGGCTGCTGCCGGCGCTTCCGGCCAACTGGCCGGACGGCTCGTTCCGTGGTCTCCGGGCTCGTGGTGGGCTGGCGTTCGACGTCAGCTGGCGGGGCGGAGTACTGGCCGCTGCGTCGGTGGTTGCTTCGCAGTCCGGTACGTACCGGATCGCGCTGCCGTCCGGGGAGCGGACAGTCTCGCTGGAGGCCGGTCAGAAGGTGGACCTCGTTAGGGCTGCCTAACCAAAGTTGTTGTATCCTCGCGTCCGTGAAAATGCGCATCGTAATAGCCGTTACGACCGCCCTGCTGGTGCTGGCCGGGTGTGGTGGCAACGAAACCGGATCCGCCGACACCGGCGTCGGCGACACCGAGGTGGCGACCGGCGGACGGTTGTTCAAGACCGCGGACCAGGAGACCGCCAAGCTGGGGTCGGACGCGCAGCCGGGCGCCTTCCCGCGGACCGTGAAGCACGCGCTCGGCGAGACCAAGCTCGAGAAGAAGCCCGAGCGGATCGTCGTGCTGGACAGCGGTGAGCTCGACGACGTGCTCGCGCTCGGCATCACACCGGTCGGGATGGCCACGACCGCGGGCCAGGCCGGCGTTCCGTCGTACCTGGCGGACAAGGCGCAGGGGATCAAGACCGTCGGCGGGATCAGCGAGCTGAACCTGGAGGCGATCGCGGCGCTGAAGCCGGACCTGATCCTGGGCAGCAAGCTGCGGGCCAACGACCTGTACGACAAGCTCAGCGCGATCGCGCCGACGGTGTTCAGCATCCGGCCCGGGTTCCCGTGGAAGGAGAACTTCCTGCTGGTCGCGGACTCGGTCGGCGAGGAGGACAAGGCCACCGGGATCCTGAACGACTACCAGAAGCGCGCCGACGAGGTGAAGTCGAAGGTGCAGGGGACGCCGACGATCTCGCTGGTCCGGTTCCGGCCGGCCGAGATCCGGCTGTACGGCAACCTGTCGTTCATCGGCGTGATCCTGAAGGACATCGGGCTGCCGCGCCCGAAGATCCAGGACGTCCAGGACCTCGCGGTCGAGGTGTCGCAGGAGAACATCGGGCAGGCGACCGGAGACTGGATCTTCTACTCCAGCTACGGCAAGCCGGAGACCACGGCCGAGAACGTCGTTGTCAACGGCAACCTCTGGAAGGCGCTGCCGGCGGTGAAGGCCGGCCAGGTCGCCCGCGTCGACGACGAGGTCTGGTTCCTGGGCCTCGGCCCTCTCGGCGCCATGGACGTCCTGACAGACCTGGAGAAGCTCCTCGGCCCCAAGGGATAAGGGAGGAAACCCGCCCCTCCGCTTCGCTCCGGGGCGGGGAGGTGTGAGAGCCCCACCCCCGCGTGGGGTGGGAGCCCGCCCCCGGGTGGGTGGGCCGGCGGTGGGGCCGGGTGGGGGCTTGCGGTTAGTTCGGGACTCGGCCTCGGTTGGTTACCTGGACGTGGGGGGCGTAGCGGGCTACGGCCGTCACGAGGTCGTCGTACGGGAGTTCGCGGCCGAGGATTTCGACGGTGCCGGGCCAGGGGCGGGACGGGCCCCAGGACTTGGAGTTGTGGGGGAGGGCGTCGGCGTCGTGGAGCACGACGACCAGGTACGGCGACCACGACTCGCCGCCGTCGGGGTTCACGTCGTGCCGCTCGATCCGGCAGACGCCGCGGACGTCCGCCCACGGAATAGTCCGCGGCTGCTCACCACCGAGGTAGATCCCGGCCTCGTCGATCGTCAGCAGCACGTCCTCGTCGTCGGCCTCGCGGGACTCCTCGAACGCCGTCACGGCGCCGACCAGCAGCAGCACCGGCAGCCCGACCGCGAAGATCAGCGGCATCCCGCCCCAGGACAGCCAGACGGACTCCAGCGGCTCGCGGATCGACCCGCCCTTGACCAGCTGGACCACCACCGTCAGCGCGGTGAGCAGCACCATCAGCCCGAACAGCAGCGTGCCGAGGTACAAAGCGGTCTTCGTCGTGCCGAGGCCGCGGCGCTTCACGACGAACGGCTGCGTGGTCTGCTCGGGCGGCATACCGGCATTGTCGGGCGCATCCGCCGTACGCACCAGCACCCCTCACACAACCCTAATCATTTCGGTCCGTACCACTCGTCCGTAGGGATGAAAAGCGCTCCCGGACCGGGTGCGGACTTTGGTACGGCGCAGGTGTCCGCAAGAATCGCTGCATGCCGGACCGCCAGACCGCCGTCGCCTCCCGGAAGCCGCCGACGCGCAACACAGCCCGCCGGCGCCGGAAGGGCAGTATCTGGCGCCGCGGCTGGCTGATCGCGTTCCTTGCGGTGCTGTCCGCCCTGCCGCTGTTGTTCCACCGCTGGGTGCCGAACTCGATCGGCAACCTCGGCAGTCTGCTCGACACCTTCCTGCCCTGGGTCGGCCTCGCCGTGCCGATCCTCGCCGTCGCCGCGCTGGTACGCCGTTCCGCCACGGCCGGAGTCGCGTTGCTGCTGCCCACCGTCGTCTGGGGCCTGATGTTCGGGAACCTGCTGATCCCGGGCAAGGGTGGCGGGGCGTCCGACCTGCGAGTGCTGTCGCACAACGTCGACGCGGCCAACCCGGATCCGCAGCGGACCGCGCAGGACCTGCTGGAGGCCGACGCCGACGTGATGGCGCTGGAGGAGATCACCGCGGCGGACATGAAGATCTACAAGGCGGCGTTCGCGAAGGAGTACCCGTACGAGGTCTCCCGGGACACCGTCGCGCTCTGGTCGAAGTTCCCGGTCGACGAGAGCAAGTCGGTCGACGTCGGGTTCAAGTGGACCCGGGCGCTGCGGGCCGAGGTCAGCACGCCGGAGGGCAAGGTCGCGGTGTACGTGGCGCACCTCGCGTCGGTCCGGGTCGGCGCCAGCGGCTTCACCTCGGACCAGCGCAACGACACGATCAAGGCGCTCGGCCGGCAGATCGCCGACGAGAAACTGGCCGGCGTGGTCGTGATGGGCGACTTCAACGGTACGGCGACCGACCGCAGCCTGGCCCCGTTGACCGCCGGACTGCGGTCGGCGCAGGGCGCGGCCGGCTACGGGTTCGGGTTCACCTGGCCGGCGAAGTTCCCGATGGCGCGGATCGACCACATCATGGTGCGCGGCGTCACCCCGACGAAGGCCTGGGTGATGAGCAACACCGGCAGCGACCACCGCCCGGTCGTCGCCGAGCTCCGGGTCTAGTTCTCCACGATCCCTTTGCGGTACGCGTAGCGGACGGCCTCGGCGCGGTGCCGGGCACCGATCTTGGCGAAGGTGTTGTTGATGTGCGTCTTCACGGTCGCCTCGCTGATGTAGAGCCGCCCGGCGATCTCCGGGTTGCTCAGTCCCTGCGCGATCAACCGCAGTACCTCCGTCTCCCGTGCGGTGAGGCCGTCGGTCTCCTTGGCCCGGCCGGGGCTCAGCCCCGCGACGAGCCGGCGGGACACCTCGGGGTCGAACGTGGACTGACCGGCCGCGGTCGACCGGAGCGCCGCCCCGATCTCGGCCCGGCTCGCGTCCTTGGTGAGGTACCCGCGGGCGCCGGCGCGCAACGCGGTCGCGATCGAGTCGTCGTCGGCGTACGTCGTCAGCACCAGGACGGCGACGTCCGGGAAGCCGGTCGTGATCCGGGCCGTCGCCTGGACCCCGTCGAGGACCGGCATCTTCAGGTCCATCAGCACCACATCCACGTTGCCCTGCGCAACGAGGTCGACCGCCTCGACGCCGTTCGCGGCCGCGCCGGTGACCTCGATCCCGTCCAGCAGTCCTAGCAGTGCGACCAGTCCCTCCCGGACCACCTGCTGGTCGTCGGCCACGACCACCCGGATCACGTCACTCATGAGGCACCTCCGCGACCACCAGCCAGTCGTCCCCATCGGGGCCCGCCGTCAGCGTCCCACCGATCAGGGCCAGCCGTTCCCGCATCCCGGCCAGCCCGAACCCTTCACCGGCCGTCACACCCTTGTTCCGCACCGCCAGCCGGACGCCGTCCGCATACCTGAGCTCGACGTCGACACGATGGCCAGGTGCGTGCTTCGCCGCATTCGTCAGCGCCTCCCGGGCAGCGTTCAGCAGCGCGACCGTGACACCGGACTCAGTCTGTGCCGCTCCTTCCACGGACAGCCGGACCGCGACCCGGTGATCCGCCTCGTGCTGCTCGGCCAGCGCCGCAAGCGCCTGCGGCAGCTCGGGTACGTCGTCCGCCCGCAACGCAGCCACCGCGTTCCGCGCCTCACTCAACCCTTGTACGGCGAGCCGTCGCGAGCGCCGGATGTGGTCGAGGGCAGCGGCCCTGTCGTCACGTTCGTCCAGCAACGCCTCGGCCAGTTCGAGCTGCACGCTGAGCGCGCCGAGCGAGTGCGCGAGCACGTCATGGAGATCCCGTGCGATCCGCCCGCGCTCCTCGAGGGCTGCCGCTCGGGACTGCTGGCTCTGCGCGCGGCGCGTCTGTTCCAGCAGTTCCTCCGTCTGTCGGACCTGGACCTCGTACTGCCGCCGGTTCAGGCCGAACGCGGCCAGCACCGCGGTCCACAGCAGTTGGCTGAAGTACCAACTGTCCGGCTGATCGAACCACGCGGCCGACAAGGCGAATGCGACCACGACGCCGGTGCCGACACCGACGATCGGCCGATTGCTGTTCCGGCAGCCGGCCGAGTCGCCGCGCCGGCGGAAGTCCATCACGGCGATGTCTGCCACGGCGACCAGGACCAGCACGAGGGCGTTCGAGCCCTCCATCCCGGCGATCAGGGCGTTGCCGACGGCAACGGACGCGAGGAGCCCGTACGCCAGGCCCGGACGCACCGTCATCAGGACGGTGCCGGCCAGGAAGACCGCGAGGCCGCCGCCCAGCACGAACCAGGCCCAGGGCTCGACCGGCCGGGAGGTCGACAGTACGGCGACCGCGACCACCGTGGTCAGGCCCCGGCCCAGCCAGCCGCTCTCCCCGTGCAGGGCGAGGCGCCCCAGCTTCCGTGCCGTCACATCGGCACCCTACGCAGCCGGGCACTGGGCCGGACCGGCCACGGGGTGGAGATCCGGGTGGAGATTTTGATTGAAAACACAACCGACCGGTGATGTGGCTGTGGGTACCGCCGGAGTAACGTTCCTGAGCGGTAACACCACGCTGCGTCACGATCGACGATTCGGAGGGCCGATGCTTGCGCAACAATCCATCCTGAGGCTGGACGCCACGGCGATCGACTACATCATCATCGCCTTGTACTTCGCCTTCGTGCTCGGCATCGGGTACCTGGCCAAACGCGCGGTCTCCAACAGTCTCGACTTCTTCCTGTCCGGGCGGTCGCTGCCCGCCTGGGTCACCGGCCTGGCGTTCATCTCGGCGAACCTGGGCGCGATCGAGATCATGGGCATGTCCGCGAACGGCGCCGAGTACGGCATGCCGACCGTGCACTACTTCTGGATCGGCGCCGTCCCGGCGATGCTGTTCCTCGGCGTCGTGATGATGCCGTTCTACTACGGCTCCAAGGTGCGCAGCGTGCCGGAGTTCATGCTGCGCCGGTTCGGCCAGCCCGCGCACCTGGTGAACGCGATCAGCTTCGCCGTCGCCCAGGTGCTGATCGCCGGGGTGAACCTGTTCCTGCTGGCCACCATCGTCAACGTGCTCCTCGGCTGGCCGATCTGGGTCTCGGTCATCGTCGCCGCGGTGATCGTGCTCAGCTACATCACCCTCGGCGGCCTGTCCGCGGCGATCTACAACGAGGTGCTGCAGTTCTTCGTGATCGTGGCCGCGCTGCTGCCGCTGACCATCGTCGGTCTGCACAAGGTCGGCGGCTGGCAGGGCCTGACCGAGAAGGTCACCGCCTCGCCCGGCGGCGCCGAGCAGATGAGCGCCTGGCCCGGCAACGCGCTGAGCGGCTTCACCAGCGACTTCCTGTCCGTGATCGGGATCGTCTTCGGTCTGGGCTTCGTGCTGTCCTTCGGCTACTGGACGACGAACTTCGTCGAGGTGCAGCGGGCGATGGCCTCGAAGAACATGTCTGCGGCCCGGCGGACCCCGATCATCGGCTCGTTCCCGAAGATGTTCGTCCCGTTCATCGTGATCATCCCGGGCATGATCGCGGCCGTGATCGTGCCCGAACTGGCCCAGTTCAAGGCCGACGGCAGCGGCGAGGTGGACTACAACGACGCCCTGCTGCTGCTGATGCGCGACCTGCTCCCGAACGGCATGCTCGGCCTGGCGATCACCGGTCTGCTGGCCTCGTTCATGGCCGGTATGGCGGCCAACCTCAGCTCGTTCAACACGGTCGTGTCGTACGACCTGATCGAGCGGTACGTGATCAAGGACCGGCCGGACGACTTCTACCTGCGCACCGGCCGCTGGGTCACCGTCGCGGGCACGATCATCGCGATCGGCACCGCCGCGATCGCCTCCGGCTACAGCAACCTGATGGACTACCTGCAGCAGCTGTTCTCGTTCTTCAACGCGCCGCTGTTCGCCACCTTCATCCTCGGTATGTTCTGGAAGCGGATGACCGCGACGGCCGGCTGGGTCGGCCTGGTCAGCGGTACGGCGACCGCCGTGCTGGTGTTCATCCTGTCCGAGAACGGCGTCATCGACCTGCCGGGTCAGGGCGCCAGCTTCGTCGGCGCCGGCGCGGCCTTCGTGGTCGACATCCTGGTGAGCGTGCTGGTCAGCCTGGCGACGGCGCCGAAACGCGACGAGGAGCTGGTCGGCCTGGTCTACTCGCTGACGCCGAAGGAGCAGCGGACCGAGGTGACCGTCCGCGGCGACCACGGCTGGTACCGCAGGCCGGTGCTGCTGGCCGGCATCTCGCTGGCGATGACCATCGCCCTGAACATCATCTTCGGCTGACCAAGGAGCATCTGAGATGGCTGCGCAGACCAAGAAGTCCGGGGCGTTCGACATCCGGGTGGTGATCGCGGCGCTGATCGCGATCTACGGCCTGGTGCTGACGATCCTCGGTGTCATCGCCGACCCGGCCGAGGTGGCCAAGGCGGCCGGGATCAACATCAACCTGTGGGGCGGGCTCGCGATGCTCGTGGTGGCCGCTCTCTTCGTGCTCTGGGCCCGGCTGCGGCCGATCGTCGTACCGGTCGGCGACGATACGGAGGAGTAACCGCAGGGCCGGCGGCTCGTTGTGAGACCAGTAACCGACTGGTCCCACCGGAGGACGCATGATCCGTGCTCAAGTCCTGTCCAGACGAGCCTTCCTGGCTCGCATCGGGGTGCTCGGCGCGGCGCTCGGCGGTGGTGGGCTGGTGGCCCGCAGCCTGCTGTCGCCCGCCGGCGCCGCGACCAACCCGGTCCTGCCGACGACGGTGGACCTGATCCGGCCGGTGCTCGCCGAGCTCGCCCGGGACACCCTCAACGGGCTGACCGTGTTCGCGATGCCGGGCCGCGATCCGTACTCCCGCACCCAGGGCACACCGAGTGGCACGCCGGGCGCGATCGAGGCCGGCGCGACCGACTTCATCATCGACTCGCTGGACAACTTCGTGCCGTTCCCGGACGCGATCGCCCAGCCGGTCGGGGCCGCCCTGGTGACCGGCCTCGCCGACTCCGGGATCGCGCTGCCGGGCCTCGAGGTGCTCCCGGTCGAGCTCCGCCGGCTGGATCGCGCGCTGGCGGCGTACCTGCAGAGCGACGAGACGATGCCGCTGTCGTTCCCGATCGCCGGGCTGCTGAACCTGATGGCGACCCAGGTGAACCCGCTGGCGGTGAATGGCCCGCACCTGTCGCCGTTCGCGCGGCTCTCGTACGCCGAGAAGGCGCAGGCGTTCGAGCTGATCGAGCGGACCGACGCCGACCTGGTGGCGCTGCTCGACGTGCAGTTCCCCGAGCCGTTGAAGGGCTCGGTTTCCGGGCTGCTCAAGTTCGTGGGCGGCGCGCTGATCGAGTTCGCGACCTTCGGCGCGTACGGCGAGTCCGCTGTCTACGACAGGGTGAGCAAGACGCTGCGGGCCCGGCCGGTCGGCTGGAACCACACCGGCTACCAGCCGGACGGCCCGGTCGAGGGCTGGGACGACTTCATCGGGTACTACCAGGGCCGGCAGAAGGTGAGCGACTGATGCGCGACGTGATCGTGATCGGGGCCGGCGGCGGTGGCCCGGTCGTGGCCAAGGAACTGGCCGCCCAGGGTCTCGACGTACTCCTGCTCGAGGCCGGGCCGCGGCACGCGAAACCGCGGGACGAGTGGACGACGTTCGAGGACGACGCCAACAACCCGCTCACCGGGTACCTGCGCTGGGGTCCGTCGGACCGGTCGAAGCCGGCCTGGTTCCGCGAGTGGCCGCAGAACTCCTTCGTCTGGCAGCTGTCCGGAGTCGGCGGCACCACGCAGCACTTCTACGGCAACTACCCGCGCGCCTACCCAGGTGTCTTCGAGGGGTACGACGGAGCCGACAAGTCCGGGTACGACGTGAATCACCGCTTCCCGTTCACGTACGGCGAGCTGGTGCCCTACTTCGAGTGGGTCGAAGCCACCATGCCGGTCATGACGGCCGCGATGGGACACAAGGAACAGACGTTCTTCCGCGGCGCCGAGACCCTCGGGCTGCCGGTGCAGACCACGAAGACCACGCACCGGCCGTCGTACCGGCCGCAGGAGAACGCGATCCTGCAACCGGGCGGGACGGCCGGGAAGACGTCGTCCGCGGACCTGCTGGTCTATCCGAAGGCGACCGGGTGCACCTTCTGCGGCTACTGCTTCCAGGGCTGCTTGCGGCCGAACGGTGCCCCGCGCAACCAGTTCGCCAAGCGGTCGACGGACAACAGCTACGTGCCGATGGCGCTCACCGCGGACGTGTGGTCGCGCGGCGGTCGTCCGGTCGAGCTGATCGCGGACGCCTTCGTCACCCGGGTCCACGCCGAGAAGCGGCACGGCGTACTGACCGCGACCGGGGTGACGTGGCGGTCCGGGGGAGCGGAGCACCGCGAGGACGCCCGGGTCGTGGTGATGTCCGGCGGGTGCACCGAGAACCCGCGGCTGTGGTTCAACAGCGGGCTGCCGAACCCGAACGGCTGGGTCGGCCGCGGCTACACCGACCACTTCTTCGACTGGGTGTTCGGGGTCTTCGACGACTACACCGGCAACCCGAAAGGCGTCGGCTCGAGTGCCCGGCTCGACTATCCGCCGTACGGCGGCCTGGAGAACGTCGGCCTGCCACCCGCGCTGATGGCCTTCTCCGCAACGCTGTCGGACAGCGGGATCCGCGGTCAGTACAAGAACGGGCGCGGACGTGGCGGACCGTGGGACGGGCCGGCCGGCCGGGTGATGGGGCCGGAGCTCAAGGAGGTCCTGTCGCACGGGCTGGACCGGCTGCTCAGCGTGCTGGTGATCACCGACGACGACGTCGAGGCGCAGAACCGGGTCACCCTCTCGGCACTGCCCGCGGACGAGAACGGGCCGATCCCGAAGGTCACCTTCAAGCAGCGGCAGCGGACCGCGCGGACGCTGCGGAACCGTGAGTTCATGGCCCGCAAGGCGGCTGAACTGCTGCGTGGGGCCGGCGCTCGCAAGGTCTACCGGATCGACTGGGCGCCGCTGATCCTGCACGTCCAGTCGTCGATGCGGATGGGGTCGTCGGAGCGGAACTCGGTGCTCGACCCGCGCGGTGAGACCCGGGCGGTGAAGCGGCTGTTCGTGGCCGACAACTCCGCCCTGTCGAACGGGCTCGGCGGGCCGAACCCGACGCTGACCTCGCAGGCGCTGGCGACGCGCACTGCCGAGAAGATCTTCAAGACCTACTTCGACGGCGATCCGTGGGTGCGCTCGAGCTCCCCTGTGGTGTCCACGGATCCACGGATCAGCGTCCGGCTGGGGCAACTCGGGCTCTGACTGCGGACCGCCAGGCCATCACAACGACGCCACCGGCGCCGGCGCACGCTCACTCGGCGCGCCGACGGGGAATTGTGATGGCCTGGCGGTCCGTGTCCGTTTGACGAACATCGGCGTCCGGCCGGGTCCTCCCTCCTCGCGTGCGACGTTCGTAGGCTCGAAGTACCCGATCAGGAGGACTTCGAGATGACGATGACATCGAGCGGCGCGGACCTCTCGACGCTGGCCCAGCAGTACGCCGAGGACGGGTTCGTGCTCGTGAAAGGCCTGCTCAGCAAGGAAGAAGCGGCCTACTACCGGCAGCGCAGCCACGACCTGCTGGCCCAGCTGAACCGCAAGGACGACCCGACCTGGAAGTCGGCGATGGGCCTGTCCGACGGTGCGACCCGGTTGCAGCACCTGCACGACGCGCAGTTCTACGACGCGGCCTTCTCCCGGCTGCTGGTGGACCCGCGGTTCACCGACGTGGCCGCTGCGGTGATGGGTGTCGAGGGTGTGCAACTGCACCACACGAAGCTGTTCGTGAAGCCGCCGGAGAACGGGTCGCCGTTTCCGCTGCACCAGGACTACCCGTTCTTCCCGCACAAGTACCACCGGGTCGGCGCGGCCATCTTCCACTTCGACGACGCGCCGGTCGAGAAGGGCTGTGTGCGGGTCATTCCCGGCAGCCACAAGGCCGGGCCGCGCGAGCACGACCCGGAGGGCTCGTTCCACCTGACCGACGTGCCGTTCGAGTCGGCGACACCGCAGCCGGCCGAGGCGGGCGACGTACTGTTCTTCACCTACCTGACCGTGCACGGGTCCGGGGTGAACGTGAGCGACGAGGCGCGGACCACCTGGCTGGTCCAGTACCGCGACCCGGGAGACCCGCCGACGGTCAAGACCCACGACCACTCGCTCGGTCAGGGCATGATGCTGCGAGGAGTCGACCCGACCGGCAGGAGCGCTTCTTGACCCTGGAGTCCGTTGCTGCAGCGGACCGTTTCGTCGACCTCGCGGGACTCCTGGAGTCCTGCGAGGTCGACGGCTTCCGCGCGGACTTCCTGAGCTGGGGGCACTACCGCCCGGAGTACTGGCGCAACTACTGGCACACCCACTCCTTCCACGAAGTCTGCCTTGCCTACACCGGCACCGGCCGCTTCAACTCCGGCCCTTCGCAGTACGAGGTACACCCGGGCTCCGTCTTCCTCGCTCGCCCAGGCGACGTCCACGAGATTGAGTCCAGCCACACTGACCCCTTGGGCATAGCCTTCTGGGGCTTCACCTTCCGCCCCGCCACCACCGTCCCCCGCCAGGCTGCCGATGCCCGTCCGGCTGGTTCCCGCCAACCGGGGGCTGTGTCTCCGACGGGTGCTGGACCGGCGCCCGACCCGGCGGGATCCGGCTGGTGGGCCGGCCTCACCCGGCCGGATGGGCCGGTGATGTCCGATCGGGTTGGCTCGTTGCCGGCTCTCATCATTGCGTTGACGGCTGAAGCGGCTGCTCCCGTGTCCGGCTACAGCAGCGCGTTGGCAGCGCTGGGGTCGACGCTGGTCATGGAGACCGCCAGAGCATTCGCCCTGGACGACGACCTCGCGGTGGAACCGGTACGGCGCGACCGCGGACCACTCGTGGTCGAAGCCATGCAACGCCACCTCCGCGACAACATCTCCCGCCCGATCACCGTCCGAGATGTAGCCGCCGTGGCCCACCTCTCCGAACGGCACGCCGAACGCCTCTTCCACCAGCAGACCGGTGCTTCGATCATGTCCACCCTGCGCCGCCTACGCCTCGAACTTGCCGCCCAACTCCTGCTCGACCCCTCGCTCACCGTCACCGACGTAGCCCGAGCCTGCGGCTACTCCGACGTACGCCCCTTCTCCACCGCCTTCCGCCGCCGCTACGGCCGCACCCCGGGCAACCACCGCCGCACCGGCGGCACCGAGTTCATGTGACCGCTTCTCGAACTGACTGGCGCTACCCCGAGTAATCAAACGACTCTCTGGACACGGCAGACGGTGACTGCTCAAATGCATCCAGGTATTCCGCCGTACTCCTGGAGGAGATATATGAGGGGTCGCCTCAGCCGTATCGCCGGCGTCATCGCGCTGGCGCTCGGCCTCGCAGCCACATCCCTGGTTCCCGCGTCCGCCATCACCGGAGGCGAGCCGGACGGGAACGGCCATCCGAACGTCGGCCTGATCCTGTTCTACATGCCTGACGGGCGCTTCCGCTGTACGGCGACCCTGGTGTCGCCGACGGTGCTGGTGACCGCGGCACACTGCACGAAGGGCACGCTGGGCAAGACGCTCGTCACGTTCGACTCGGTGATCGCCGAGCAGCCGCCGTCGCCGTTCCCGGTCGCGGCGGACCCGTCGAAGGGCTACACCCAGGCCGAGCTGGAGAAGGCCGGCTACAAGTCCGGTACGGCGGCCACGCACCCGCAGTACTCCGACTTCACCGATCTGAACAACTGGAACGACGTCGGGGTGATCGTGCTCGACCGGCCGGTGACGAACATCGCGCCGGCCAAGATCGCGCCGGCCAACTACCTGAACGCCTACCAGCAGCCGAAGCTGAACAGCACCATCTTCCTGTCGGTCGGCTACGGCACCGAGGTCCGCAAGGCCGAGTCCGGCCCGCAGAAGCCGACGCCGATGTCGTACCCGATGCTGCGCCGCTGGGCCGAGGAGCCCGGCCAGAAACTCACCCCGCAGATCCTGCAGGTGAACGGCAACGAGAACGACAACCGCGGCACCGGCGGCACCTGCTTCGGTGACTCCGGCGGCCCGACCTACCACGGTGGCTACGTGGTGACCGTGACCAGTTACGGCTACACGCAGAACTGCCGCTACCTCGACGGTCTGCAGCGGATCGACATCAAGGTCGTCCAGGACTGGCTGAAGACGTTCGGCGTACCGATCGGCTGACGCCCGCTGCTACTGGTGCCGCGACCCGTGTCCATGGGGTCGCGGCACCAGTGCTGTCCGGCCGCTACCGACGTCGCCACACGCCGGCAACGGCCACCAGCCCTGCCAGTGACGGCAGGAAGCCGATCACGCCGTGCAGTGGCGGCACGATCGTCGTGTACGCCTCCCCGCCGACGGACAGCCCGATCAGCTGGACCGTCGCCCCGACGACGAACAGCGTGGTGCAGATCGCCCGCAACCGACGCGAGCCCCGAGCCACAGCCACGATCGACCACACCCAGCCGACAAGCCCGAGCAGGCCGACGGCGACCAGGTAGATCGTGATCGCGTTCCGGTCCTCGGCCACCGCATCAGCCGACCAGTCCGGGTACGCGGCCCGCACGTGATCCCCGATGGTGTCGACCGTCATGAGGTCGACGACCGGGGCGAGGGTGGCGACCACAGTCAGCAGCAGCCCGCCGTACAGCGCCCGCCGGACGTAGGACGCCGTCTGCGGCGGCGCGGTGATGGTGCTCATCCGAACTTCCTCCCCAAGGCATTCTTACAACGTAAGATTGACTCTATACTTACGCTGTAAGAATCTTCAAGCGAGGAGCATCGAGTGAGCGGTCGCCGTACCCCTGGTCAGCGCGTCGGCCTCACTCGCGAGGCAGTGCTGCGGGCCGCACTGACACTCGCCGACCGCGAAGGGCTGAAGGCGCTCTCGATGCGCCGGCTCGGAGCAGAGCTGGACGTGGAGGCGATGACGCTCTACCACCACGTGCCGAGCAAGGACGCGCTGCTGGACGGTCTGGTCGAGTTGCTGGTCGCTCCGATCGCCCCACCGGCGTTCGAGGCGGCGTCATGGCGGGACGCCCTGCGTGCATACGCGCGCGAGCTCCGCACCACCCTGCTCGCGCACCCGAACGTCATCCCCCTGGTCGCGTCCCGGCCTGCTGTCACCGCACAGAACCTGCAGGTGATGGAGGCCGCCCTGGAGAGCATGCGAGCCGCCGGACTGCAGCCGTCCGACGCTCTGGACGTGCTGTACGCGGTGACCGGCTTCGTCCTCGGTCACGTCGTCACGTCACCCGAGGGCGACCCCGTGGACCAGTTGGACGCGCTAGACCCGGCTCAGTACCCACTGCTGGCGGAGGCGGTCAGCAAGACTGCGCCTAGAGGCACCGAAGCGCGCTTCGAGTTCGCCCTCGATGCCTTGCTGAACGGACTCGAACCGAACGCGCTAGACTGAGCACATGCGAGTGAGCCTGCTCCTTAGTTAGCCGTACTGGCATCGAGGCGCCGAGCGCCGGTCAGTGCGGCGACCCCTCCTGTGCGAGGGGCTTTTTCATTTCTAGGTATGCCTTCTGGCAGATTTAGGCTCAACCAACACACGAAACATGGAGTAGGACCGTGAGCGAGCAGGTGGAGGACGCCCCGATCGACCGGGGTGGGTACGACTTCAACGTCCTGCAGGCCAAGTGGCGGCCGGTGTGGGAGAAGCTGGACCCGTTCAAGACGCGCGACGACGGCTCGGCGGAGCGCCGGTACGCGCTCACGATGTTCTCCTACCCCTCCGGCGACCTGCACATGGGCCACGCCGAGGTGTTCGCGCTGCACGACGTGCTGGCGCGCTACTGGTTCCAGCAGGGGTACGACGTCCTGAACCCGATCGGCTGGGACTCGTTCGGGCTGCCGGCCGAGAACGCGGCGATCAAGCGCAACGAGCACCCGGCGACGTACACCTACGGCAACATCGAGACCCAGGCGGAGTCGATCCGGCGCTACGGCCTGAGCTTCGACTGGTCGCGCCGGCTGCACACGTCCGACCCGGAGTACTACCGGTGGACGCAGTGGCTGTTCCTGCGCTTCTACGAGCGCGGTCTGGCCTACCGCAAGGCGTCGTTCGTGAACTGGTGCCCGAACGACCAGACCGTGCTGGCCAACGAGCAGGTGGTGCAGGGTCGGTGCGAGCGGTGCGGGCACGAGGTCACCAAGCGCGAGCTGACCCAGTGGTACTTCAAGATCACCGACTACGCGCAGCGGCTGCTGGACGACATGGAGCTGCTGCAGTGGCCGGAAGAGATCCTGCTGATGCAGCGCAACTGGATTGGCCGGTCCGAGGGCGCGTTCGCGGACTTCCAGGTCGAGGGCCGCGACGAGCCGATCCGGGTGTTCACCACCCGTCCGGACACGCTGTTCGGCGCCACCTTCATGGTGGTCGCGCCGGACGCGAAGCTGGCCGCCGAACTGGTCACCCCCGAGCAGCAGGAGGCCTTCGACACCTACCTGGCGAAGGTCAAGGGTGAGACGGAGATCGAG
Source organism: Kribbella sp. NPDC002412 (assembly GCF_053592935.1). NCBI lineage: Bacteria > Bacillati > Actinomycetota > Actinomycetes > Propionibacteriales > Kribbellaceae > Kribbella > Kribbella sp. NPDC002412. Next base: position 23,306 of record NZ_JBSFBL010000047.1, read on the forward strand.
CGGCTGAGCACCGAGCGGGAGAAGACCGGTGTCTTCCTGGGCTCGTACGCGATCAACCCGGTGACCGGTGAGCGGATCCCGATCTGGGCCGCCGACTACGTGCTGGCCGACTACGGCACCGGCGCGATCATGGCCGTGCCCGGGCAGGACACGCGGGACTGGGAGTTCGCGGAGAAGTTCGGCCTGCCGATCGTGCGGACCGTGCAGCCGGAGGAAGGCTTCGAGGGCAAGGCCTACACGGGCGAAGGCCCGGCGATCAACAGCGCGAACGACGAGATCAGCCTGAACGGGCTGGGCGTCGTCGAGGCCAAGGCGCGGATCAGCGACTGGCTGCAGAGCAAGGGCCTGGGCGAGAGCACCATCAACTACCGGCTGCGCGACTGGCTGCTGAGCCGGCAGCGGTACTGGGGCTGCCCGATCCCGATCATCCACTGCCCGTCGTGTGGCGAGGTGCCGGTCCCGGACGACCAGCTGCCGATGGAGCTGCCCGACCTGCGCGGCGCCGACCTGGCGCCGAAGGGTGTGTCGCCGCTGGCGGCCGCCCGCGAGTGGGTCGAGGTCGACTGCCCGAAGTGCGGCGGCAAGGCCGAGCGGGACACCGACACCATGGACACCTTCGTGGACTCGTCCTGGTACTTCCTGCGCTACCTGTCGCCGGACTACACCGAGGGCCCTTTCGACCCGGCCGCGGCCGAGCGCTGGATGCCGGTGTTCCAGTACGTCGGCGGCAAGGAGCACGCCGTACTGCATCTCCTGTACGCGCGGTTCTTCGTCAAGGCGCTGCACGACATGGGTCTGCTGACCGCGGTAGAGCCGTTCACCCGGCTGCTGAACCAGGGCCAGGTGATCAACCAGGGCAAGTCGATGAGCAAGTCGCTGGGCAACGGCGTCAACCTGGGCGACCAGATCGACCTGTACGGCGTCGACGCGGTCCGGCTGACCATGGTGTTCGCCGGTCCGCCGTCGGACGACATCGACTGGGCCGACATGTCGCCGGGTGGCGCGCTGAAGTTCCTGCAGCGGGCCTGGCGGCTGGCGGGATCGGTCGAGGCGCCGCTGGGCTCCGACCCGGCGGCCGGTGACGTCGAGCTGCGCAAGATCACCCACCGGACGGTGGCGGACGCGGCCGAGCTGGTCGACTCGTTCCGGTTCAACGTGATGGTGGCCCGGATCATGGAGCTGGTGAACGCGACCCGGAAGGCGATCGACGCCGGCACGGGTGCGGCCGACCCGGCTGTCCGCGAGGCGGTCGAGACGGTGGCGGTGCTGCTGAGCCTGGTCGCGCCGTACACGGCCGAGGACATGTGGGAGACGCTGGGCCACGAGCCGACCGTCGCCAAGGCCGGCTGGCCGAAGGTCGACCCGGCCCTGCTGGTCCAGGACACGGTCACCTGCGTGGTCCAGATCGCCGGCAAGGTGAAGGACCGGCTGGAGGTGTCCCCGGACATCGCCGAGGCCGACCTGGAGCAGCTGGTGCTGGCCTCCGAGGCGGTCCAGAAGGCGCTGGACGGCCGCGGTGTCCGCAAGGTCATCGTCCGGGCGCCGAAGCTGGTCAACATCGTTCCTGCTTAGACACCGCTAGGCTGCTCAGATGCGTTCTGAGCTGATCGATGTCGCGACCGGCGGCAGCGAGGTCGTCTTCGACCTGACGAGCAAGTGCGAGCAGTTCGTCGACCGAGAGGCCCACCAGGCCCAGGGCGACGGACTGCTGCACGTGTTCGTGCCGCACGCGACCGCCGGGATCGCGATCCTCGAGACCGGTGCCGGCAGTGACACCGACCTGCTGGCGGTCCTCGAGGACGTGCTGCCGCGGGACTTCGGCTGGCGGCACCGGCACGGTACGCCGGGGCACGGTCGCGACCACGTGCTGCCGGCGCTGATCCCGCCGTACGCCACGATCCCGGTGCTCGACGGCCGGATGATGCTCGGGACCTGGCAGTCGATCTGCCTGGTCGACACCAACGTGGACAATCCGCGCCGGCAGGTCCGGCTTTCCTGGCTGCCCGGTTAATGGACCACCCGGTAACAAGGGGCTGAGGAATTCTTGTGACTTATCGTGATGTTGCGGGTTGCGTTACGCATGCGAAACACGATTCCTGTTGAATTGCGGTCATGGCAGCGCTTGACACTCTTCGGGCCCAGTGGGCGGGGCTAGGCACCGAACTCCTGATCCGCGCCACGCGCGGTATCTGCGACGGGAGCCTGCTGAATGCCGAGACCGGTCGCGCCGACACCAGCGCGCGGCTCGAGGACTGGGCCGGAGTGCTTTCTCTCTACACCGGTGAAAATGACTCCGCCTCGGTTCGCGCGACTGCTTGAAACACTTATTTCTGCGCCCGCAGTGATTTCACCCTGAATCATCTCGTTGCTTTTGACAACGGATTCGTGTGATCCAGGCCGCGTTCCGCGCGCCGGTCAGGTCCGCCAAGTTCAGTCCCGTCACGCTATGTTGTGTCAGGAACGTGGGGCCTCAAGAGGGGTGACGGGCTGTGGCGGACGCGGATGGCCGGGCTGACGGCGGGCGGAGTTTCGCCGGTCTGCTGCTCGACTTGAGGGTCCACGCCGCGCTGTCCCAGGAGGAGCTGGCCGAGCGGGCGGGGCTGAGTGTGCGCTCCATCCGCGAGATGGAGGCCGGCCGCGTCGCGCGCCCCCGGAAGGACTCGGTCCGCCTGCTCGCGACCGCCCTCGGGCTGGAGGGCGAGCACGCCGACAACTTCCTGGTCGCGGCCGGGCACGGTAGTCCCCGGCCGGTGATCTCGGTGGCCGCCCCTGCCCCGACCGGACTGCGCTGGCGTGGCACCAGACCGATCCCCGACGGCCTGGTCGGCCGCGAGCAGGAGCTCGTGGAGCTGGAGGGCCTGCTGCGGCAGAACCGGCTCGTCACGCTCGTCGGCCCCGGTGGCGTCGGCAAGACGGAGCTCGCGCTCGCTGCGGCCGACCGATTCTCCGGCGCCGACACGACCGTCGTGGTCGTCGACCTCACGACGGTCCAGCGCGATGCCGCCGTACCGTCGGCCATCCTGGACGCCTTCGGCACCGCACCGGGTACGTCGGACCTGGACGACGTGCTGTCCGGACGCAAGCCGGGCGACCTGGTCATCGTCGAGGACAACGCCGAGCACGTGCTCGACGGGGTGGCGACGGTCGCGAACCGGATGGTGCGCAGCTTCCCGGGGGTCGGCGTACTGGTGACGTCGCGGATCCCGCTCGGGCTGCCGGACGAGGTGGTCCGGCGGGTCGCCGTACTCGACGTGCCGGCCAACGACCAGGACTTCGCCGAGATCAAGGCCAGCCCGGCGGTGGAGATGTTCTGCCGGCGCGTGGCCCGGGTCCGGCCGGGCTTCAGCCTGACCGAGGAGAACGCGCCGACCGTGGCTCGGCTGTGCCGTCGACTGGATGGTCTGCCGCTCGCTCTGGAGCTGGCGGCCGCGCGGGCGGGCTCGCTGTCGGTGGAGACGATCCTGGCGGCGCTGGACGACCGGTTCCGGCTGCTGTCAGGGCCGAGGCGGTTCGGTGCGCCGCACCAGCGCACGCTGGCCGACACGATCGCCTGGAGCGTCGACGCGCTCTCCGACGCCGCTCGGCAGCTGCTGTACCGGGCGTCCGTGCTCGGGTCGCCGTTCACGCTGGACGCAGTGGCGGGCGTGTGCACGGGCGATCCGATCGACGCGTTCGACGTACCGATGCTGCTGGCCGAGCTGGTGGAGAAGTCGCTGCTGCAGCCGGTCCACGAGTTCGAGCAGCTGTACGGCGCCCGCTACAAACTGCTGGAGACGATCCGGGAGCACGCCTACGCCGGTCTGTCGTCGCAGGCGGACGACCTGACCGAGTTCCGGGACCGGGCGGTCGCGTGGTGTTCGACGTACGTGCAAGGGCTCGAGGGCGCCTGGTCGTCGCCGGACCGGGATCGGCGCTACCGGGCGGCGCACGCGAACTCTGCGCTGTTCGAGGTCGCGCTGGAGCGTGCGGCCGAGCTGGGGCAGTGGGACGTCGCCGCGCGGATCGTGCTCGGGTTCCGGATCGCGTGGCAGTACCAGGCGAGCGTGGCCGAGAGTGGCATCCGCTGGGCGACGCTGTGCGCGGAGAACGTCACGGACACCGAGGTCAGTGGCAGGCTGCTGACGATCGCCGGGCGGCTGTCCAATCTGACCGGTGACGTGCGCGGAGCTCGTCGGTACTACGGTCAGGCGCGGCAGCTCATTCCAGGCGAGACAGAGATGGGTCTGCTCGCCCGCAGCGGCTGGGTATCGTCCGGCTCGTACCTGCTCGACACACAGAGCCTGGCCGAGATCCCTGGGCTGGTCGAGGATGCCCGCAAGCACGGCGACGTGCAGCGGTCCGCGACAGTCCAGGGCACCTGCGCCCTCGCCCTGATGCGTTGGGGCCGCCTGACCGAGGCCAAGGAGCTGCTGCTCTCCTGGGAGGCCGAGCTGGTCAACCCGGGCGTCTACCCGGACGAGATCGCCTACATGGCGCTCAGCCGGCTGGAGGTCGAGCTGGGCAACCTGACCGAGGCTCGGCGGCGGGCGTTGCTCGCCCGCGAGGTCCAGGCGTCCGACGACCCGGAGCGCACCAAGGTGGCCGGCTGCCTGGCCATGGTCGAGTACCACGAGGGCCGGTACGACGAGGCGCGGGCGCTGCTCGACGACGCCGCCGCCGACATCCGCGGGCACCGGGGGTACTTCGACTACGTGGTGATGCTCTACCGGTCCCGGCTGGCTCGTGAGGCCGGTGACGCGGAACAGGCGAGGGTCTGCATCCGGGACGCGGTCAATCGGCTCCTGGCCGAAGGGCGGGTCGTGTACCTGCTCGACGTACTCCCAGAGGCCGTGGCCGTGCTGCACGCGCTGGGGAAGTCGGCTGCCGGTGACGTCCTGTGTGGTCAGCTGCTGGCCTGGCAGCGGACGATGGATCCGCCGATGGCGCCGACGGCGTGGGCGGTCCTGCAGGAGTCGTGCGACAGCGCATCGGTCGCCGACGGGTGGCCTGAGCCCGACCCGGCGGCCGCCTTGCAGCGGCTGGCGAACGACGTACTCACCGCGCTTTCGTGACGCGGATCCGCTGAAGCTGCCGGGTAACTGCCGGTCCTTCTGCCTCGTCCTGACATGCCCGCCGGCCGAAGAATTACAGCCGTAGGACAGGTTCGACGAAGCAGAGACCGAAGCCGGGCAGGCAGGGAATGGGCGGTGAACCGTGATGAGGCCATGGTGCTGCGCTGGACTGCCGAACAGCTTGGGGGAGGCGACGCGGAGGGCATCCGGCGGCCGGACGGTGGGGGCGCCGATCGGCTGTCGAGAGCTCCGGAGTGCTGCGACGTGCGGATCTGTCCTGCCTGAACCGGGTGCCGTGCACCGTCAGGGCACCACACCCGGGGCGGGGTCCCAGCACTGGACCAGGCACACGACACAGGGGACGAGTGTCGGTCTGGCTGACACCGGGAAGCCGGCGGGTTTGGTCACCCGCCGGCGGGGTCAGCCGCTGGGGCCTCCCGGGACCTCGACGAGCTCGCGGTCAGACCGGTCCTTCGGGGAACCGGTACGGGGAGTAGCTCGACGAGGACTGAACTCGGCTGACAACGAGGGGGAGTCAGCAATGCACCAAACGCCGGCCACAGGGGAGCCGGCGTGCAGAGGTTAAGCGCCGGGTCTCGGGGGAACTGGCGTGCAGGGGTAAGCGCCGGGTCTCGGGGGAACTGGCGTGCAGGGGTAAGCGCCGGCCGTCGGGGGGCCGGTGTGCGGCGTCGGGCACAGGGGAGCCGGCGTCAGTGGGGTGAGCATCGGCTAGTCGGCGCTGGGATCCAGCGCCGGCTCGCCGGTGTGAGTGCGGCGGCGATGAGGCGGTGCGGGGGAGCACCGGCGAGGCGGCGCTAGTGAGGTGAGCGCCGGCTGACCGGTGCGAGACAGCAGGGCCGACGGGACGGCGCGCGGGGTGAGCGCCGGCGGCACCCGCACGGCCGCGAACGCGGCGGCGGGACATATGTGTCGGCTTCGGGGAGCCGGCGTAGTGAGGCAACGAGCTGACTCATCGGGGAGGTCAGCACAGCGAGGTGAGGGCCCCGGAGGGGTAGGCCTTCACCTCGCTAGCCCGTTGCCGGCTACTTCTTCTTTTTCTTCGCGCTCTTCTCCTCGGCCTCCGCGAGCAGCGCCGCGCGGTCGCCGTACCCGACCATCCACGACGGCTGGAGCCGGCAGTACACGATGTCCGGCCCCCAGCTCGACGGCGAGCTCCCGTAGTACTTGGTCAGGTATGCCTCGATCTCGGCGAAGTCCGGGTGCGCTGGGGTCAGGAACTCCACGTCCCCGTGACTGAACACGCCGATCCGCTCGCCGTCGACGTACGAGATGCTCGCCGCCGGCCTGGCCCGCAACTGCCGCGCCTTCGCCGCCGAGCCGGCCGTGCTGAACACCCAGCGAGCGTGCAGGAAGTGCCCGTCGACCGCACTGATCCGCGGCTCGCCCCGCGCGGTGACGGTGGCGACGTTGAGCGTGCACATGCCGGTCAGAACCCGCACCAGCGCCTCGGCATCCAGCCGGCGGGGGCCCGTGATGATGCTGCGCAGATGCTCCGTCGACCGCTGGTACGCCGCGTCGAGGAGCTCCTGCAGTTCAGTGATCTCCGCTGCTGTCTCCTTCATCTTCCGGAGTCTGACACCGCGCGCAGACAAAAACTGTCCGGTAACCTCGCTTCATGTCAGCCCGCGTGCACGTCGTCACCGACTCCACGGCCGGTCTGTCCACGCACGAGGTGCTCCGCCTGCCGCTGACGGTCGTACCGGTGCAGGTCGTCATCGGCGGTACGTCGTACGACGACGGCGCCACGTCCGCCGACGCGGTCGCGGAGGCGCTCAAGACGTTCACGCCGGTGTCGACCAGCCGCCCGGCGCCGCAGACGTTCGCCGACACGTACGCCGCCTGTGCCGCGGCCGGAGCCGAGTCGGTCGTGTCGATCCACCTGTCCGGCGACATGTCAGGCACCGTCGAGGCCGCCATGATCGGGGCGAAGGAGTCGCCGATCCCGGTCCGGGTAATCGACTCCCGGTCCATCGCGATGGGCCTCGGCTTCCCGGTCCTGGCCGCCGCAGCGGCTGCCGCCACCGGGGCGGACCGGGCCGCCGTCGAGGCCGCCGCCCGGGTCCGGATGTCCTCGATCTCGGCGTACTTCTACGTCGACACCCTCGAGTACCTCCGCCGCGGCGGCCGCATCGGCGCCGCCCAAGCCCTCCTCGGTACGGCGCTCGCCGTCAAACCACTGCTCACGATCAGCAGCGGCCGGATCGTCCCGCTCGAAAAGGTCCGCACCTCGAGCCGCGCCATCGCCCGGCTGGCCGACATCGCCGTCCAACGGGCCGGCGACGGCCCCGTCCAGGTCGCCGTCCACCACCTGGCCAACCTCGAGAAGGCCCACACCCTCGCCGACGGCCTGGCCGACCGCCTGCCCAACGCCGACGAGATCGTCCTCCGAGAGGTCGGCGCCGTCATCGGCGCCCACGTGGGCCCCGGCCTCCTCGCGGTCGTCATCGCCCCGCACTGAGCCTTTTCCACAGGTTTGAAGTCGGCGTTCCAGGGCGGCTCCAGACTCGTACTTTCTCTGGCGTGAAGGTCTTCCGCCGTGCCGCCGGCCCCGACCCGGGTGCGCGCGAGCGTGCGCTGGCACGTCTTGCCGCCAGCGCACCTCGGCACGGCGCAACCGACAGAGAACTGGAGGAGCGTGATGAGGAGGTGCGAGGTGGATGGATCCCCGAAGCCGTCCGGCCCGAGCGACTACGTGATGCCCGGTGGACCTTGTCCCCACGGCACGTCGTGGTCCTGGCCGCCGTACTGTCCATCGGCCTGGCCTGGGCCGCGTGGACAGTGTTCCGAGCCCGCCCCGAGACCCTCCCCGACGCCCGCTCACCGACCACCCTCACGTCTGGCGTTCCGGTCAACCAGCCCTGTCCCGGCGGCCAGCCCTGTCCATCTGCTACTCAACCCTCAACCGGCGCCCAACCCTCATCCGGCGCCCAGCCATCACCTGGCGCCCAGGCATCGCCGGGCGTCCCTGGGCAGGCCGCCGGCACTGTCGTCGTCCACATCGCTGGCAAGGTCCGCCGTCCCGGCCTGGTGCGCGCGCCCACCGGCTCCCGCGTCGCCGACGTGCTCACCCTCGCCGGCGGCCCACTCCCAGGCGTCGACCTCACCACCCTCAACCTCGCCCGCCAGGTCACCGACGGCGAACAGATCGTCGTCGGCCAGCCAGGTGGATCCGTTCCCTCGTCCGCGCCTCCCGGGACCACCCCCAACCCGGCCGCCCCGGCCGGCACACCCGTCAACCTCAACACCGCCACCCTCGACCAACTCGACACCCTCCCCGGCGTCGGCCCCGTCCTGGCCCAGCGCATCCTCGACTACCGCACCCAGAACGGTCCGTTCACCACCATCGACCAACTCCAGGAGGTCCCCGGCGTAGGCCCCAAGAAGTTCGACTCCTTAAAGCCCCATGTCCGCATCTGACCCGACCACCGAGCGGCCCGACGGGCAGTCCGCCGAGCGAGCCGACGGGGAGACCGCCGACGGGGCTGACGGGCTGCCTGCGGACCGGGTCGACGAGCCGCCTGCCGAGCGGACCGACGAGCAGGTCGACGACGAGCGTCGGGAGCGACTCGACGTGCGACTGCTGGCTCCGGCTGCGGCGGGCTGGCTGGCAGCGGTTCTGCTGATCGCTCACCGACCGCTCGTCGGCCTGCTCACCTCAGCCGTCGCCCTCGCCCTCGCCGCCGCGACAGCTCTCCTTGTACGCCGTGCCACCCGATCGACGCCCGGTTGGGCAGCAGTCGGCGTGCTCGTCGTGGTCGCCGGGATGGGCGTGGCCGCGGCCTTGCAGGTCGAGGGTTTACGCGCCGGCCCGGTGACCGGATTGGCGGCCGACAGCGCGACCGTCGGCGTGACGCTGAAGATCGACGGCGATCCGTCAGTACGACGAAGTCCGGGCAGCCGGCGTCCGCCGTACGTAGTGGTGAAGGCAACGATCGAGGAGGTGCGTGCAAGAGGGACCGTGACCCGGGTGAGTACGCCAGTGCTCGTGATCGGCTCGGAGCAGTGGCGACAGGTTCGGTACGGCCAACGAGTCGACACGAGCGGCCGGCTCGAGGCGGTTGAGCAGGGATCCGACGTCGCCGCGATGCTCTCGGTTCGCCTGGCTCCGCGGTTCGTGGACCAGCCGCCGTGGTGGCTGCGTGCTGCCGAGCAGGTCCGCGCCGGCCTCCGCGAGTCCGTCGCCAACCAGCCGGAGGACGTACGCGGTCTCGTGCCCGCCCTCGTCATGGGCGACGAGTCCGGCCTACGCGCCGAGCTGACCGAGGACTTTCAGACCACAGGACTGACGCATCTGTCCGCGGTGTCCGGGACCAACCTGACCCTGTTGCTGGCGTTCGTGCTTCCGATGGCCCGGCTGGTCGGCGTGCGCGCCCGTGGTCTGACAGCGATCGGGCTGATGACGGTTGTCGTGTTCGTGATCCTCGCCCGACCGCAGCCCAGCGTCCTCCGTGCGGCCGCGATGGGGTTGATCGCCCTGGCAGCGATGACGAGCGGCGGGTCGCGTCGCCGGGCCGTGCGGAGTCTGGCGGTCGCCGTGATCGCGTTGCTGCTTCTGGACACGTCGCTCGCCAGGTCGGCCGGGTTCGCGCTGTCCGTGCTCGCCACGGCGGGAATCGTGCTGCTCGGACCGGGGTGGCGGGACGCGCTCGCCAAGTGGATGCCGACCTGGCTTGCGGACGCGATCTCGTGCCCGCTGGCTGCGCAGCTCGGCTGTACGCCGGTCGTCGCCTGGTTGTCCGGCGAGGTCTCGTTGGTTGCCGTAGGCGCCAATCTGCTGGCCGGTCCAGCGGTGGGTCCGGCGACGATCCTCGGGTTCACCGCGGCCGGCGTCGCGCTGGTGAGCACCGAGGCGGCACAGTTGGTCGGCTGGGCTGCGGGTTGGCCGGCCCGCTGGATCATCCTCATCGCCCGCGAGGGCGCCGACCTTCCCGGCGCCGCCAACGCGTGGCCCGCGACTGCGGTCGGCGTCGCCGTACTGACCTTGCTCTGCGTTGCACTCGTGTTCGGCCTGCACCGCATCCTGGCCCGCCCGATCGCGATGGTGACCGCGGTCGTCTTGCTGGCGGTCGTCGTACTGCGTCCCGTCGGTTCGCTCGGCTGGCCGCCCGACGACTGGCTGTTCGTCATGTGCGACGTGGGGCAAGGAGATGGTCTGGTACTGCGAGCCGGCGACGAGGCAGCCGTTGTCGTCGACACCGGTCCTGACCCGGCCGCGATGGATCGGTGTTTGCGCGACCTCGGCGTCGAGTACGTGCCGGTCCTGGTGCTGAGCCATTTCCATGCCGATCACGCCGGCGGGTTGGCCGGCGTACTGAAGGATCGAAAGGTCGACGAGATCGAGGTGACGCCGTACTTCTCGCCACCCGCCGAGTACAAGCGAGTCGTCGACCTCGCGGCACACCACGGCATCGTCCTGCGCACCGTCACCTACCAGGAGAAGCGCGAGGTCGGCTCACTCAGCTGGACCACGCTGTGGCCCGCCCGCGTCCCCGCGCTACCGCCGCCCGGCACGTCCTCAGCGACCTCCACCGACGAAGGATCGCCCGAGAACAACGCCAGTATCACCATGATGGTCGAGCTGTCCGGCCTCCGCATCCTGCTCACCGGCGACCTCGAACCCGAGTCCCAGCGCGCCATCCTCGCCACCGGCGCCGACGTCCGCGCCGACGTCCTCAAAGTCCCCCACCACGGCTCCGCCCAACAAGACCCAGCCTTCATCGCCGCGACCAACGCCCGCCTGGCGCTGATCTCCGCCGGCCAAGACAACGACTACGGCCACCCCGCTCCCAGAACCCTCAGCCTCCTGTCCCACCAATCCACCAAAACGGCCACCACCCTCACCCAAGGCCCCCTGACCATCACCAACCCTGACAACCACCTAACCCTCACCTCCGGTCACCAACCCCGGTCAGGCTGACGAGGCAGTAAAGGTGACGGAGGTGGTGGGGATGGTGGTTTGGGCTTGGTTGCCTAGTGCCCAGGCGGCGACTCGGGAGACTGTGCGGGCCGGGACGGGGTCGCTGACGCCGGGTGCTGCGGGGATGTCGTAGGTGGCGTGCGCGTCGTACGGGAGAACTACGCGGTAGCCGCGGGCGAGGGCTGTGCGGGCGGTTGCTTGTACGCACATCTCTGACATCAAGCCGCAGATCGCGACCGAGCGGACTCCGGCAGCAACAAGAACCTCGCCGAGCGGCGTGCCGTCGAAGCCGTCGTCGCGGGGCTTCCGGATCACTCGCTCGCGTGGCCCGTCCTTGACCGCCAGGTACAGCTCCCAGCCAGGCGTGTCCGGCTCATCGTCCGCGCCTGGAGCCCCGTCGTTCTGCAGATGTACGACGACGGCGCCCGCCTCCCGTGCGCGCTCCAGCAGCTCACCCACCCGCTCGAGCAATCCCTCCGCATCAGGGACGGCGTCCGTCCCGGAGACAAACGCGGTCTGCACATCCACCACAACAAGCGCATCCACAGGCGCCACTAGGTCAGTCACACCCCCCATCCTCACCACTCAACGCCACCCCTTCCAACGAGTTTCCGCCAGCCCAGGCCGCGCGGGGCGTGGTGGGAAGGAGGGGCGGGGGTGTCGCGGGTGGGAGGAGGGCGCAGGGTGGGGGTGTGTGGCGGGTGGATGGTTATCGGGCGTGGTTGCGGGAGGTGGGGCGGGTGGCGGCGAGGAGGGCTACGGCGGCCACTACGCCGAAGGGGATGGCTTCCCATTCGTGGACTACGCCGACCTTGAAGGCGGTGAAGTAGAGCATCCAGATTGCGTAGACGATGACTCCGATGCGGCCGAGGTAGTGCCCGCGGGCGAAGGCTACGGCGGCGACCAGGCCGCAGAGCGAGATGAACTCGTACGTGACGACGAAGGTCGCGCCGGCGAGATCCCAGCCTTCTAGGCCGGTGAAGTAGATCGCGCCATACGCCCCGAACGCAGCAGTCAGCCCAGTCAGCACCGCCGCAACCAACACACTCACCGGCAAGCGCCCCGCCCGCACCGCCTCTGCACTGCCGGCGGTGGTGTGGGTCGCACCGCGAGCCCCGGCGGGGCGCGCCTGCGCGTCGTTGGCGGGAGCACCGGTGGTGGCCGGCTGCATGCTCCCGGCATGTCTGGGGGCGGTGGTCCTGGTAGGGGTGGCGGGTTGGTGCCTCAGGTTCTCGGTTGGTGTTGGCATGGCTTGGCCTTGGGGGTTGGGGGATGGGGGTTGGTTGTTCTGGGTTGTTGTCATGGGTTCACGGTGCGGGTTGGGGTGTCCCGGGGGACACGGGTGTGGGTCTTGAGTTGGGTCGGGACTTGGTGTCCCGTGACGGGGGGACATTGGGCCGGGATGATGCGGGTATGGGGGTTGTTCTTGGTGGGTTGGCGGTGGTGGCCGGGATCGTGGCTGCGGGGTTGCATGCGGTCAATGCGGCGGCGGGGCGGAGTAGTGAGCCGTCGTTCTGGTTGATGGGGGTTGCGGCTGCGGTGGCCTATGGGGCGGCCGGGTTGCTGGTGCGGCTCAGCGGTGCAACAAGGGTGCGGCTGCTGCTTGTGCTGATCGGCGTCACCCAGGGGATCGCCGTACTCAGTCAGGAGGTTGCGCTGCTCGTGCCGGGCTCCGGAGTCGGGCACTGGCTGATGTGGTTGGGCTCATGGATGTGGGCACCGGGGTACGCCGCCATCGCCGTACTGCTGCCGCTGTTGCTGCCGGACGGTCGGCTGCCGACGAACCAGTGGCGGCCCGTGCTGTGGCTGACGTGGGCTGCGGTCGTGGCGACCGGGGTTGTCTGGGCGCTGACGCCGTACGAGTCGCAGGACTTCCCGGAAGCGTTGCAGGGGTTGACGAACCCTACAGGTGTGGCAGCAGTCGCGGAGCCAGCTGTGTGGAGCGTGGTCGGCGTGTTGCTGGTCGCGGGCGTCGTCGCGGCGTTCGCGTCCTTGCTGGTGCGGTGGCGGCGGGCCGCCGACGTGGAGCGGCAGCAGCTGAAGTGGGTGCTGCTCGGCTACGCGTGCACGGTGGTGCTGTTCGTCCTCGCCAGGTTGGTGCCGGTCGAGGTCACCGGTCTTGTCGCTGGCCTCGCGATGCTGCCACTGCCATTGGCCATCGGCATCGCGGTCATGCGGTACGGGCTGTGGGACGTCGAGGTCGTCATCTCCCGGGCGCTGGTGTACGGCGGCCTGTCCGCACTGGTCGCCGGTCTGTACGTCGCGGCGGTCTGGCTACTCGGCAACCGCCTAGGCGGCACGACGGGAGCGCCCATCCTCGCCACCACAGTCGTTGCCCTGGCCGCACTACCACTCCGCTCCTGGCTGCAACGACACGTCAACCGCCTCGTCCACGGCGACGTCGACGAGCCGTACGCCGTACTGGACCGCCTGGGCGATCGCCTGGCGGCAGCAACCACTCCCGACGACCTGTCCGAACGCATCCTGCCCTCAGTACTCGATCAGGTCGCCCGCTCCCTCCACGCGAGGCAAGCCACCATCACCCTCCGGGACGGCCTGGTCGCCACGTCTGCCGGCTCCACAGTGGAGGGGTACAGACTGTCCGTGAGGTTGGAGTTCGGCGGGGAGGGGCTTGGGGAGCTGACTGTTTCGCGGGGGAGCGAGTTCGACGGGTTCGAGCAGCGGGCGCTGGGCCGACTGGCGGGGCAGGCGGCGGTCGCGGCTCACACGGTGTTGCTGGCGAGAGAGAGCCGGCGGGCCCGGGAGGCGATCGTCGTTGCGCGGGAGGAGGAGCGGCGGCGGCTTCGGCGGGACCTGCATGACGGCGTGGGGCCTTCGCTCGCGGCGCTGGCGTTGCATGTCGAGACAGCGCGGGACATCGCGGGCGATGACCCGGAGGCGGCTCGGGAGTTGCTCGATCGGCTGGTTCCGCGGCTCAACGCGGCGGTAGCCGACGTACGGGCGCTCGTGCACGAGCTGAGGCCGCCCATGCTGGACGAGTTGGGGCTGGCGGACGCCGTACGCGAGCTGGGCGATCGGCTGTCGACCGGTACGACGAGGGTGCAGGTGGAGGTGGACGACATCGCCGCACTGCCCGCCGCGATCGAGGTTGCGGCCTATCACATCGCGGGAGAGGCAACGGGAAACGCGGTTCGGCACGCGGGTGCTGGGACCGTGGCTGTGCGGGTCCAGGAAGCCGATGGGTGTCTGCGCATCGACGTCGTCGACGACGGCAGCGGGCTGCCCGAGCAGGTGAAGCCTGGCGTCGGTACGTCATCGATGCGTGAGCGGGCCGAGGAGCTCGGCGGGCAGCTGACCATCGACTCCGGCCCGGCCGGTACCAGGGTGACCGCGTTGTTGCCGAGGGGAGCGTCATGACGGTCCGTGTGCTGGTTGTCGACGATCATCCGCTGTACCGGGAAGGCCTGGTCACCGCGATCTCGACGATGACCGGCAAGGAGGTCGTGGGCGAGGCAGGCGATGGGGCGGAGGCGGTTCGGCTTGCGGCCGAGCTCGTTCCCGATGTGGTCGTGATGGACCTGCACATGCCGGTGATGAACGGGGTCGAGGCGACTCGGCACGTGACCGGTGAGAATCCGGCGATCGCCGTACTGGTGCTGACGATGCTGGAGAACGACGAGTCGGTGTTCGCGGCGGTGCGGGCCGGGGCGCGGGGGTATCTGCTCAAGGGAGCTGATCGGGCGGAGATCGGGCGGGCGCTCGACGGAGTCGCGCATGGCGAGGTGGTGTTCTCGTCCGCGATCGCGAGCCGGGTCTTGTCGTACTTCGCGGCAGGCCGGGCGGGGGCGGAGGTGTCGCCGTTCCCGGAGCTGACCGAGCGGGAGCGAGAGGTGCTCGATCTGGTGGCTCGCGGGCTGACGAACGCTGCGATTGCCAGGCAGTTGGTGGTGAGCGACAAGACGGTCCGCAACCACGTGTCGAACGTCTTCGCGAAGCTCCACGTCGCGGGTCGGGCCGAAGCCGTAGCCCGTGCGCGGGACGCCGGCCTCGGCCGGTGACACGGGTGGAGGTACGGCGAGGGGGTGTCGGTGGGGTGTGGGAGGGTTGGGGCGTGGCTGCTCGTAGGGGTTCTGCGCCGAAGCTGGGCGATGTGCTGCTGGTGACCGGGGCCGAGGCGTTCTTGGCGGATAGGGCGGTGCGGTCGGCGATCGGGGCGGTGTCGAAGGGCAGCGCCGAGGTCGAGGTGACCGAGGTGGATGCGTCGACGCTGGACGTCGGGGTGTTCGCGGAGCTGACCGGGCCGTCGTTGTTCGCGACCGAGCGGGTGCTCGTGCTGCGGATGCTGGAGAACCTGCCGTCCGAGATGGCGCCGCACCTGATCGAGTACGCCGGCTCCCCGGCGGACGACGTACTGGTCGTGCTGGTGCACTCCGGCGGGCAGAAGGGCAAGGCCGTCCTCGACAAGTTGCGCAAGGCATCGGTCAACGAGGTGGTCGCGACCGCGCCGAAGGCGTGGGAGCTGCCGCAGTTCGTGGCCGGGGAGATCCGGTTGCACGGCGGGACCGTGGACGAGCGGGCGGCGTCGGCGCTGGTCGACGCGGTCGGGCACGACCTGCGGGCGCTGGCCGGGGCATGTTCGCAGCTGGTGTCGGACTCGGGCGGCCAGGCGGTCACGGCGGAGCTGATCGGTCAGTACTTCGGGGGTCGCGCTGAGGTGACGAGTTTCGCGGTCGCGGACGCGGCGATCGCGGGGCGGACGGAGCCGGCGCTGGAGCAGTTGCGGTGGGCGCTGGACTGCGGGGTCGCGCCGGTGCTCGTCACGAGTGCGATGGCGGGCGGGTTGCGCGGGCTGGCGAAGTACGCGAGCGCGCCCAGCGGTCTGCGGGAGGCGGATCTGGCGCGCGAGGTCGGCGTACCGCCGTGGAAGCTCAAGCAGCTGAAGCAGCAGTCCCGAGGGTGGACACCCGGTGGGCTGGCGACCGCGATCAAGGCCGTGGCGCAGGCCGACGCGGACGTGAAGGGCGCCTCGGGCGACGCCGGGTATGCCCTCGAGCGGATGGTCATCACCGTCAGCCGCTCCCACGGCCGCCGCTAGCCGGACGGCGAACCCGACGCAGGAAACCCCAGCTGGAATCAGCTGGGGTTCGGGTACGCAAAAACGATCGGCCTGCCCAGTGGGTGGCCGATCGTTTGGCGTTGCCTAGAGGGAGGCGGCCTTCTTGAAGATGGACGACTTCCGGTTGGCGGCCTGGTTGGCGTGGATCACGCCCTTGCTGGCAGCCTTGTCGAGCAGGCGGCCCGCCACCTTGGCGTGCTCCTGCGCCTTCGCGGCGTCGCCGGCGTCGGCGGCCTCGCGGAAGCGGCGAACAGCCGTCTTGAGGGTCGACTTCACCGACTTGTTGCGAAGTCGCGCAGCCTCGTTCTGGCGGTTGCGCTTGATCTGGGACTTGATGTTCGCCACGGAGCAGAGCCTCGATCAGGTGTGTGCGGTCAGTACAGGAAAGTGTCGCGCGCACAAGTGAGCATCACCCGTGGGGGCGCGAAGGGCCAGATTACCAACAACCCTCAGTCATCACCAAACCGGCGCCACCCACCCAACCACAGACCGCACCATCCGGTTAACGGACGGTTCCCGCGACCTCGGGGCCTGCCAGGACGATACTGGCGCCGTGGGGGCGGCGGTACAGCACGATCCTGGGCTCGCCGGCCGGGCGGAGGAGCAGGAGCTCCTCGCAAAGGCTCTACAGGGGGCGGCGAGCGGGACCCCGTGCGCGCTGGTGGTCGAAGGCGAGGCGGGCGTCGGCAAGACGAGCCTGGTCCGCGACGCCTGCGGTCGGCGGGAGCATGCACAGGTTCTGTGGGGCACCTGTGTGAACTTCGGGGCATCCTCCGTCCCGTTCGCGCCGGTCATCGGCGCGCTTCGGACCCACGTCGCGGACGACATCGCTCAACTCGCCCAGGCCCTCGGGGGTGCACACCCGACGGAGCCGGGCCAGCTGCTGCCCCGGATCGACGACGCCTTCAACCGCCTCGCGCAGCGGGCGCCGACGATCCTGGTGATCGACGACCTCCAGTGGGCCGACCGTACGTCGCTCGACGTCCTCGCCTACCTGATCGCCGGCTTCCGCAACCAGCGCCTGGCGTTGCTGATGACCTGCCGGGACGAGCACCGCGGCGAAGGCC
Source organism: Kribbella sp. NPDC002412 (assembly GCF_053592935.1). Classification (NCBI taxonomy): domain Bacteria; kingdom Bacillati; phylum Actinomycetota; class Actinomycetes; order Propionibacteriales; family Kribbellaceae; genus Kribbella; species Kribbella sp. NPDC002412. The sequence continues at coordinate 40,439 of NZ_JBSFBL010000047.1, forward strand.
ATCCGCTCCACGGCTGGTTCGCGGACATGCGCCGGATGCCGTCGTTCGGCGAGGTGCACCTGGACCGGCTGACGGTCGCCGGCACCGAGGAGCAACTGGAGACGATCCTGGGCCGCGCAGTCGACGCCGGGTTCGCGGCCGAGGTGTACGGGCGGTCGGGCGGCAACCCGTATCTCACCGAGCTCCTGGTCCGCAGTCACGACAAGGCGCCGACCGCACTCCGTGACGCGCTGCTCGCGACCTGGCACGGATTGTCGCCAGGCGCCCGGCAGACCACGCGCGTCCTCGCGGTCGGCGGCCGGCCGATCGAGCTCGAGGTACTCGCGGCTGTCGCGAGCGACCGCGGCGTCGATCCGGAGCAGGTGCCCGGCTACTTGACTGAGGCAGCGGACGAGGGCGTCGTACGCAACGACGGAAAAGGCCGCGCGTGGTTCCGGCATCCGCTGCTCGCGGAGGTCCTGTATGACGCCCTGCCACACGGCGACGCGGTCCGGATCCACGCGTCGTTCGTCCGGGTGCTCGAGTCCCGGAGCGACGAGGCCGCAGCCGACCTCGCGGTCCACAACCACCGAGCCGGGAGGGTGAACGAGGCATTCCGCTGGTCGCTCATCGCAGCAGACCACGCAGCCGAGCTCCACGCCTCGACAGTCGAGTCACTGCACCTGGAGCGAGCCTGCTCCCTCTGGGCCCAGCTCTCACCAGCCATCCGCGGCTCACGCCACGACCACATCGACCTGCTGCGCCGAACGTGGGACGTGTGTGAGACGGCCGGTCGCTACACCGTCAGCCTCGAGTACGCACGCCAAGCGATGGAGCTCGTCGACCGAGACTCCGAGCCGCTGCTCGCGAGCAACTTGCTGCTCGCGTCGCAAGACTACGTGCATCCACAGTCCGCCGGTAGGAAAGCCGTCAACGATCAGCTGCTCGAGGCGTTGCGGTTGACCGATGGACATCCGGACTCTGCGGAGCGCGCGTTTGCCCTGGAGGCGATGGCTTTCGCCGAGGCCTGGGACGCAGTGAGAGACCCGGCGGCCGGTCGCAGCGGACTGGCACACGTCGAGGAAGCGATTCGCGTGGCGCATCGGTCGGGGAACGAGGTCGCGCTCGCCGCGGCCCTCGCCACCCGGGCCTTGCTCTACCTGCACACCGGTGCGGGCGATCCGCTCCCGGCAGCAGAGGAGGCAGAACGAGCCGGACGAAGGTCCGGGGACCCGCACCGGATGGGCGTCGCGGTGACCTGGCGGGTGAACGCTCTGGGGAAGGAGGGCCGTTTCACCGAGGCGGCAGAGGTGGCCCTGCGGGCCGCGGAGGAACTCCACGCGCTGGGCGCGTCCTGGGAACACTTCGTCGGCCAGCAGGCCGCCGACTGGTTGTTCGTCGTCGGGCGCTGGCGCGAATGCCGCGAGGTGCTCCGGCGGGGCCTGGCAGCCAGGTGTGACGGCATCATCGGCGCGGCGGTCAGACTGTGTTCGGCGCAGCTCGCCCTGCACAGCGGGCGGCTGACGGAGGCCAGGCTTCACCTCGACCGCGCGCTGGAGATGGTCTCGGAGGACTACGCGGGACTGCGATCGTCGTTCAGCTTCGTGAAGGCGGAGCTTCTGATCGCCGAAGGCGAGGCAGAGCGGGCGTTCGACTGGCTGGTCAACCGGGAAGCGGCGGTTGTGGGCGCCGATGACCAGGACGAGATCCTCGGCATCGCCAACGCCGCGGCGGCGGCTGCGTGTGCAGCGCGGGACGCCGGTGATCTCGCCGGTGCGGATCGCGTGGTCGCCGTACTGGACGGACTCGTGAAGCAGTTGCCGGGTGCCCCGTTCAGCACGGCACGCGTCGACCCCCTCAGCAGGGCAAGGCACCTGGCGGTGTTCGAGGCTCAGGTCGCGCGGGCGCACGACGACGAAGGCCAGGGGGCGTTGTGGCGGGTGGCGGCGGACAGGTGTCAGGAAAGCGGCATGCCCTGGTATGAGGCGAGATCCCGCCTGCGCGCGGCGGAGGCGATGGTCGTGGACGGATCGTCGCGCTCCGTCGCGCGGGACGAGCTACAGGCGGCGCATCGGATTGCGGGGGAGCTGGGGGCCGTTCCGCTGCTGCGTGAGGTCGAGGTTCTGGCGAGGGCGGCGCGGATCGATCTGCGGCAGCCTGTTGTCGAGGTTGCGGCTGAACGGTCCGATGCGCTCTCAGCCTTGACTGCTCGGGAGCGGGAGGTGCTGGCGCAGCTGGTGGCCGGGCGGTCCAACGGGGAGATTGCCAAGGCGTTGTTCATCAGTGGGAAGACCGTGAGCGTGCACGTGTCCAACATTCTGCGGAAGACAGGTACGGCGACGCGCACCGAAGCAGCCGTCCTGGCTGAGCGATTGGCCGCTCGCGACAGAACCTAGGCTTCGGCGGCTGATTTCAGGCGGAGGAGGGTGGTGTGGATGCCGGCCAGGTTGCGGCGGGTGCGGTCGCCGAAGAAGGGGCGGAAGAGGGCTCGGAAGGCGGCCGGGCGGTGGTCGGTCCAGGACTCCGTGACCTCGCAACCGCCGCCCGAGGAGGGCGCGAAGTCGTAGGTCCAGAGCGAGATCGGGATCGGGCCGAAGTGGATCGTGAAGCTGAAGCGCTCGCCGGGTACGGCGTCCACCACCCGCCCGAACGTGAACCAGCGGACCGCGCCGACCCGGTTGTGCCCGACGAACCGCGCTCCCGCTGCGGGGCCCGGCGTACGCCTGGACCAGGTCACCCGGGTGCACTCCGGGCTCCACTCGCCCATCCGCGGCAGGTCGCTGACCAGGCCGTACACCGACAGGGCCGGGGCGGACACCGTGATGGACTCACTCAGATCCGGCATCAGGTCCTCTCGGCTGTGAGCTGACACGTGGTGTGCTGAGCGTGACATCGGTCGCCCCCACCGGCATACTCGGGCCCGCGTGACGCTGATCACCGCAAGGGGGGATGCGCGTCACGGGTCCAGTTGCGAGACCAAGCTCCACCATCGCGCCGTCCAAGCCTGGAGGAACTCAGTGCCCCGCCGTACCCCGATCATCGTCGCCACCGCGCTCGTCGCGTCGCTGGCCGGCCTCCCGCTCGCGGCGCGCGCCGCCGACGCGCTGGTGGCCGACGAACCGCAGCGCACTCCGCTGGTCAAGGAATCCTCGACCGGCGCTTACATCGTCCAACTCGACGACGCCCCGGTGGCCGAGTACGGCGGCGGCATCGCCGGCCTGCCGTCCACCCGCGTCGCGCCCGGGGGGAAGCTGCTCAAGACCGCAGCGCCGGTGCTCGAGTACGTGCAGCACCTCACCCGCGAGCGGGAGGAAGTCCTCGCCAAGGTCCCCGGCGCGCAGAAGCTGTACGACTACAGCTACACGTACGCCGGTTTCGCCGCCCAGATGTCGTACGACGAAGCCGTCAAGCTGGCCAAGTCGTCCGGCGTGAAGAGCGTCGAGCCGAGCGAACTGCAGCGCCAGGACACCGTCGACACCCCGCGGTTCCTCGGCCTGTCCGGCAAGGGCGGCGCCTGGCAGCAGGCGGGTGGTGTCGACAAGGCCGGTGACGGCGTCATCATCGGCGTCATCGACACCGGTTTCGTCCCGGAGCGGGCCAGCTTCGCCCCGATCAAGACCACCAAGCGGTCCGACGCGATCGTCGCGGCGAAGTGGAAGGGCACCTGCCAGGCCGGTGAGGAGGCGCCCGTCACCTGCAACAACAAGGTCATCGGCGCCCGGTACTTCGACAAGGGCATCGGCACCCGCCCGATCCCGGAGGAGTTCAAGTCGCCGCGTGACTACGGCGGCCACGGCACTCACACGGCCAGCACGGCGGGCGGCAACTACGGCGTCGACATGAGCGTCATGGGCCGCGACTACGGCAAGGGCTCCGGCATCGCCCCGCACGCCCGGCTGGCGATCTACAAGGTCCTGTGGGCCGTCGACCAGACCGGCGGCGGCAGCGGCGCCGACGCGGACATCGTGGCCGGTATCGACGCCGCGGTCGCCGACGGCGTGGACGTGATCAACTACTCGATCTCCGGCAGCGGCTCGACGTACGTGAACTCCGTCGGCCTCGCGTTCCTGCGGGCGGCGCGGGCGGGCGTGTTCGTCGCCACCAGCGCCGGCAACACCGGCCCCGGGGTCAGCACGGTCGGCAAGACCTACCCGTGGGTGACGACGGTTGCCAACGGCACCCACGATCGCGACGTCCAGACCACGGTGACGCTGGGCGACGGCAAGTCCTACACCGGCGCCGGTATCGGCAGCGGGGTGCCGTCGAGCCCGGTCGTCCTCGCCAAGGACGCCGGCCTCGCCGGTGCGAACCCGGCGAACCTGCTGCTCTGCATGGCGGGCACGCTCGACCCGGCCAAGGTCCAGGGCAAGATCGTGGTGTGCGACCGCGGCGGCAACGCCCGCGTCGACAAGAGCCTCCAGGTCAAGAACGCCGGCGGTGTCGGCATGATCCTGCTGAACATCACCCCGGGCACGCTCGACTCCGACCTGCACTCGGTGCCGACCGTCCACCTCGACGACAAGGCCGCGCCCGAGGTCAAGGCGTACGTCGGCGGCACCGCGAACCCGACCGCCACGATCAGCGCGGGTACGCCGGTCCGCGTCACCGCGCCGAAGGTCGCCAGCTCGTCCAGCCGCGGCCCGTCCCTGGCCGGGAACGGCGACCTGCTCAAGCCCGACGTGATGGCGCCGGGCACGAACGTGCTGGCCGCGGCCTCCGCCTTCAGCGCGGCGGGTGGCGAATACGCGTTCATGAGCGGCACCTCGATGTCCTCGCCGCACATCGCCGGTGCGGCGGCGGTGCTCAAGAGCAAGTACCCGAACTGGTCGCCGATGGCGATCAAGTCCGCGCTGCTCACCACGACGACCGACAAGGACACCAGCGGCCAGCCGATCCAGAACGACTCCGGCTCGCCCGCCACGCCGTTCGGGTACGGCGCCGGTCTCGTCCAGCCGAAGACCGCGATGGACCCCGGTCTGGTCTACGACTCGACGTACGAGGACTGGACCAAGTTCGTCTGCGGCTCCGGTCAGGTGCCGGCCACCCACGAGCTGTGCGCGAACGGCAAGATCGACCCGAGTGACCTGAACTACCCGACCATCTCGATCGGGGACCTGGCCGGCAAGCAGACCGTCACCCGGACCGTGCGCAACGTCGGCACGCTGCCGGAGATCTACTTCCCGAAGGTCGAGGGCCTGAAGGGCTTCAAGGTGACGGTCTCGCCGCGGATGCTGATCACGCTGCCCGGCCGGGCAGCGACGTACAAGGTCACCATCGAGAACGCGGGCGCCCCGCTGGAGCAGTACTCGTTCGGCAAGCTGACCTGGAAGTCGAGCGAGCACTCGGTGAGCAGCACGGTCGCGATCAAGCCGCTGACCGTCAAGGCGCCGGTGCAGGTCATCGGGACCGGGACGGCGGGATCCGTCCAGGTGCCGATCACCGCCGGGTACACCGGCACGCTCAACACCAGCGCGGTCGGGCTGACGGCGGCCACCGTGGCCGAGACCACGATCAAGAGCCCGGGCGGTACGTCGTTCCCGACGACCAACCCGGCGGTCAACGACCACGTCGCCAAGATCACCGTGAACGTGCCGGTCGGCGCGAAGCACGCCCGGTTCTCGACGTTCGACGCCGACTACCCGGCGGGCACCGACGTCGACCTGTACGTCTACAAGACCGGCACGACGACCCTGCTCGGCAACAGCGGCGGCGGGTCGTCCGAGGAGGAGGTCAACCTCGCGGCGCCGGCCGGCGGGTCGTACGACGTGTACGTCGACCTCTTCGCGGGAGCCGGCAACCAGCAGGTGAAGCTCAACCACTGGTCGCTGCAGAACGTCGAGGGCAACCTCACGGTCACTCCGGCCAGCCAGCAGGTCCAGACGGCGGCTCAGACGAGTGTCACCGCGTCCTGGACCGGCCTGACCGCAGGCACCCGGTACCTGGGTCGCCTGCAGTACACCGACGGCGCAGACGGCTCCGGCTCGACGCTCATTCGGGTAGACAGCTAGCAAGACACGCATCGAGGGCGGTCCCCAGGCCAGGGGACCGCCCTCGTCGTGCTCAACCCATGCGTTCCCGCACCCAGTCGAGGTGAACGATCGCGTGCCGGCGCTGCCACTGGCGGATGGTCGGCAGCCCTGGCGGGGCAGGCTGGGCCGCGGCCCACCACAGGCCGCCTGCGATGGCGGCCAGGAAGCCGGTGATCGCCTCGTCGTCGGGGAGCGCCGGCAGCGTCACCGACTCGCGCATGTCCGCGTGCAGGATCACGGTGTCCGCCCAGCGGGGCGCCCGGGCCGCGTGCGCCCAGTCGATGAACACCACCCGGTCGTCCGTGAGGATGACGTTGTCGGCCCGCAGGTCCCAGTGCGCCAGCGCCTTGCCCTCCGCGAGCGCCCGCAGACCGGTCCGGGCCAGCTCCGCCAGCTCCTCCTCGCGCCCAGCAGCCCACTCGGGTACGGCGAGACCGTCAGCGATCACGTTGTCCCACCGGCTGAGGAACTCGGCGCTGCGTACGGCGGCCACCGGCGCGTCCGGCCACGGCGACGGGTCCAGGGCGTCGGTGAGCTCGTCCAGCGCTCCCAGGACCCGGTCGGCGTCGGCCTGCTCCCACGGGTGGGCGGGGAGGCGGCCGTGGATGTCCTCGAGCAGGATCCCGACCCAGTCGCCGTCGTCGTACACGTCGTACAGCTCGGGTGTGGCCGGCAACGGGCCGACGCCCTGGATCGCGGCGATCTCGTTGCGGAACAGCTCGGGCGTCTTGGGGTTGAGCGCCGGACCGACGGCCTTGACGAAGGCGCGGCGGCCGGAGGCGGTCACCAGGCGGGCGGCGGCGCCGGGGGAGAAGCCGCCCTGCTGGGTCGCGGCGGTGACGACCACCGAGCCCAGCGCGCGCTCCACCCACGCCCGCACGGGGGCGGGCACCTCCTCGAAGGGCAACCGGACCCCAGCAGCGTGCGCCATGCGTCACAACGGTAGGTCCCGCGCACCGTTACCGCCCGTGATTTTCAAATCCGCTGGCCTCGCATGGGATGATTCAGTGGTTGACCAAGCAGTACCCGAGACGAACTGGATCCCCTCCGTGCCCGTTGGCCCCAAGAATGTGCCGCAGCCGGGTCGTACCGACCCGTCGCTGATCCGGAACTTCTGCATCATCGCCCACATCGACCACGGCAAGTCGACGCTGGCCGACCGGATGCTGCAGATCACCGGGGTGGTCGACGACCGCTCGATGCGGGCGCAGTACCTGGACCGGATGGACATCGAGCGGGAACGCGGCATCACGATCAAGTCGCAGGCGGTCCGGCTGCCGTTCACGCCCGGCCCGGACACCCCCGGCGGCCTGCTGGCGCCGGACGGCACGACGTACATCCTGAACATGATCGACACCCCCGGCCACGTCGACTTCACCTACGAGGTGTCGCGGTCGCTGGAGGCGTGCGAGGGCGCGGTGCTGCTGGTCGACGCGGCGCAGGGCATCGAGGCGCAGACGCTGGCCAACCTCTACCTGGCGCTGAACGCGGACCTGCACATCATTCCGGTGCTGAACAAGATCGACCTGCCCAGCGCCCAGCCGGAGAAGTACGCCGCCGAGCTCGCCCACATCATCGGCTGCGACCCGTCCGACGTGCTGAAGGTGTCGGCGAAGACCGGCGCCGGCGTGGAGGACCTGCTGAGCGAGATCGTCGCCCAGGTCGAGCCGCCGAAGGGTGTCAAGGACGCCCCGCCGCGGGCGCTGATCTTCGACTCGGTCTACGACACCTACCGCGGCGTGGTCACCTACGTCCGGGTGGTCGACGGCGAGCTGAACCACCGGGACCGGATCAAGATGATGTCGACCGGCGCGGTGCACGAGATGCTCGAGGTCGGCGTGATCTCGCCCGAGCCGATGAAGTCGCCGAGTATCGGGGTCGGCGAGGTCGGCTACCTGATCACCGGCGTGAAGGACGTCCGCCAGTCCCGGGTCGGTGACACCGTCACCGCGGCCGTGCACGGCGCGACCGAACCGCTCGGCGGCTACAAGCATCCGCAGCCGATGGTGTACTCCGGGCTGTTCCCGATCGACGGCGACGACTACCCGACGCTGCGGGACGCGCTGGAGCGGCTGCAGCTGAACGACGCGGCGCTGCAGTACGAGCCGGAGACCTCGGGCGCGCTCGGGTTCGGGTTCCGCTGCGGCTTCCTCGGCCTGCTGCACATGGAGATCGTCCGGGAGCGGCTCGAGCGCGAGTTCGACCTGGACCTGATCTCGACCGCGCCGAACGTGGTCTACCGGGTCGAGATGGAGGACGGCAAGGAGCACGTCGTCACCAACCCGAGCGAGTTCCCCGAGGGCAAGATCGCCGAGATCTACGAGCCGGTGGTGAAGGCGACGATCCTCAGCCCGAAGGACTACATCGGCGTGATCATGGAGCTGTGCCAGACCAAGCGGGGCAGCCTGGGTGGCATGGAGTACCTGTCCGAGGACCGGGTCGAGCTGCGCTACACGCTGCCGCTGGCCGAGATCGTGTTCGACTTCTTCGACCAGCTGAAGTCCAAGACCAAGGGCTACGCGTCGCTGGACTACGAGCCGACCGGTGAGCAGGCCGCGGCGCTGGTCAAGGTGGACATCCTGCTGCAGGGCGAGCAGGTCGACGCGTTCTCGGCGATCGTGCACCGCGACAACGCCTACGCGTACGGCGTCGCGCTGGCCGGCAAGCTGAAGGAGCTGATCCCGAGGCAGCAGTTCGAGGTGCCGATCCAGGCCGCGATCGGATCCCGCATCATCGCCCGCGAGTCGATTCGCGCCATCCGCAAGGACGTGCTGGCCAAGTGCTACGGCGGTGACATCACCCGGAAGCGCAAGCTGCTGGAGAAGCAGAAGGAAGGCAAGAAGCGGATGAAGATGGTCGGCCGGGTCGAGGTCCCGCAGGAGGCCTTCATCGCCGCGCTGCGCACTTCGGACGCTCCGGAGAAGGCCAAGAAGTAGTGACCCGGGTGAGGGCCGAGAAGTAGTGGAGATCCCCGCCGATTTCCTGGTGGTCGCGTCGCGCGGGCAGGACTGGGCGGACTGGCTGGACCGGTTGCCGCGCCTGACCCGGGAGCTGCTCGGCGAGTGGAGCCTCCGCGTCGACGGTACGACGTCGTACGGCAACTGCGCCCTCGTCGTACCGGTGCTGACGGCCGACGACCAGCCGGCGGTGCTGAAGGTGCAGTTCCCGCACTGGGAGGCCGAGACCGAGCACCTCGCGCTCCGCGACTGGGGTGGGAACGGCGCGGTGCAGCTGCTGCGTGCGGACCCGCGCCGATTCGCCCTGCTGCTGGAGCGGTTGGAGCCGCGCGACCTGACCACGGTCGACGCGCTCGAGGCCTGTGAGATCGTTGGCGCTGCCTACCAGCGGCTGCACATTCCCGCCGGCCCGCAGTACCGGACCCTGTCCGGCGAGCTGAAACGATGGATCGAGCGCTTCCGGCAGCTGCCCGCCTCGGCGCCGGTGCCGCACCGGTACGTCGAGCAGGCCATCTCGCTCGCCGAGGACTTCAGCACCGACCCGGCGTGTGACGGCAAGCTGATCCACACCGACCTGCACTACTTCAACGTGCTCGCCGCTGCTCGCGAACCCTGGCTGGTGATCGACCCGAAGCCGCTGTCCGGCGACCCGCACTACGAGGTCGCGCCGCTGATCTGGAACCGCTGGGACGAGGTCGTTGCCGCCGGCGACCTTCGGTTCGCGGTCCGGCAGCGCTTCTACGCCGCGATCGACGCCGCCGGCCTCGACGAGGACCGGGCCCGCGACTGGGTGATCGTCCGGCAGATGCTCAACGTGCTGTGGACCCTGGAGGACTCCGGCGCCGACGAGTCGCTGCCCCAGGACTGGCTGACCCGCAACATCGCGATCGTGAAGGCCATCCAGGACTGAAAACTCAGTAGAGCCGGAAGCCGCCACGGCGGATGATGGTCGGCATGCGGCTGCTGACGGTCAACGTGGTGGAGAAGCTGATCCCGGGTCCCAAGGACACGGGGCTCACAGCGATCGACAAGCGACCGCAGGCCGGCCGAGTACGGGTTTCCGAGCTCGGCCTCGCGGGCGACAAGGTCTGCGACACCAAGAACCACGGCGGCCCGGACCAGGCGCTCTACGCGTACGCCGAGGAGGACGCGGCGTGGTGGGCGGCCGAGCTGGGGCGGGAGATCCCGACCGGGTTGTTCGGCGAGAACCTCCGCACGGAAGGCCTCGACATCACCGGTGCGCTGCTCGGTGAGGTGTGGCGGATCGGTCCGGAGGTCGAGGTGATGGTGCGGGCGCCGCGGATCCCGTGCATCACGTTCCAGGACCGGATGCGGGAACCGCGCTGGGTGAAGCGGTTCCACCAGGCGGGGCGTCCCGGCGCCTACCTGAAGGTGCTGCGCACCGGAGCCGTCGGCGCGGGCGATCCGATCGAGGTGGTGAGCCGACCGGCGCACGAGGTCACCATCGGCCACATGTTCGGCGCCCAGGATCCCGCGAAGATGCAGCGAATGCTGGACTCCGGTGTCGACCTGATGGATGAGCTCCGCGAGATCGCCCAGCGCGTCGTGGCGCGGGCATGACGGGCCTGCTCCCAGCACCCGGACCACTTCGGCCGCTCGCTCTCGCCACCCTGCTCAGCCGGGTGGGCAGCGGGCTGCTGATGACGGTCAGCGTGCTGTACTTCACCCGGATCGTCGGGCTGTCGATCGCTCAGGTCGGGCTCGGGCTGACCATCGCGGGGCTGTTCGGCCTGCTGTCCGCGGTGCCGATGGGACATCTGGCCGACCGCCGCGGTCCGCGCACGCTGTTCGTCGTACTCAGCCTGGTGCTCTGTGGGCTGAGCCTGCTTTACCTGCTCGTGCACACGTTCTGGCAGTTCCTCATCGTCGCGATCGTGCTCACCGTGGTCGACCGCGGCGCCGGGGCTGTCCGGGCTGCGCTGATCGCTGCCATCACGCAGGGCGCGGGCCGGGTCGCGGCTCGTGCCTACCTGCGGGCGGTCACCAACATCGGCATCATGGCCGGCGCCGGGATCGGCGCTTTCGCACTGCATTTCGACACGGGTACGGCGTACCGCGCGATGTTCGTCCTGGACGCCGTGCTGAGTGTCGTCGCGGCGTTCGTCGTGCTGGCGATCCCACGGGTCGCGCCGCAGCCCAAGAGCGACGACGGGCCGGTGTGGGTCGCGCTGCGCGATCGTGGGTACCTCGCGGTCGCCGCGCTCAACGCCGCGATGTCGATCCAGTTCGCCGTACTGGAGGTCGCGATTCCGCTCTGGGTGGTCGACCACACCGACGCGCCGCGCTGGACGGTCGCGCTGCTGCTGATCATCAACACCGTGGTCGTCGCGCTCTTCCAGGTGCGTTCGTCGCGCGGCATCGCCGACCCGGCGACCGCCGCCCGGGCGACCAGGACCGCCGGATTGTTGCTGATGGCATCGATGGTGCTGTTCGCCGGCGCGTCGTGGGGCAGTGCCGCCGTCGCAGTCGGGTTGCTGGCGGTCGGTGCGCTCGTGCAGGTGCTGGGGGAGTTGCTGCAGTCGTCCGGCTCGTTCCTGCTCGGTTTCGACCTGGCCGCGGACCACGCCCAGGGCCAGTACCAGGGCCTGTGGAACACCAGCATGTCGATCAGCACGATGGTCGCTCCGACCGTCCTTGCCCTGCTCCCGCTCGGCCTCGGCGTCCCGGGCTGGATCATCCTCGGCGTCTGGTTCGCGTTGATCGGGGTGCTGTTCGTGCCCGTCGTCCGGTGGGCTGCGGCGCGGCGGGTGCAGGGTAGTCAAGTCATCGTGAGCGGTGCATAATCGGGGGCTCATTGCTTGGGGGGCATTGAGCAAGGGGGAACTACATGCGTCGCGCTGTCGTGACCGGGGGAGCTGGGTTCATCGGTAGTCATCTGTGCGAACGACTACTTGCCGAAGACTACGAAGTGCTCTGCCTGGACAACTTTCTGACCGGGCGCCCGGACAACGTCGCCCACCTGATCGACCATCCCGGCTTCCGGCTCATCCGCTGTGACGTCACCGACTACGTGCACGTGGCCGGCCCGGTGGACGCCGTACTGCACTTCGCGTCGCCGGCCTCGCCGATCGACTATCTCAGGTTGCCGATCCAGACCCTCGAGGTCGGCTCGGCCGGCACCCACCACGCGCTCGGGCTCGCCCGCGCGAAGGGCGCCCGGTTCGTGCTGGCCTCGACGTCGGAGGTGTACGGCGACCCGCTCGTCCACCCGCAGCAGGAGAACTACTGGGGCAACGTCAACCCGATCGGCCCCCGGGCGGTATACGACGAGGCGAAACGGTTCGCGGAGGCGATCACCACGGCCTACCGGACCGCGCACGGCGTGGACACGGGGATCGTGCGGATCTTCAACACCTACGGGCCGCGGCTGCGGGCGAACGACGGCCGGGCGGTGCCGACGTTCATCCGGCAGGCGCTCGAGGAGGTGCCGATCGTGGTCGCCGGTGACGGCAGCCAGACCCGGTCGATCTGCTACGTGGACGACACCGTCGAGGGCATCATCCGGATGGTGCACGCCGACCATCCGGGGCCGATGAACCTGGGTAATCCGCACGAGTTGCCGGTGCTGGAGCTGGCGCGGTGGATCAAGGAGCTGGTGGGCTCACCGTCCGAGATCGCGTTCGGTCCGTTGCCGAAGGACGACCCACGCGTGCGGCAGCCGGACATCAGCCAGGCCCGGGACGTGCTGGCCTGGGAGCCGAAGATCGACGCCGAGGAAGGGCTTCAGCGCACCATCGACTGGTTTCGGGCTCAGGCCCGCTCGCAGGAGGTTCAGGTCGGCTCGCGGTAGCCGAGAGCGGCGGAGATCTTGCGGGCGGCCTCGATCGCGGCGGGAGCCATCAGCGCGACCTGGGCGATCGACTGCTCCAGCGACAGCGTGGAGATGCTGACCGCGGCGATCGCGGCGCCGGTGTGGTCGTGGATGACGGCGGCGACGCAGCGGATTCCCGGCTCGTTCTCCTCGTCGTCCAGCGCGTAGCCGCGGGCCCGGACCTGGGCGAGGTCTGCCTTCAACGAGGCTGCGGTCGTGTGCGTCAGCGGGGTCCGGGCCGGGAGGCCGGTCCGGGTGATGTGCGCGTCGAGCGCCTCGTCGTCCTTCTCCGCGAGCAGCGCCTTGCCGATGCCGGTGCAGTGCAGCCAGAACGCCTTGCCCACGCGGGACGGCATCCGGTACGGCTTCGGTCCGTCGAGCCGGGCGACGTAGATCGCCTCGTCGCCGTTGAGCAGGCCGACGTGCACAGTGCACCGGGTCTGCGCGACCAGGTCGGCGAGCACCGGGCGGGCTACCGTGGCGAGGTCGACGTTGGTGAGGGCGTGACCGGCCAGCCGCAGCGCCTTCGGGCCCGGGTGGTACGACCCGTCCTCGGCCTGCGCGACGAACTCGTGCTCCACCAGCGACGCCATGATCCGGTGCACGGTCGACTTCGCCAGACCGGTCGCGTTGACCACGTCGGTGAACCGCGAGTGCTCCAGGACGGCGTCCAGCACCATCAGCGTCTTGTCGATGGCCGAGGGCGAGCTCATGTCGGTCATCCTGCCACTCCTATCTGGCCAGCCAGCCACCGTCGACCGCGAGCACGTGACCGTTCACGTACCCGGCCGCCGCCGAGGCCAGGAAGACCGCGGCGCCGACCACGTCCTCCGGCCGGCCCCAGCGGCCGGCCGGGATGCGTTCCCGGATGGCCGCTTCGCGACCGGGGTCCGCGCGCAGGTCGGTGGTGTTGTCGGTGCTGATGTATCCGGGCGCGATCGCGTTCACCCGGACCCCGGCCGGACCCCACTCGTTGGCCAGCGCCTTGGTCAGTCCCGCGACCGCGTGCTTGCTCGCAGTGTAGGCGGGAACGGTGAACCCGCCCTGGAAGCTCAGCAGCGAGGCGATCGTGACAACGGTTCCGGAACCGCGCTCGGCCATCGCGGCGCCGATCGGCCGGGTGACCGCCCAGGTGGAGTTGAGGTTCACGTCGATCACGTGCCGCCAGTCCGCGGTCGCCGTGTCGGCCGCCGGGGCGCGCCGGATCGTGCCGGCGTTGTTGACCAGGATGTCGATCCGCCGGGTCCGGGCCAGCTCGGTCGCGACCGCCTCGACCGCGGCCGGGTCGGCGAAGTCCGCGGTCACCACAGTCGCCTCCCCGCCGCCGTTCGCCTTGATGGCCTCCAGCGTGTCCTCGACCGCCGCGTCTCGCGCCATCAGGATCAGCTCGGCGCCGGCGGCGGCGTACCCGGCGGCGATGGCCGCGCCGATACCCCGCCGGGCGCCGGTGACGAGCGCCGTACGCCCGCGCAGGCTGAACGGGTCAGCCGTCACCGCAGGTCCCGTACGTCGACGCCGTCCATGTCCCCGAACGCCTGGTTCTCGCCGGCCATCGCCCAGACGAAGCTGTACGACGACGTGCCGGCGCCGCTGTGGATCGACCAGCTGGGGGAGATGACGGCCTGGCGGTCGGCGACCAGCAGGTGCCTGGTCTCGTCGGGCTCGCCGAGCAGGTGAACGATCCGCTCGGTCTCAGGGAGGCCGAAGTACAGGTAGCACTCGGTACGCCGGTCGTGCGTGTGCGCGGGCATGGTGTTCCAGGTGCTGCCCGCGTGCAGCGTGGTCACACCGAGCACGATCTGGCAGCTGCGTACGCCGTCCGCGTGGATGTATTGGTCGATCGTGCGGCGGTTCGCGGTCTGCTGGTCGCCGAGCTCGAGCCGGTTGCCCTCACCCGGGTTGACGAGCGTGGTGGGGAAGGCGGTGTGGGCGGCGGCGGAGAAGAGGTAGAACGCCGCCTCGGGTCCGTCGAAGACCACCTCGCGGACGCCGCGGCCGACGTACAGGCAGGCTCCGGTGCTCAACTCGTACTTCGTCCCGTCGGTGGTGACCGTGCCGGGGCCGCCGACGTTGACGATGCCGGCCTCACGCCGTTCGAGGAAGTACTCGCTGCGCAGCTCCGGCCAGGTGGGCAGGCTGAGCGGCCCGCTCGTGGGGCGCGCGCCGGCGAGCACGATCCGGTCGTGGTGGGTGAGCACCGCGGTGACCGCGTCCGGGACGAAGAGGTCGTCGACCAGGTAGTGCCGGCGCAGCGCGGCCGTGTCGAACCCGGGGACCTGGTCGGGATGGGTGGCGTGCCTGATCTGCAAGAGGGCATTCACAGAACTAGGTTCTACTCCACGGAACATCGTGTCAAACCTTCGGGGTGGAACATCCGCCGGGATTGTTCCGGGTTCCGCCACTTGACACCGAGTTCTGGTGAATGGAACCTTCCATTCAGCGCCCACCGCCCCTGGGAGGTTTCACGATGACCGCATTGGACTGGACGGTCCTGGTCGGCTACTTCGTCCTGATGGTGCTGATCGGCATCTGGTCGCGGACGAAGATCAAGACAGTGGTCGACTACTTCACCACCGGTGGCCGGATCCCCTGGTGGTTGTCCGGCATCTCGCACCACATGTCCGGCTACAGCGCCGTCATGTTCGTCGCCTTCGCCGCGGTCGCCTACACCTACGGCATCACCGTCTACGTCTGGTGGGCGGTGTCGATCGGTGTCGGCGTCGGTATCGGCGCGTTCGTGTTCGCGGCCCGCTGGAACCGGCTGCGCGCCAGACACGGCGTCGTCTCACCGCTCGAGTACCTGGCCCGTCGCTACAACCTGCCGACACAGCAGGCGCTGGCGTACTCCGGGGCCGCGCTGAAGGTCGTCGACATCGCGTCGAAGTGGGTCGCGATCGCCGTACTGCTCAACGGCTTCACCGGAGTGCCGATCCGGTGGGGAATCCTGATCACCGGCGTGGTCACGATGGCCTACGCGACGCTCGGTGGACTGTGGGCCGACGTACTGACCGACTTCGGGCAGTTCGTGATCCAGTTCGCGGCCGGGATCGCCATGTTCATCGGGGTGCTCGCGCACCTGGACGGCGTGCCGACGCTGTGGACGATGTGGGACCAGTTGCCCGAAGGCCACGGCGATCCGTTGAACGGGCCTTATACAACGATCTTCTTGGTGGCGTTCCTGTTCATCAAGACCTTCGAGTACAACGGCGGGATGTGGAACCTGGCGCAGCGCTACATGGCCGCGCCGTCGGGTTCCGCGGCCAAGCGGTCCGCGCTGCTGTCGTCGTTCCTCTGGCTGGTCTGGCCGCTGGTCCTGTTCATCCCGATGTGCGCCACGCCACTGCTGGTCAGCCCGGGCAAGCCCGAGCAGTCGTACGTCGAGCTCGCCCAGCTGCTGCTGCCGACCGGGCTGATCGGGCTGGTGCTGGCCGGGTTCTTCTCGCACACGATGGCGATGGTGGCCTCCGACGCGAACGTCATCTCGTCCGTCATCACCCGTGACCTGGCGCCGGTGCTGGTGCCGAAGATCCGCCGGCTGAGCGATGCCGCCGTCCTGAAGTTCGCCCGGATCACCACCTTCACGTTCGTCACGATCAGCATGCTGATCGCGATCCTGACCAACGGGCAGGGCGTCGTCCTGAAGATTGTCGTGGACCTGGTGGCCGCGACCATGGGCCCGATCTCGATCCCGCTGATGCTCGGCCTGCTGCCGTGGTTCAAGCGCAGCGGGGCGCGGGCCGCGATCGCCTCCTGGGCGATCGGCCTGGTGGTCTGGGCGATCGTCAAGTGGGGGATCGAGTCCACCGACACCACCCTGGTCGTCGCGTTGCCGCTGGCAACTTCCCTGGTCGTGTACGTCGGCCTCGGCCTGCTGCTGCCGGAACGCCGCCCGGAGGTCGACGAGCTGGTCGACTCGCTGAACAGCGACCCGGACGAGACCGACGAGATCGCCGCGAGACGGGCCGCACTGGCCGGCTGATTCCTGGAACACTGTCCCGTGACACAGAACTACCGACTTGGAGAGATCTGAATGCCGAACATCACCGTCGAGCTCCTGTCCGGCCGCACGCTCGACCAGCGCCGCGAGTTCGTCGCCGCCGTCACCGAGTCCGCCATCTCCATCCTGAACGCCAAGCGCGAGTCCGTCCGCATCGTCTTCACCGAAATCGAGACCACCGACGTGGCCAACGGCGGCGTCCTGGTCGCCGACGCCTGACCACACCTGCACCGGGCCCGGCCTCCCTCCCGCCCCAGGGAGGCCGGGCCGCCGCATGGTGGAACTCGGGTGATTGGTGGGGGTTTCGCTATTAGGGTGCAGGCATGCGAGTTGGTGTGTTTGGGGCTACGGGTCAGGTCGGCAGTGTGATGCGGGAGCTGCTCGTCGAGCGGAAGTTCCCGGTGGATGAGGTGCGGTACTTCGCGTCGGCGCGGTCGGCGGGGACGAAGCTGCCGTTCGGCGACACCGAGATCACGGTCGAGGACTCCGCCACGGCCGACTTCAAGGGCCTGGACCTGGCGCTGTTCTCGAACGGGAAGACGGCGTCGAAGGAGCTCGCCCCGAAGGTCGCCGCGGCCGGGGCCGTGGTGGTGGACAACTCGTCCGCGTGGCGGATGGATCCCGACGTACCGCTGGTGGTGTCCGAGGTGAACCCGGGCGACCTCGACAACCTGCCGAAGGGCATCGTCGCCAACCCGAACTGCACCACCATGGCCGCGATGCCGGTGCTCGCCCCGCTGCACCGCGAGGCGACCCTGACCCGGCTGATCACCGCCACCTACCAGGCCGTCTCCGGCTCCGGCGGCGTCGGCGTCAGCGAGCTGGAGGACCAGGCTCGCGCCCTCGTGGAGCCGGGCGGCCGGCTGGCCCGCGGAACGCAGGGCATCACGCTGCCCGAGCCCAAGGTGTACGCCGGGCCGATCGCGTTCAACGTGCTCCCGCTGGCCGGCTCGATCGTTGCCGACGGCACCGGTGAGACGGATGAGGAGCAGAAGCTCCGGAACGAGAGCCGCAAGATCCTGCACATCCCGGACCTGCTGGTCGCCGGAACCTGCGTCCGGGTGCCGGTGTTCACCGGGCACTCGCTGAGCATCCACGCCGAGTTCGCCTCGTCGATCACGCCCGAGCGTGCGACCGAGCTGCTCGGCGCCGCTCCGGGCGTCGCGCTCGCCGACATCCCGACGCCGCTGCTCGCCGCCGGCCAGGACCCGTCGTACGTCGGCCGCATCCGCCAGGACCAGTCCGTCCCGGACAACCGCGGCCTCGCCCTCTTCATCTCCAACGACAACCTCCGCAAGGGCGCCGCCCTGAACGCCGTCCAAATCGCCGAGCTCCTCGCAGAACGGTAGAAGGTGGGGTACGACGGGGCGACCGCTTCGTAGGAACGGCGCGGCGTTGACTGCGCCGGGTCGTGGAGCTGCTCGCGGGTGCCGGTAGGCGTGGTGCCGCTGGGCGGGCGGTGGTGCTCGCCGGGTGCCGCGCGTTAGCTCGGGACGTAGACGCTGGGGCGGGGATAAGGTAAGCCTTCCTGCTGGTTGCGGCGTGGTGTTGCGGCCGTGTGCAGTGGAGGTGACCGAGCTGGAGCGGCGTGGGGAGAGCGGGTCTGAGCTGCGGTTCCGCCTGCTCGGGACCGTGGAGGTGCAGAGGGCGGACGGCGAAGCGGTCCCGCTGCCGTCGCACCGGCCCGCCGTACTGCTGGCCGCCCTCCTGCTCCGCCTCAACCGCACAGTCCGCACCGAGGACCTGGTCGAGGTCCTCTGGGACGACGACGAACTGCCGGACAGCCCACGCTCCGCCCTGCAGATCTACATCTCCCGCCTCCGCGCCGCCCTCGGTGACACGACCCGGACGATGATCACCACCGGCGACGGCGGCTACGCGCTGCACGCAGACCCGGCCCAGCTCGACCTCGAGATCTTCCGCGACCTGGTACGGCGAGCAACCAAGGCAACCGACCCCGCTGACCGAGTCGCCCTCCTCACGGAGAGCCTCGCCCTCTGGCGCGGCGAACCACTGGCCGGCCTCGACACCAGCGCCCTGACCCGCGAGATGATCCCGCGCCTCGTCGAGGAACACCTGCAAGCCCAGGAGCTGTCCTTCGACGCCCGCCTGGCACTCGGCGACGCGGCCGCCGTGATCCCGCCACTCACTGAGCTGGTCGAGCGCTACCCGACCAGGGAACGGTTCTGGGCCCAGCTCATGCGCGCCCACCACGCGTCCGGACGGCAGGCGCTCGCGTTGTCGACGTACGCCGAAGTCTCCCGCCGCCTGCGCGAGACCCTCGGTGTAGGCCCGGGGCCGGAACTCCAGCAGGTGCACGCCGAACTGCTGCAGGCGACCGACGCCGAAAGCATGGTGGTCCCGCGCCAACTGCCCAGCGCCGTACCAGGGTTCGCCGGCCGGACTGAGCACCTCGAACAGCTCAACGGCCTGCTCCCCGGCGCGCGCCTCGGACTGATCATCGGCCCAGCCGGCGTCGGCAAGACCTCGCTCGCGATCCACTGGGCCCGCCAGGTCGCGGACACCTTCCCCGACGGGATCCTGTACGCCGACCTGCTCGGCTTCTCGCCCGCCACTGAGCCCGCGGACCCACTCACGGTGGTACCGCGGTTCCTCGCCGGACTCGGGATCCCGGCCGACCGGCTGCCGATCGCGGCCGACGCGCAGATCGCCCTGTACCGCAGCCTGCTCGCCGAGCGCTCGGTCCTCGTCGTCCTGGACAACGCGCGGAACGCCGACCAGGTGCGACCGCTGGCGGCGACCGGACCGAACTGCCTCACCCTGGTCACCAGCCGCAACGAGCTCGCCGGCCTCGTCGCGACCGACCAGGCCGAGCCGATCCAGCTGGACGTGCTCGACCCCGCGCAGTCGAGGCAGTTGCTCGCAGCAAGAGTTGGTGAGCCGCGGTTGCGGGAAGATGCCGAAAGCGCCGAAGCGCTGATCGCCCATTGTGGTGGGCTTCCGCTGGCCCTTTCGTTGCTCGGGGCACAGATCGCGTTGCGGCCGCGGCGGCAGCTGGACTCGTTCGTCGAGGCGCTGAGCCAGGCGCCGCTCGACGCGCTTGCGACCACCGACGGGATCGACGTACGGACGATCTTCTCGTCGTCCTACCGGCAGCTGCGGCCCGAGCTGGCGCGGATGTTCCGGCTGCTGGCTCAGCATCCCGGCGCGGAGATCACGGTCGGAGCCGGTGCGGCGCTGGCCGGGGTACCGATCCGTGAGGCTCGCGGCATGCTCGCCGTACTGGTGGCCAATCATCAACTGGTCGAGCTCGGGCCGGATCGGTACGCGCTGCACGATTTGCTGCGCACCTATGCCCGGGAGCTGTGTGAGGAACAGGAGGCGGACGAGGCGTTCGAGCGCTTGCTCGGGTATCTCGTGCACACCGGGAGTGCGGCGGCACTGTTGCTTGCGCCCAGGCGGGATCGGGTCGAGTTGCCGGGGCTCGATCCTGGCGTCGATGTCGTGTTGCCGTCGACGCGGGACGAGGCGTTCCAGTGGTTCGATTCCGAGCAGCCGAACAATCTCGCCGTACTGCGTGCTGCTGCCGGCCGTGCTGACGGGTTGCTGTGGTTGTACGTGTGGGCGATTGCGGACTATCTCGACTTCCGCGGGCGGCCCGGGTACATGGAGTCGGAGTTGCTGGCGCTCGATGCGGCGGTCCGGCTCGGTGATCTGCGCAAGCAGGCCCAGACCCGCCGCGACCTCGCTCGCGGCCACATGGCGCTGCGGCAGTGGGACGACGCGATCCGGCAGCACGAACTCGCGCTCGGGATCGCCGAGGAGCTCGGTGACGACGCCGGCGTCGCGCACGGCTCGTTGAGCCAGGCCCGGGTGCTGAGCCGGATGGGGGAGCACCGGCAGGCGATCGAGCGGACCATGCGCGCGCTTCGGATCTACGAGCGGACCGGTCACGTCGATGCCCGGGCGAACGCGCTCAACAACCTCGGCTGGTACTACGGGCAGCTCGGCGAGTTCGACACCGCGGTGGACTACGCGCAGCAGGCGCTGAAGCTCTACGAGGAGCAAGACTCGGAGTACGGGCGTGCAGTCGTGAGCGACACCATGGCGTACGCGCTGGCCGGCTCCGGGCGCCTCGGCGAGGCCATCGCCAGCTACGCGACCGCGGTCGACATCCTGCGCAACCAGGGACGACGGCACGAGACCGCGGAGTGCCTGATGTCGATGGCCGAGGTCCAGCAGCAAGCCGGCCGGCTCGAGGAGGCTGCGGCGAGCTGGACCGAGGCGCTCGAGATCCTCGAAGGCATGGAGCACCCCGATGCCGACGTTGTCCGGCAGGCGCTGGCGGAGCTGCGGCGCGGCGGTTGACGGGGCCCCGTCACGGAGGGGTAGAACTGACAGTGAGACGTGGGCCACGGGCCGTAGGTCGCGTTGCGGAAACGTGATGGAGAAGGTGGCGGCAGGTGAGCGAGGGGCATAGTCAGCTGTGCCCGCCAGCCATTACCCTCCGGTTACTTGACCCCCGATGGAGGCCAGACAATGAAGCCAGTCGCCGATGAGGGCCAGCTCGCGCTGCTCAGCAACCGCAAAGACACGATGGCCACGATGTTTCTCGACCGGGTCGCCGCGACTCCGTCCCGCGAGGCCTTCCGCTACCCGTCCGGGGACCAGTGGAAGTCCGCCAGCTGGCGAGAGCTCGACGAACTGGCACGCCGCCGGGCCGCCGGCCTGATGGCGCTCGGCGTCGAGCCCGAGCAGCGGGTCGCGATCGCCTCCAGCACCCGGATGGAATGGGTCGAGTGCTACCTCGCCGCCGTCCTCGCGGCCGCCGCGACCACCACCATCTACCCGACCACGATGGCCGGCGACGTCGCCTTCATCGTGGCCGACGCCGACGTCCAGGTCGTGTTCGCCGAGGACGCGACCCAGCTGGACAAGCTGCGGGACCACCGTTCCGAGACGCCGTCGCTGCGGAAGGTGGTGCTGATCGACGGCGAGGCCCCGGCCGAGGACGGCGACTGGGTGATCTCGTTGTCAACGCTGGACGAGCTCGGTACGTCGTACCTCGCCGAGCACCCGTCGTCGATCGACGACCGGCTGGCGCAGATCAAGCCCGACCACCTGTGCACGCTCATCTACACCTCCGGCACCACCGGGCGTCCGAAGGGCGTGCGGCTGCCGCACTCGGTGTGGACGTACGAGGGCGCCGCGGTCGAGGGGATCCGGGTGCTCAGCCCGGACGACCTGCAGTTCCTGTGGCTGCCACTGTCGCACGTGTTCGGGCAGGTGCTGCTCGCCGTACAGTTCCAGATCGGGTTCGCCACCGCGATCGACGGCCGGATCGACAAGATCGTCGAGAACGCGGCCGTCGTCCAGCCGACGTTCATGGCCGCGGCGCCGCGGATCTTCGAGAAGGCGCACGCCCGGATCGTCACCATGATCGAGGAAGAGGGCGGGATCAAGGCCAAGCTCTTCCACTGGGCCTTCGGGGTCGGGGCCAAGGTCTCCGCGCTGCGCCAGGCCGGCAAGGAGCCCGGTGGCGCCCTCGGTGCGCAGTACGCGTTGGCCGACAAGCTCGTCCTGTCCAAGATCCGCGCCCGGTTCGGCGGCCGGATCCGCTTCTTCGTCTCCGGCTCCGCCGCCCTCGACAAGCAACTCGCCGAGTGGTTCCACTCCGCCGGCCTGCTGATCCTGGAGGGCTACGGCCTGTCCGAGACCGCGGCCGGCTCGTCGCTGAACCGCCCCGGCCAGTACCGCCTCGGCAGCGTCGGCCCGATCTTCCCCGCCACCGAGGCGAAGATCGCCGAGGACGGCGAGATCCTGATCAAGGGCCCCGGCGTGATGAGCGGCTACCACAACCAGCCCGAGCAGACCGCCGAGGTGATCGACGCCGACGGCTGGTTCCACACCGGCGACATCGGCCACTTCGAGGACGAGTACCTCTTCATCACCGACCGCAAGAAGGACCTCTTCAAGACCTCCGGCGGCAAGTACGTCGCGCCGCAGGTGATCGAGGGCCGGTTCAAGATGATCTGCCCGTACGTCGGCCAGTTCGTTGTCCACGGCGACAAGCGCAACTTCGTCAGCGCGCTGGTCACCCTGGACCCGGACGCCATCCAGGGCTGGGCCGCCTCCAACGGTCTGGGCGGCAGGTCGTACGCCGAGATCGTCAGCTCCGACGCGGCCCGCGCGATGGTCCAGGGGTACGTCGACGAGCTCAACGCCGGCCTGAACCGCTGGGAAACCATCAAGAAGTTCACCATCCTCGACCGGGACCTGACCGTGGAGTCGGGCGAGATGACCCCGAGCCTGAAGCTCAAGCGCAAGTACGTAGAAACCCAGTACGCCGCCCTCCTCGACAAGATGTACGACTAGGACCTGAGGTCGACAGCACGCGCCCACCCACCCGTGGGCGCGTGCTGTCGCCCGCTTGGTCGAGAGAGTGTTGTGGGTTGCCTACCGGTGGAGCGTGAGACGACTCTGCCTGGGGATTTGCGATGCGCGCGCGGCACCGCCACCCACCAGACTCGCGTTGGCGGGCTGCCTGGGACATAGCCTGGCTTGATGCACAGCGAGGTCAGGGGACTGGTGGGGGCTGGGTTGCCTGGGTATGTCGTGGAGAGTGTGAGGCGTCTCGGGGCGGGGCTGGACAACCAGGCGTATGAGGTGAATGGCGAGCTTGTGGTTCGGCTTGCTCGCGAGCCTGGTGTGGTGCGGCGGGAGGCGGACCTATTGGAGTGGGTCGGCAAGGTCAGCACTCTGCCTGTCCCTCAGCCGGTCTTCGTCCTGCCCGAGGATGGGTGCCTGGCGTACCGGAAGCTTGGCGGGACTCCGCTGATCGACCTCCCGCCCGAGGTCCGATCGCAGTGCGCGCTGCGTGTGGCCGCCGAGCTCGCCGGGCTTCTCGGCGTACTGCATGCTGTGGATGTCGACCAGATCGCGGACCTGGTGGACATCGACGACGAACCGCTCGACGCCTGGCGCGACGAAGCTGCCGATATCTACGCGAGCGTGGCTTCGGTGCTGACACCCGAGCGCCAGCGCTCCGTCGAGGCCTTCCTGCAGAGCCCGCTCCCGGCGCCCGCGTCCCGCCTTGTCTTCTCGCACAACGACCTCGGCATCGAGCACGTCCTCGTGGATGAGAGCACGTACGACGTTGCCGGCGTCATCGACTGGAGCGACGCCGCGATCTGCGACCCCGCCCGCGACCTCGGCCTGATCCTCCGCGACCTCGGCCCAGCCGCGTACGACGCGGCGGCGAGCCGGCTCCCCGCCGATGAAGGTCTCGCTGACCGCGCCTGGTTCTACGCGCGCTGCTCCCTCCTCGAAGACCTCCACTACGGCCTGGAAGCCGACCGCCCGACGTACGTCGAAAAGTCCCTGCCGGCCGCCGATTGGTTGTTCACCTAGACCGCTACCGCTGCCGGACTGCGTAGGTCAGGTGTGTCACCCTCGGGGAGGGCTCCGCGCGCACCGGCTCCAGGGCCACGCGGCCCGCGTCCACGCCCTCGAACAGGCGGACCCCGGAGCCGAACAGCACGGGTGAGAGCGTGATCGAGAACTCGTCGACCAGGCCGGCGTTCACGTACTCCAGGATCGTCGCGCCGCCGCCGGCGATGCGGACGTCGCGGTCGCCGGCGGCCGCGCGGGCCTGGTCGAGCGCGGTCTCGATGCCGTCGTTGACGAAGTGGAAGGTCGTGCCGCCGGGCCGCTCCCAGGGGTCACGCTTCTCGTGCGTCACGACGAAGACCGGCGTGTGGAACGGCGCCTCCGCCGGCCACGCCAGCTCGCCGGCGTCGAACATGCGCTTGCCCATCACGCTCGCGCCGGTGCGCTCGAACGTCTCCCGGGCGATGTCGTTGTCACGCCCCTCCTCGCCGCGCTCGCCGAGTTTGAGGTTCTCCTGGAAGAACCGCTGGGGAAAGATCCACTGCTGCAGTTCCGCCCACTGCGCCATCCAGCGCCGCACCCTCGGGTCGTCCTGCTTCTGCTCAGGCCCGAAGAGGTCCTCGACGGGCACCGGCTCGGGCGCGATGAATCCGTCCAGCGACATCGTCACGCTGAAGAACACCTTGCCGGCCATCAGTCTTCAACTCCGTTCCGAACGATCTCGGTGACGTAGGCATCCAGGTTGCCCAGGGTCTGCCGACCGCCCTCGATCGCGTGGTACTTCTCGACCGCCTCGTCGCGCAGTTCCTTGGTGGGGAACACCGTGCGCATCTCGAGCCGGGTCGCCGCACCGTCGGGCTCGAACGTGAGGACCGACTCGAAGGCGTTCGGGTCGTCGCGGGACTCACCGTGCAGCAGCGCGATCCGCTCCGGCGGGGCGACCTCGGTCCAGGAGATCCACTCCTGGTAGTCCGTCCCGTCCGGTCCGTGCATCACGAAGCTCCACTCGCCGCCGACGCGGAACTCGAACGCCCGCGTGGTGGTGGTGAACCCCTCCGGTCCCCACCAGCGCGACAGGTGCCGCACCTCGGTGAACGCCTCGAACACCAGCTCCCGTGGGGCACTGATGACCCGGAAGATCACGATCTCGCGGTCGGCCGTCGCTGTCTGCGCCGGCGCGTCCCGTCCTGTCGCTGCCATCGGTCACTCCTCCTGCCTTGCTTGTTTGAGGTCCTGCACGTACGCATCCAGCCGGTCGAAGCTCTCGTTCCAGAACCGCTCGAACCCGCCGGTCCACTCGTGGACCGGTCTCAGCCCGCGGGCGTCGAGGCCGTACAGGCGCTGCTTGCCTGCCTTGCGGTCCCGCACCAGCCCGACCTCCCGGAGCACCCGCAGGTGTTTGGACGCCCCGGGCTGGGTCATCCCCAGCTCCTGGGCCAACTCGGTCACCGGCCGCTCACCCGTCCGCAGCAGCACCAGGATCTGCCGGCGCTGCGGCTCGGCGATCGCGTTGAAGACGTCCGACGTCGTTGCTGCTCGCGCCATGGCAGCAATCATATGCCCATATCGGCATGCGTCAAGCCAGGCTGAGCACTTCTTGTCAGTGGGAGCCGGAGTCAGGGGGCAGTGGCTGTGGCCAGGAGGTACCAGGCGGTGTGGGGGATCCATTGCTCGGACCAGCGCCAGGAGTCCGAAGCCGGGGCGTCCGGTGGGAGGAAGGCCAGGTCTGACTCGTTCGTCCAGCCGGCGGTGATGCCGTTGAGGATGCCGCCGGGGAGGTTGGGGAAGTCGGGCGAGTAGTCGGCGTTGTTGCGTCCGCGGCCTTGCAGCATGCAGGTGTCGAAGGGGTTGCGCCCGGTGATCCACGCGAGTTGGTCGGTGGCGAAGGTTTGCAGGCGGGTGCGGTCGGTGTCTGAAAGCAGTCGTGCGCAGGTGCTGGCGGCAGCGGAGAGGGAGGCGATGCCGGCGTTTTCGCCTTGCCACCAATAGCCGGTCTCATTGGCATGCGGGAAGAAGAAGGCGTCGCGTGCCGGTTCGTCGAGCGGCTTGACGAGGGAACGCGGGTAGCCGAACGGGTTGGGGACGGCCGCTGTGCGGTCCAGTACGTCGAGCATCGCCCGGACGGCTGTGGTTCGCGCGGTCTCCGCGTCGGGAGCATCCGGGAGGACCTCGGCGAACCGCAGGAGGGCGAGGATCGGGAGGCCGGGCTCGGCGGCGTGGAAGAACGGCCGTCCGAGGTCATCGGCGCGGAACCAGCCCGGTCCCTCAGTTGGCTGGATGTACCGCTCGACAAGGGATCGTGCTCGTCGACATGCGGCTTCCTGGGCAGTGGATTCGTCCGCGGCGACGAGTTCGGTTGCGGCCAGCAGGGCTGTGTAGTCGTCGATGATCGATTCCTTGCCGTCGAAGAGGTAGGCAAGGTTGTGTTGCTCGAGGTGGGTGAAGGCGGTGCGGGCGGCGGCGAGGTACTCGGTGCGGGTGTGGTCGCCGTCGTCGTCGGCTGTGGACGCGCGGGCGAGGGCGGCGATCGCCATTCCGCCGCCTTGGCGGTAGCCGGCTTGGTAGCGGTTGGTGCGGACGCTGTTCTGCAGGGGAGCGGTGATCACGCGCTCCTCGAGGCGTTTGGTGAGGGCGTCGAAGATGCCGGTGTAGAAGTAGCCGTCCGGGGAGCGGAAGCGGGTGAGGAAGTCGGCGCCCCAGTGGGCTTCGTCGCGTAGGCGTGCGCCGAGGGGGCGCACCAGCGACGGGTGGTGGGCGATGAGCTGGTCGCGGGCGGCGAGCATTGCCCAAGCGCACAAGGGGATTTGCTGCGGGCTCATCGTCGAGGTGTAGGTGAGGTGCGACAGGAACTTGCTGGTGTCGCCACTCGCGTCGAGCCAGCCGCCGCGGGCGTCGACGGTCGTGCCGGACGGGTCGTCCCACAGGTGGGCGGCGCGGTCCTTGCGGTCGATCTCGCCGCTGGAGCGCATTGCTTTGAAATAGGCGAGTACGTCGGACATCGTCTGGTGCTGTAGCCGCTCCGGCCCGATCTCGAAGGCGTCCGACCGAAGCTCCCGTCCGTCAGCGACCACACGGACCCGGTAGGAGCCGGGGGCAAGACCGTCCGGCAGCGGGATGCGGCAGTACGGCCCACCCGACCAGCCGGGCACCCGCTCAACCGGACCGGGCTGCAGCGCCACAGTCCCTGCGGGCCCGATCAGCTCGGCACCGAGAGGCCGATCGGGGTCTGGCGAAAGTGGTGGTGGGTCGGCGAGGACGGCGATCACGGCTTGGCCGGGGAGTTCGCCGTACCCGAGGTGGGAGTGGAGGATTCCCTCGGCGAGTGGCTGCACGGAGACCATCCAACAGCAGTTCGAGGGGAGACCTGCACAGAACCTTCACGAGTCGGGGGCTCTGGTGGCCAGGTCGGCTCCTACGCTCGAAGCGTGGTAGTCGACGGAGCAGGCCGCAGGATTCTCGTGGTCGAGGACGAGCCGGTGATCAACCAGGCGGTGACCGACCGGCTGCGCGGGTCGGGGTACGACGTCGTGCAGGCGTGGGACGGGCCGGGCGCGGTCGAGCAGTTCGCCGCGACCGCGCCGGATCTCGTGCTGCTCGACGTGATGCTGCCCGGGTACGACGGTCACGAGGTCTGCCGGCGCATCCAGGCCGAACGGCCGGTGCCCGTGCTGATGCTGACCGCTCGCGACGACGAGGCGGACATCCTGGTCGGGCTCGGAGTCGGCGCCGACGACTACCTCACGAAGCCGTTCCGGATGCGCGAGTTGGTCGCCCGCGTGGCAGCCCTGCTGCGACGCGTCGACCGCGCCGCCGAGCTGGCCGCACGCCCAGCCACCGAAATCGGCGACCTGCGCATCGACGCAGCCGCTCGACGAGTCATGGTCGCCGGCACCGAGATCCATCTGACTCCGACCGAGTTCGACCTGCTGCTCTGCCTGGCAGCCAAGCCGGGCATCGTCCTGCCGCGGGAGAACCTGTACGCCGAAGTGTGGGGCTGGCCCGGTGCGTCGGGAACCCGCACAGTCGACAGTCACGTGAAGGCGCTACGCGCCAAGATCGGCGCCGACCGGGTGCGAACCGTCCACGGCGTCGGCTACGCGCTCGAGCCAGGGAGTACGGCGTGAGCGGCCCACTGATGGATCAGGTCACGTCGGTCAAGGTCAAGCTCGGCCTGCTCGTCGCCGTCAGCGTGACCCTGGCTTCGATCGTCGCGGCCGTCGGCGCCGTCGCCAATGTGCCCGCCTGGCTCAGCATCCCGGTCACAGTAGGCCTGGCCCTTGGCGTGACCCAGCTCCTCGCGGTCGGCATGACGTCGCCGCTGCGCGAGATGACCGCGGCAGCGCGACGGATGGCACGCGGCGACTACTCCGCCCGCGTCACGGCGACCTCCAGCGACGAGGTGGGACAGCTGGCCAGGGCCTTCAACCGAATGGCCGAGGACCTGGCCGCCGTCGACCGCCAGCGCCGTGAGCTCGTGGCCAACGTGAGCCACGAACTGCGTACGCCGCTCGCAGCGCTGTGCGCCGTACTCGAGAATCTCGTCGACGGAGTCGCCGAGCCGGACCCGGTGGCGTTGCGTACGGCGCTCGACCAGGCCGAACGCCTTTCGGCCCTCGCGTCCGACCTGCTCGACCTGGCCCGTGTCGACGCCGGCCAGGCCAAGCTCCGCACCACGCAGGTCTCCATCGCGGAGTTGCTCGACCGCGCCGTCGCCGAAGCACGAGTGGCGAGCCGTGAGGTGCGGTACGACGTAGCCGTCAGGCCGGTGGAGTTGACGGTCAAGGCAGATGCCGCGCGACTCCACCAGCTGATCGCCAACCTGCTCGACAACGCGTCGCGGCACAGTCCGACCGGTGGAGTCGTCAGGATCACCGCCGACGCGACGACCACGGGCTGGCGGCTGGAGGTCGCCGACGACGGACCGGGGATCCCGGTCGCCGACCGGGACCGCGTCTTCGAACGGTTCGGCACCTTGACCGAAGCCGAGGGCGGCGGCGGGACCGGGCTCGGTCTGGCGATCGCCCGCTGGGTGACCGACCTGCACGGCGGCGCCATCCATTTCGTCGACCCCGCACCGGGCAGGACCGGCGCCCGGGTCCGCGTCGACCTACCGCGTGAACCACGGCAACACACCCCTGCTGTCACGAAGAAACCACAGGAGCCAGTGATGACGAAGCCAGTCGAGACTCCCCAGCCGGCGCCCGCGCCACCGCCCACACCCGGGCCTGCGGCGCGAGCACCGGAGTCCGGGATGGACATGCTGTTCGGCAGGTTCTGGCCGGAGGCGGGTGTTCCCGGCAACGTGCGCGCGGTCCTGTACTGCTTGGGAGTCGGCGTCCTGGCCGGCATCGTCCTGCCGTTCCGCGATCTCGGCATCGGGACCTTCGTCGTACTGCTGGCCGCCGGTGGCGTGATCCTGGGCTTCAGCGTCAACCGCAGGTCTAGGTTCACCCTCGCCTGTGCTGCGCTCTGTGTGCTGCTGGCCGGAACGGCCGTGCTCCGGGACGCCGAGTGGATCGTGGTCCTGTGCCTGCTGGCGGGCGGAGCCGTGTGCATGGCCGGCCTGGTGAACGGCCGCACGCTGCCTGCCTTCGTCCTGGCCGGCATCAGCTGGCCGCTCGCCGGGTTGCGAGGACTGCCGTGGCTGGGTCGCTCCGCACAGGCCGTCAGGGGTCTGCGGACGAGTGCGGCAGCACTGCGGACGATCTTGTGGTCTCTGCTCGCGGTTGTGGTCTTCGGACTGTTGTTCGCCTCGGCCGACGCGGTCTTTGCGGAGTGGGCGGGTGCGGTGGTTCCGGACCTGGAGCTCGATTCGTTCGTACTGCGTGCATTCGTGACTGTGGCTGTCGGTGGCGTTGTACTGGCAGCGACGTACCTCGGACTGAATCCGCCCAACGTCGAGACCGGTGGCGGACCGGTGCGGTCGGTCGCACGTCGGTACGAGTGGCTTGTGCCGGTCCTGCTTGTGGACGCGGTCTTCCTGGTTTTCCTGGCTGCACAGGCCACCGCCAACTTCGGCGGGCACAAGTACCTGGAGCGCATCACCGGCCTCACGTACGCCGAGTACGTCCACCAGGGCTTCGGCCAGCTCACCGTCGCCACCGCGCTCACGCTGCTCGTGGTGTGGGCCGCCGCACGGAAGGCACCGCGTGCCACAGCCGCGGACGTGGTCTGGCTGCGTGTGTCACTCGGCCTGCTGTGCCTGCTGACGCTGGTCGTGGTCGCGTCCGCGCTTTACCGGATGCACGTCTACCAGGAGGCGTACGGCTTCACTGAGCTTCGCCTGCTGGTGGATGTCTTCGAGGGTTGGCTTGGCCTGCTCGTGCTCGGAGTGATGGTGGCCGGTGTGACCATGAAGGCGAGCTGGCTGCCGCGGGCCGCGTTGCTCAGTGGCGCCAGCCTTCTGCTCGGCCTCGCGATGCTCAACCCGGATGCCTGGATCGCCCAGCGCAACATCGACCGGTACGCCGACACCGGCAAGGTGGACTGGGTTCACCTCGAAGGGCTGTCCGATGACGCCGTACCGGTGCTGGCCACGCTTCCGGACGACGTGGTCGGTTGCGC
This sequence comes from Kribbella sp. NPDC002412, assembly GCF_053592935.1. NCBI lineage: Bacteria > Bacillati > Actinomycetota > Actinomycetes > Propionibacteriales > Kribbellaceae > Kribbella > Kribbella sp. NPDC002412. Next base: position 71,147 of record NZ_JBSFBL010000047.1, read on the forward strand.
GATCGGTGACCGGCAGCCCAGCAACGACGACTGGCTGGAGTGGAACCTGGGCCGCCACCGCGCGAACCCGCTGATCCGCACCGAACCCGATGCCGCGCCCGGCGCCTGCACCAGCAGACCGGCCGGCTAGCCCTGCAGTTGCCGACAGCACGCTTCGGGCACCGATAAGGGCCGTGGACAGGTGAACGCCTGTTCACGGCCCTCACTGTGTGTACCGCCCCGAATCCGCACCCATCCGTTGGCCTGCTCGCTTCGAATTAGCCCTATCCCCGCGCCGGGTGGGTGCCGCATCATCGAGGCTGGGCTGGTTTGTCATCGATGTCACAGCACAGAAACTGACTGATCAGTCAGTCACTTTGTTACGATCGTCGTGGGATCAACAGGACATCCCTTTCGATGGGGGAGCGAGGTGCCGCGATGGCGCTGGCTGGTGTGAAAGGCACTCGTCGGGGACGACGCCGACGGGAGGACTCGAGGCTGGCCGACCATGTCGATCGGCTGGGGGAGGAGCATCCGCCCATCCCCCTGGACAGCGTCGACTACACGATGAAGGATCCGGACCTGCTCGTCGAGCGCTACGGTTCGGTGCTGTCGTACATGTCGCGGGTCGAGCTCGAGGTCGAGCGGAACGTGCTGGAGTTGAACATCCTGCTGCCGGATCCGCCGGAGGTCGACCGGCGCTTCTACGCCGACGTGTGGCTGCCGCAGGAGACGCACCACGGGCTGATCCTCGACCGGGTCCAGGTGCTGGCCGGTCTGGACGCGTCCGAACCGAACCTGACCGACGTGTCCTTCAAGCTCAAGGTGCTCGGTGCGCTCGGCCGGGTGAGCGCCGTGCAGGACGTGAGCCGGATGCTCTACTACCTGACCGGGCTGGCGACCGAGCGGTCGGCAGTGCTTGCCTACAACAAGCTTCACTCCGGCCTGATGGAGCTCGGCGAACGGGCCATCGCCGCCACCGTCGTCGCGCCGATCAAACGTCAGGAGCCGGGCCACTTCGCCTACTACCAGATCGCCGCTCGCCAGCTCTGGTCGCAGCTCGGGAGCTGGCAGAAGTGGCTGGTCCGCACGTTGCGGAAGCGGACGTTCGGCCCGGTCGGGGCCGACACCCGCCAGCAGCGGGTGGAGTTCGGTCACGTGATGCGCGGGCTGGAAATCATCGGGCCCAGTGACGAAAACGAGCTGCGGCACTACGCGACCCAGGTGGGACGGGTCGAGCACGAGTTGCTGTGGGCGCACCGGCAGGGGCTGAAGGTGCCGGACTACGTCTTCAAGGCACTCCGGCGAGCCGCCGGGGCGGCCGTGGACCTGAAAGGGGATCGCCGGCCCGCCGTTGGACGGAGCCGACCATGACCGCGCCGGCGGCCGCCCGCGCGAGCAAGCGCCAGGTCATCATCGAGACGGCCGAGCGCCTCTTCGCCGAGCACGGGTACGACGCCACGTCGACCGCGCGGATCGCGCACGAGGCCGGCGTCCCGACGGGCCTGGTGTTCTACCACTTCGCGACCAAGCTCGACCTGCTGCTGGCGATCGTCAACGAGCGGCCGACGCCCAGTGTCGTACTGCGTTCCGCGTCGAAGGGCCGATCGGTGCGCGGGCGGCTGCGGACCATCGTGACGATGATGGCCGACGAGCTGGAGCACAACCGCGCGGCCCGGATCATCGTCTTCCGGGAGGCGCAGGCGCGGCCCGAGATCGCTGCCCGGGGCGCCGAGTTGTTCGCTGAGGCGACCGCGACGGTGGCCGACGTCCTCCGCTCCACTCCGTACGTCGGCACTACCTGTTGTGGCTGGTGCTGTCGGCCGTCGTCGCCTGGCTGGTACTGCG
>NZ_JBSFBL010000048.1:0-65609 GCF_053592935.1 Kribbella sp. NPDC002412
TCGCGGATGGACTTGACGAGGTCTTCGTCGACACGGAGCGGGCTGATGACCAGGCTCGGCGCCCGCCGGGGGCCCGACCGGCAGCGCTCCTCGACCACTCCGCCCGCCGAAGGCGGCGTCAGCACCGGCGGCTCCGCCGAGTCCGTGGGGGCGAGTGACTCCTCCGCAGCCTCTCGCGGGACGGCCGAGGGCGGCCGCCGCCGCAGCTCCAACGGCCGACGTTCCCCCGCCGCAGGCGGCGCCGGCACTGGCCGCCCCGCCGCAGGCGGCGCCGGCGCTCGCCGCTCCGCCGTACCCGCCGAAGGCGGGGTGACGCCTAGCCTCACCGACGTGGTGGCGAGGTTGGAGGACGTTACCGCGTACGACCGGGAGCAGTTGGGGCGGCGGTTGGAGCGGGTTCGGCGGACCAGCGAGCCGCGGAAGCGGGAGCAGGAGCTGCTGGGCATGCTCGGGGCGGTCGAGCAGGCCGAGCGGCGGGTGGAGGTACGGCGGGGCGCCGTCCCGGAGATCTCGTATCCGGAAGAGCTGCCGGTCAGCCAGCTGAAGGACGAGATCGCGGACGCGATCCGGGCGCACCAGGTCGTGGTGATCGCGGGTGAGACCGGGTCCGGGAAGACCACCCAGATCCCGAAGATCTGTCTCGAGCTCGGCCGCGGGGTGCACGGCATGATCGGCCACACGCAGCCGCGACGGCTCGCGGCGCGGACGGTCGCGGAGCGGATCGCCGAGGAGCTCGGCTCCGAGCTGGGCGAGACGATCGGCTTCGCGGTCCGGTTCACCGACAAGGTGAGCGAGCGCTCGCTGGTGAAGCTGATGACCGACGGCATCCTGCTCAACGAGCTGCAGCGCGACCGCGACCTGACCCGGTACGACACCCTCATCATCGACGAGGCGCACGAGCGCAGCCTGAACATCGACTTCATCCTCGGCTACCTCAAGCAGCTGCTCCCCCGCCGCCCCGACCTCAAGGTGATCATCACCTCGGCCACGATCGACCCCGAGCGGTTCGCCGAGCACTTCGCGGACAGCCAGGGCAATCCGGCGCCGATCGTCGAGGTCTCCGGCCGGACGTACCCGGTCGAGGTCCGCTACCGGCCGATCAACGACCCGGACGACCCGAGCACGATCGAGCGCGACCAGACGCAGGCGATCCTGGACGCCGTCGACGAGCTCGAGTACGAGGCGTCCGGCGACGTACTGGTGTTCCTCAGCGGCGAGCGTGAGATCCGCGACACCGCGGACGCCCTCAACGACAAGTACGCCGCGCAACGCGGCCGACCCGGCGCCGTCGAGGTGCTCCCGCTCTACGCGCGACTGTCCAACGCCGAGCAGCACCGCGTCTTCCAGCCGCACTCCGGTCGCCGGATCGTGCTCGCGACCAACGTGGCCGAGACGTCGCTGACCGTCCCCGGCATCAAGTACGTCATCGATCCCGGTACGGCGCGAATCTCGCGGTACAGCCATCGCACCAAGGTCCAGCACCTGCCGATCGAGCCGGTCTCGCAGGCGAGCGCCAACCAGCGCAAGGGCCGCTGCGGCCGGACCAGCGACGGCATCTGCATCCGGCTGTACTCGGAGGAGCACTTCGAGGGCCGGCCCGAGTTCACCGACCCGGAGATCCTGCGCACCAACCTTGCCTCGGTCATCCTGCAGATGACGGCGATCGGCCTCGGCGACATCGCCGCGTTTCCGTTCATCGACGAGCCGGACAAGCGCAGCATTACCGACGGCCTGCAGCTGCTGACCGAGCTCGGCGCGATCGAGAAGGCCGGCCGCCTGACCCCGGTCGGCCGCCAGCTCGCCCAGATCCCGCTCGACCCGCGGCTGGCCCGGATGATCGTCGAGGCGGACAAGCACGCGTGCGTGCGCGAGGTGATGGTGATCGCGGCCGCGCTGTCGATCCAGGACCCGCGCGAACGCCCGACCGACGCCGAGGCCCAGGCGCAGCAGGCGCACGCCCGGTTCCGCGACCCGAACAGCGACTTCCTCGGCTACCTGAACCTCTGGAACTACCTGAAGAAGCAGCAGAAGGAGCTGTCCGGCAACCAGTTCCGCCGGATGTGCCGCAGCGAGTACCTGAACTACCTCCGGGTCCGCGAGTGGCAGGACATCTTCGCGCAGCTGCGCCAGGTCGCGTCGCAGATCGGCGTCACCCTGAACAGCGGTGCGCCGGCCGATCCGCAGAGCGTGCACGTCTCGCTGATGTCCGGCCTGCTGTCCCACCTGGGCATGAAGGACCCGTCGAACCAGCACCAGTACCTCGGCGCCCGCGGCACCAAGTTCGCGATCTTCCCCGGCTCCGGCTTGTTCAAGAAGCCGCCGCAGTTCGTGATGGCCGCCGAGCTGGTCGAGACGTCCCGGTTGTGGGCGCGGGTCAACGCCAAGATCGAGCCCGAGTGGGCCGAGGACCTGGCCCAGCACCTGATCAAGCGCTCGTACTCCGAACCGCACTGGGAGCGCAAAGCCGGCGCGGTGATGGCCTACGAGAAGGTCACCCTGTACGGCGTGCCGATCGTGGCCCGGCGCAAGGTGAACTACGGCAAGGTCGACCCGGAGGTGTCGCGCGAGCTGTTCATCCGGCACGCGCTGGTCGAGGGCGACTGGGACACCCACCACAAGTTCTTCCACGAGAACCGCAAGCTGATCGAAGAGGTCGAGGAGCTCGAGGAACGGACTCGCCGGCGCGACCTGCTGGTCGACGACGAGACGCTGTTCGCCTTCTACGACGAACGGATCGGCAGTGAGGTGGTCACCGGGAGGCACTTCGACACCTGGTGGAAGAAGGCCCGGCAGCGCGACGCCGACCTGCTCGACTTCGAGCGGTCGCTGGTGGTCCGGGAGGGCGCCGAGGTCAAGGAGGACGAGTTCCCGCTGACCTGGACGCGGAACGGGATGACCTTCGACCTGACCTACGCCTTCGAGCCGGGCACCGACGCGGACGGCGTGACCGTACACATCCCGCTGCTGGTGCTGAATCAGGTCACCGCCGACGGGTTCGAGTGGAGCGTGCCCGGGTTCCGCGAGGAGCTGGTCACCACCCTGATCAAGTCGTTGCCGAAGGCGATCCGGAAGAACATCGTGCCGGCCCCGGACCACGCCCGGCAGGTCCTCCCCCGGCTCGACCCGGCGTCCGGCCCGCTGACCGACGCGCTCGCCCGCGAGCTGCGGAACCTCCGCGACGTGGTCATCGACCCGGCCGACTGGGACTGGAGCCGGGTGCCCGAGCACCTGCGGATGACGTTCCGGGTGGTCGACGACCACGGCAAGACCGTGGCCGAGGGCAAGGATCTGGCCCAGCTGAAGGAACGGCTGAAGCCGAAGACCAAGGCCGCGATCTCGAAGGTCGCGTCGAAGGCGGTCAGCGGGCTGGAGCGGTCCGGCCTGACCGACTGGACCTTCGGCGACCTGCCGCGCAGCTTCTCCGAGCACCGCAACGGACTCACGGTCGCCGGCTACCCGGCGCTGGTCGACGAGGGCAAGACGGTCGCGATCCGGCTGCAGGAGACCGAACGCGACCAGGCCGCCGCGATGTGGAACGGCACCCGCCGGCTCCTGCTGCTGACGATGCCGTCGGTGATCGACGTCGTCCAGCGGAACCTGACCAACCAGCAGAAGATGACGCTGATGGCCGGTCCGCACCGCAACGTCGGAGAGCTGCTGGACGACGCGATCTCCGCGGCCGTCGACCAGCTGATGGCAGCGGCGAACGGCCCGGCGTGGAACCTGACCGCGTTCTCCATCCTGCGCGACGCCGTACGGTCGGACCTTGCGGACACTGTGCTGACGATCCTCAAGCAGGTCGAGCAGGTGCTGTCGCATGCGCGAGCCGTGGACAAGCTGATCTCGCGGGCATCGAGCCCGGCCCTGATCGCGGCGTTGTCCGACGTTCGCGGCCAGCTGGAGGGGCTGGTGCACCCCGGGTTCATCACCGAGACCGGGGCGAAGCGGCTGCCGGACCTGGTCCGCTACCTGCGTGGGATGGAGCAGCGGCTGGACAAGATCGGCGCCAACGCGATGCGGGACCGTTCGGGGATGGCGATCATCCAAACGCTCGATGACGAGTACCGCGCCCGGCTGAACGCCGTACCGACCGGCAAGTACCCGAGCCCTGAGCTCCTCGAGGTCCGCTGGATGCTCGAGGAGCTCCGCATCAGCCTCTTCGCCCAGACCCTCGGCACGCCGTATCCCGTCTCGGAGAAGCGCATCCGGAAGGCACTCGCCGCGGCTTGATCGATCGTTGATGCCTGACAGGCATGGTCGGGGTATGACTGGACGATTGGTGAGGGTGCGGGCGGTGTGTGCGCTCGCTGCGCTTGTGATGACGCCGCTGGTTGCTTCGGCGCCGGCGAGCGCCGTGGCGGTCGGTGACTGGACCCAGTTCCGCAACGGGCCGGCGCATCAGGGCGTCAATCCGGCCGAGACAGCGCTGTCGGTGTCGACCGTCAGCGGGTTGCGGCAACAGTGGGTGACGAAGATCGGGGGCAGTGTCTGGTCCTCGCCTGCAACGGCGGACGGCCGGCTGTACGTCGGCGGGCTCGACGGCCGGCTGCACGCGCTCGACGCGGCGACGGGCCAGACGCTGTGGGCGAAGCCGGACAGCGCGCTGACCGGCGACTGGACGTTCACCTCGCCGGCCGTCGGCGACGGCGTGGTGTACCTGGGGATCAACCGGCCGGCGGCCGAGATCTGGGCGTTCGACGCGGTGACCGGGGCGACCCGGTGGCGGACCGGCGCCTCGGTCAGCAACATCAACGGGTCCCCCACGCTCGCCGGATCGGTGCTGTACGCCGCGACGACCGAGGACCAGGTGCTGGCGCTCGACGCCGCCACCGGCGCCCGGATCTGGGACGCGGAACCCAACGGGGGACGCGGATCCGGCTTCTACTCGTCGCCGACCGTTGCTGAAGGCAAGGTATTCGCCGCGTCCCTGAACCAGCGGCTGTACGCCCTCGACGCCGCGACCGGCGCGGTGCTGTGGTCATTCCCGACCGGCGGCCACAACTCGTCGACGCCGGCCGTGGTCGACGGGACCGTGTACTTCGGTTCCCGGGACGGTCATGTGTACGCCGTCGACGCGGCGACCGGTGTGCAGCGGTGGAAGACGCAGTACGGCACGAACATCCTCGCGTCGTTCCAGTCCTCCCCGGCAGTGGCCAACGGGACGGTCTACATCGGCACGAACAACGACCGGCGAGTGCTCGCGCTCGACGCGGCGACCGGTGCAATCCGGTGGAGCTTCCGCACCGGTGGCGTGGTGATGTCCTCTCCGGCGGTCGCGAACGGCGTCGTGTACGTCGGCTCGGACGACCGCGCCGTCTACGCACTGCGCGCAACGAACGGACAACGGCTGTGGTCTGCTCGGCTGTCCGGTGCCGTCGACTCCGGCCCGGTCGTCGCGCAGGGCAAGGTCTACGCCGGGACGTACGGCGACAACGGTGGCGGCAACGTCTACTCGTTCGCGCTCAGGCGCTGACCGTTGCCACGCGGTCCGGGCTGCTGCAGCGCCTCGCTGAGCAACCGTAGGCACTGCGCAGCGCCGCGCCGGTCGTCGGTGCGTTCGCAGATCGCCAGCGCGGACCGCAGACATTCCAGCGCTCGGTCGACGTGACCCAGGTCGCGGTGGGCCATGCCGAGGTGGGTCAGGCAGTGCGCCTGACCCGCCTCGTCGGCCAGGTCGCGGAACATCGCCAACCCCCGTGTGAATCCGGCGAGTGCCTCGCCTGGCGAGCCGGCGGCCTCATACACCTCGCCGACGTTCGTCCACGCCGCAGCACGGCCGCGGCGGTTGCCGAGCTCGGCGAAGATCGCTCCCGACTCCGCCAGGCAGCGGAGTGCTTCGTCGTACCGGCCGAGTCGTCCCAGCACCGGACCGAGGTTGTTCAGGTAGATGCCCTTGCTGTGCGGGTCACCTGCAAGGGACAAGGCCTGGGTCAGAGAGTCACCGGCTTGGTCGTAGCGTCTGAGGCTGTCGTAGACGGTGCCGAGGCCGTTCAGGCACGACGCGCGGTCTACTGGCTCGGTGAACAACCGGAGCGCCGCCCGAAGGTGGTCCACAGCCTGGTCGTACTCCCCCTGCAGCTCGTAAGCCGCGCCCAGATCCCGATGCGCGAAGCCCTCGGCATAAGAGTCCTGCGTACGGCGTGCCACCGCCAGCGCAGTCTGGTTGAGCCGGATCCAGTCCGCCCGATGACCCCTGATGTGGAAGAACGCAAACAGCCCACGCGCCAACTGCAACGGGATGTCGTCCGGTACGCCGTCGGTCGCCGCCGCCTGTTCGACCGTCGCCAGCAGATTCGACCGCTCGGTCTCGAACCAGTCCAACGCAGCCCGTACGTCGCCGAACGCCGTACCGCCCGCTGCCCACTCCCCTGCCGTCCGCAGCCGCGGATCACCCGGGCGCAGCATGGCGTACCCGTTCCACACGGTCGCGACCTGCCAGCGCATGGCTCTGGTCAGGACAGCGCCGAGGTCGTGCTCCGCGGCGACCTCACGGGCCAGCAACCGCAGCAACTCGTGCAGCCGATAGCGACCGGGCGCTGGGCTCTCCAGCAACTGCGCGTCGACCAGAAGTTCCAGCACTGGCGTCGGATCAGCTGAGCCGAGCAAGCGTTCCGCAAACGGCGGACTGAGGTCGGCTGCATCGGGCAAACCCAGCAACCCAAACGCTGCCGCAGCCTCCCGTTCTGCCGCCGACCCGTCGGCCAGCAACCGATGACTCAGCTGGAGCGACGCACGGACGTCGAGGTCACCCGCCCGTAGCTCGTCCAGGCGACTGCGGGTGTCCGCGAGCCGATCGGTCAGCGTCCGGACCGGCCAGGCAGGACGTGCTGCCAGTCGAGCACCGGCGATCCGCACTGCCAACGGCAGTCCTCCGCACAACGCAACCAGCTTCCGCGCGGCCGCTGGGTCAGCCGCGATCCGATCAGGCCCAGCCAGCTCCCCCAGCAGCGTCAGCGACTCACTGGCAGCCAGCGGACGAAGATGCAGGTGCCGTGCACCGTCCAGCGTCGCCAGCACCCGCCGACTGGTCAGCAGTACGGCGCAGCCCGGCCCAGCAGGCAGCAACGGCCGCACCTGCGCCGCGGCCGCCGCGTTGTCCACTACGACGAGCACCCGCCGCGTCGCCGTCTCCGCCCGGAACCGACCGGCCGCCTCGTCCAAGTCGTACCGCCCGGCATCAGGTACGTCGAGCGCACGCAAGAACCGCCCGAGCACCCCGATCGGCGTGCCGTCCGAGGACAGGTCGGCGTACAACTGCCCGTCCGGGAAGCTCGCCGCGACGAGATGCGCGGCGTGAACGGCCAAGGCGGACTTACCGATCCCCGCCACCCCGTCGACCGCCCCGATGGCCGCGTCGCCTTTCAGCAGGCCGGTCAGGTCAGCCAGCTCGGTACGGCGGCCAGTGAAAGCGGCCACGTCGGCCGGCAGCTGGCGCGGGACCACAGTCCGCCGGGCCAGCGACAAGTGGTCGGGTAGATCGAGCACAGGGTCGGCGGCGAGCATCTGTTCGTGGAGGTCCCGGACGGCGCGGCCGGGCTCGGTGCCGAGTTCGTTGGCCAGCCGGTCGCGGAGGCGGCGGTAGGCCGCGAGCGCATCGGCCTGCCGACCGGACCGGTACAGCGCGAGCATCCACTGCTGCCACAGGCGTTCTCGGAGTGGGTTGTCTGCTACGAGTGCGCGTAGCTCGGTAGTGAGCTCGGTGTGCTGACCGAGGGCGAGCCGGGCTTCGACCAGAGTCTCGCTGGCGGCCAGTCGTCGTTCCTCTGCCACGACCAGTCGCCCGTCGGGGTCGGCGTCGACGGGCACATCCTCGAGTGGGCGGCCGCGCCAGAGTGCCAGGCCTGTGCTCAGCTGCTGGGTGGCGGTCAGCGGGTCGCCATCGCGCAGTGCCTGCTCGCCGTGGCGGGTCAGCTCCTCGAAGGCCAGCAGGTCGAGGTCGGCGGCGGTCACGTCCATCCGGTAACCGGCAGCGTCAGTCACCAGTCGCGGCCGGGCTTCAGCTAGGCCTGGCCCGGTGCTGAGCTGGAGGTCGCGGCGCAGGGTCGACACGTAGGTGCGAAGCGCTCCGATCGCGGTCGGCGGCGGCCGCTCGGGCCAGACCGTCTCGACCAAGCGGCCCGCGGTCAGTGGTCGGTTGGCGCTCACGAGCAGAACCGCGAGGACGGCACGCAGCTTCGGCGAGCCCAGCCTCACCGGCTCGCCGCGGCCGTCGCGAATCTCCAGCGGTCCGAGCACCTTGAACCGCACCTGGGCCCCTCCCGTCGTCACCCTGACCAACGGATCACCCCGGCCCACGGTTCAACGCTGCAGCAGACCCGCCTTGTAGGCACTGGCCACCGCGGCCGCGCGGTCCTTCACCTCGAGCTTGGCGTAGATGTGAATCAGGTGAGTCTTGACCGTCGCCTCGGTGATGAACAGCCGGCCGGCGACGTCCCGGTTGGTCGCGCCGGCCGCGATCAGGCTCAGCACCTCGAGCTCGCGCGGACTGAGAGTCGCGCGTGGCTCAGGTCGCCTCGTCAGCACCTCCGCGACTGCGGGCGACAGCACGCTCTCGCCGCGGGCGGCCGCTTGGACCGCCTTCCTGAGCTCGGCTCTGGGTGTGTCCTTCAGCAGATACCCGGTCGCGCCTCGCTCGATGGCGGGCAGTACGTCGGCATCGTCGCCGAACGTCGTCAGGACCAGGATCCTGACCGCCGGCTGCTGCTCGCGGAGCCGGCGGATGACCTCGGCGCCGGGCAGGTTCGGCATCCGGAGATCGAGCAGCACGACATCCGGCTCGGTCCGGCGCGCGAGCGCCAGCGCCTCGGGCCCGTCACCCGCCTCCCCGACGACCTCGAAGGCGTCGTCGGCGGCGAACATCCCGCGCAGGCCGTCGCGGACGATCGGGTGGTCGTCGACGATGATCAGCCGGATCGGCATCAGTCCTCCGGGGCGGGGATCGCGGGAACGGTGGCGGAGATGCCGGTGCCTTCGCCGGGAGTGCTCTCGACCTCGAACGACCCCGCCAGCCGGGTCACCCGCTGCCGCATCCCGATCAGCCCGAAGCCGGCCGCCGTACCGCTCGACGTGAAGCCTCTGCCGTCGTCGCGGATGTCGAGGGCGACCACGTCCTCCATGTAGGAGAGCGTGACGCCGACCCGGGTCGCGTTCGCGTGCTTGGCGATGTTGGTCAGGGCTTCCTGCGCCACGCGCAGCAACGTGTGCTCGACCTCCGGGTGCAGGGCTCTCGGGTCACCGGTCGTCGACAGAACCGCGGGCACTCCTGACCCGTCCACAGCGCTTTGGAGTGCGGCGGTGAGGTCACCTTGCTGGAGCTCGGCCGGGCGCAGCGCGTGAATCGCTCGGCGAGCCTCGTTGAGGCTGTCTCGCGCGAGGCCTCGGATGGTGTCGAGGCGAGCGGTCGGCTCGCCCTCGTCTTCCGCCGCTTCCACCTGGGTGAGGATGCCGGTCAGGCCCTGGGCAATCGTGTCGTGGATCTCCCGGGCCATCCGCTGCCGCTCGGCGAGTACACCGGCCTCGCGTGCACTCGACAACAGCTGGGACTGCAGTACCGCGTTCTCCTCGGCCAGCTCCTGCAGCCGGTTGACGAGTTGCCGGCGCTCCTCGCTCTGCCGGGAGATCGCGTTGAAGAGCATCCCGGTGGCCGAGGCGATCAGCAGGGCGACGAGGAACGACGCCAGCAGTTCGCGCAGGCCGTCGTCGCCGCGAGGCCGGGCCAGCACCAGTACGGCGGACGTTGCGGCGACACCGACGTACGCCTGCCAGCCGGGGAGCAGCGTGAAGACCTGGACGAACAAGCCGACGCCGGTGACGGAGAACAACGAGTCCTGGTGGACGAGAGCGGCAAGGAGGACGAGTGTGCCGGTCAAGTAGAGCACCGCGAGCCCGGTGCTGGTCTCGGATCGGCGGTAGAGGCCTGCCGTCCAGGCGATGCCCAGCATGGTCAGGAGCAGGACGATCGGGCGCCAGTCGTCGATCAGCGCGAAGGTCGCGGGCAGCAGCAGGAACAGGTACGGCAGCGCCGGCAACACCCGCTCCCAGCGCTCGATCGGGGCGGTGCTCACGCGCGGAAGACCTTCGCCGCGGTGGCGGTGGCGAGGACGGAGATGATCGCCATGACCGCAAGGGTAGTGGCGGACAGGTCTCCTCCGGACCAGGCCGCGCGGATCGTGGAGACCACCGGCGCCATCGGCGTCAGGTCGCCGATCGTCCGCATCGCACCGGACGTCAGCTCGCGCGGAACCATCGCGCCGGACACGAACACCATCGGGAAGAACACGCTCAGCCCGACCAGCGTCGCGCTCCGGCTGTTCGGCACCAGCGCGCCGATCAGCATCCCGATCGCGCCAAGGCTCGTCGCACCCAGGATCCAGGCCAGCACGACCTCGGCCACGTTGGCCGGCGCGGCCAGGTCGAAGCCGATCTCCCCGGTCGCCACGATGACCGCCGTACCGAGCAAGGCCAGCAGGAGATGCGCGGCCCACTGCGCGCCGAGCAGCATGCCGGGCGAAGCCGGGGTGGCCAGCAAACGCTTCAGGATGCGGCGTTCCCGGTACTGCGCGAGAGTCCCGGGCAGCACGACCAGGGCCGCCAGGCCGATCACGAAGACGGTGAGCATCGGCACGTTCGCGTCGACCTCGCGGACCCCGCCGGGCAGGTCGTCGCCGCTGCGCATCTTGACCCAGAGCAGGACGACGGGGAACGCCAGCGCGAAGAACGCCGACATCGGGTCGCGGACGATCAGCTTCAGCTCGATCGCGACGACGTTCAGGAGGCCGGTCATGACAGGTCCTTTCCGGTGAGCGCGAGGTAGGCGCTGTCGAGTGAGTCGGTGCGTGCCTGGCGGACGAGTCCGGCGGGGCTGCCGGTCGCGATGATCCGGCCGTTGTCGACGATCGACACCCGGTCACACAGCGCCTCGGCCTCGTCCATGAAGTGCGTGACCAGCACGACGGTCAGCCCGCGGTCCCGCAGCTTCCTGATCAGCCCCCACGTCGTACGGCGGGCCGCCGGGTCGAGACCTGTGGTCAGTTCGTCGAGGAAGACCACCTCGGGTCCGCCGACCAGGGCCAGCGCGATGAACAGCCGCTGCTTCCAGCCCCCGGACAGGCTCCCGAACCGGGCCCGGCGGCGCTCGGTCAGCCCCCAGTCGTCCATCAGCGCGCGCCAGTCGACGGGGTCGTCGTACAGCGAGGCGTAGAGCCGGAAGGCCTCGTCCACCTTGAGCGCGTCCGGCAGCGCGGACTCCTGAAGTTGTACGCCGATCCGCTGCTGGAGCGCCCGGCGGTCGGTCTGCGGGTCCATCCCGAGCACCCGGAGGACGCCGCTGTCACGGTGCCGGAGGCCGGACGCGCACTCGACGAGGGTGGTCTTGCCGGCGCCGTTGGTGCCCGCGATGCCGAAGATCTCGCCACGGTCCACGGTCAGCGAGATGCCGTCGACCGCCGTCCTCGACTTGTAGGTCTTGCGGAGGTTCTCGATCTCGATCACTGTCATGCCTCGAGAATCCCGGCCGGCCCCGCTGTCCCACATCAACCGATCGGTCGATGGCTACGGGACGAAGGCTCGCTGGGAGCGGCGGCGGAACTCCCGCGGCGCGAGCCGGTGCGCGGCCGCGAAACAGCGGCTGAAGTACGACTGGCTCGCGAAACCACACCGCTCGGCGATCACCGCGACCGGCTCATTTGTTGCTGCCAGCAACGACGCCGCGTGCTCGAGGCGGAGGTCGGTCACGAAGTCCGTCGGGGTCACGCCGTACGCCGCCCGCATCGAGCGCGAGAGGTGCGCGGCGCTCACGCCCGCGAGCTCCAGCAGCCGAGGCACACCGCCCCGGAGATTGTCCTCGGCGCGCATCGCCGTACAGGCCCTGGCCAGCCAGTCCGGTGTCCCCGGGCGAGTCGACGGGTCGTGCGGCGAGACCAGGGTGAGCAGGTCGATCCAGAACCGCATCAGGTCGTACGGGCTGGGGTTGTCCTGGAAGCGTTCGAGGGCGCCCTCGAACACCGCGATGGCGGCGGGCGCATGAACAGCCAGGTGCGCACGGCCTGGATCGGTCCGGGTCAGGGCGAGGAATCCTTGCCAGGCCGAGCTCGGAAACGCCACGTTGATGAACTCCAGACCGCTCGGCGCCGAGCCGCGGACGGCATGCCGATCGTTCGGCCGGACCAGAACGACGTCACCGGCGCGGAGCCGCTCGACGCCGGTCGTCAGCAGGTGCTCGCCGGCACCCGAGACCACGCCCATGAACTCGTGGAAGTCCGCGTGGGTGTGCAACTCGGTGTCGCGGGCCCGCGCCGGGATCCGCACCCGGGCCGCGTGGTACGGCCGGCCGAACGCGTGCGACTCGAACCGCAGCACCTGGTCCACATCAACACGCTACAAGTTCTCGTCAGCTCGCTGCTAGTACGCCACTGGCCGGCGACCGCAGCATTGGGGCATGTACGAGACCGAGGGCTATGTCATCTTTCGTGACGTCATCGACCAGGAACTGATCAAGGAAGTGAACGACCATGTCGAGTGGCTGCAGGCTCGGCATCCCGACGTACGGCCCGAGCAGCTCGGGCACGTCTACCTGCGCGACGACCCGTTCTGGGTCCGGCTGGTGAGTGACGAGCGGCTGCTCGACATCGCGTCGGAGTTCGTCGGGCCGGACCTCGCGTTGTTCGCGTCGCACTACATCTCCAAGCCGCCGTACTCCGGCCAGCCGGTGCTGTGGCACCAGGACGCGGCGTTCTGGCCGCTGGATCCGATGCAGGTGGTGACGCTGTGGCTGGCCGTCGACCACTCGACGCCGGAGAACGGCTGCGTGCGCATCATCCCCGGCAGCCACCGGTCCGAGGTGGCCGGGATGCGGGACAACACCGAGGTCGAAAGCGTGCTGGGCAAGGAGATCGCGGTCGAGGTGGACGAGTCGGCGGCCGTCGACATGGTGCTCGCGCCCGGTGACGTCGAGGTGCACCACCCGAACATCGTGCACGGCAGCAACGCGAACACCTCGCCGATCCGGCGATGCGGGCTGACCATCCGCTACATCCCGACCTCGACCCGGATCACCGACCCCGAGACGCCGTACCCGAGTGCGTTCCACCTGCGCGGCGAGCCGGGCGTCAACAGCTACCAGCCACGACCGCGGTACGTCGAGGGCCGCCACTTCCCGTTCACCGGCAGCAGCGAGTGGGTCTGAGACAGCAGAAGCCCGCCCCGGCCGGGTGGCCGGGACGGGCTCTCGATCCAGGCAGCTGTTCCTACTCCAGGCAGATTCGGAACGGGTGGCCCGCGGGGTCGGCGTAGATACGCCAGCCGCGGGCGTTCTCGGCGGGTGGTGGGTCCAGGGGGTCGAGCGGCTCGGCCCCCAGCGCGGTCACGCTGGCATGACCGCTGGAGAGGTCCTCGACGATGAGGTCGAGATGGAGATCCTGCGCGTCGGTGCCGGGCCAGGTCGCCGGCACGAACTCCTCCGAGCGCCGGAAGGCCAGCGTCGAGAACCCGAACGACGAGCCGGGGCCGGTCAGGCTCCGCCAGTCGTCGTCACCGTTCTCATCGATCTCCAGCCCCAGCAGCGCCGAGTAGAACTGGGCGAGCTCGAGTGGGTCCGGGCAGTCCAGCACCACCGAGCCGAGCCGCCCGGCAGTACTGCCCGGCTGCTCTGCCACCTGCGTCATCTGTCCTCCAGCTTCTTTCTTCAACTGCCCGCCCCTGTCCGGGGCAGGACCGGCCAGGCCCGTCGTGGTCGGAAGGCCCGGCCGCCTACGATGACAGGTCGGACGGACACTTCGCATCTTTCGACACGCCTACTTGACGGGTCACGCGATTGCGGACGGTGAGCGTACCGCCTAACCGGTCATACGGTGGAAGCAGATCGGCGCTTCTCGCTGAGCTTGCGGATCTTGGCCCTGGTCCCGCAGTCCTGCATCGAGCACCAGCGGCGTGACCCGTTCCGGCTGCGGTCGAGGAAGAGGAAACCGCAGCCGCCCTCGTCGACCGGACAGGCCCGCAGTTGCCGCAGGTCGACGGTCCGCAGCAGCTCGACCGCGGCGGTGACCAACCGGTCCGGGATCATCGACGCCGGCGACGTGCCGACCATCAGCTCGGCCACGGCACCACCCGGCACGAGCACCGAGCGCGCCGCGGCCGCCGACCAGCGCAGCGTCAAAAGCTCAAGCGCAGCAGCGAATTCGGCGTCTGTGCCGCTCCTGCTCAGCACCGCATAGACGGCCTCCCGGATCTCGACCGTCGCATGCAACGCCTGCTCGGCCATACCTGGCGCACTGCCCCACGCGGAGCCGACAGCATCCGCCTCAGCCTCGGTGAGCAGCTTGGTACGGCGACTCCACGCCAGCAGGTCGCCCGGCACTGGAATGTAGTCGCGCTCGTCGTCCGCACCGCCCACGACTCGCGGTGCGACCGTATTCACCAACTCGAGGGCGGGATGCCCTCCGACGATCCGGAGTTCGTCATTGCGGTCCTCTGCCATACATGACATGCTACCACTATCACCCCTTTTACTGGAATCACAGGTGACGTCATGGTCAACACGTCCCGCCGAACCCAGGCCGTGCTCGCCGTTCTCGGCGCCGGCACCTTCTCCTACGTGACGATCGAGATCCTGCCGATCGGCCTGCTGACGGTGATCGCGGACGACCTGGGACGGTCCCGCTCCGACGTCGGCCTGCTGGTCACCGGGTACGCCGTGCTCGTCGCGCTGGCCGCCATCCCGCTGGCCCGGCTCACCCTCGGGCTCCCCCGCCGGCCCGTCCTGGGCACCACGCTCGGCCTGATGGCCGTCGGCGCGGCCGTCTCCGCAGCGGCGCCGACGTACGAGGTCCTGCTGGTCGGACGGCTGCTGACGGCGCTGTCGCACGCGCTGTTCTGGTCGATCATCTTCCCGATCGCGACCGGATTGTTCCCGCCCGCACTCCGCGGCCGGGTGGTCGCCAGGCTGTCGATCGGCTCCGCACTCGCCCCGGTCGTCGGCATCCCGCTGGGCACGTGGCTCGGTGAGCAGGCGGGCTGGCGGCTGCCGTTCGCCCTGATGGCTGTCGTCGCGGCAGCGACGGGTCTGACCGTCCTGGCCCTCCTGCCTCGCGGCAGCGCACAAGGGACGGAAAGCCGCCGCGGGAGTGCTGGTGGCACGCGCCGCTACGCCGTGCTCGTGGCCAGCACGGCGGTCGGGGTGGCGGGCTTCCTGACGTTCAACACCTACGTCACGCCGTTCCTGCTGGACGTCGGTGACTTCACTACCGGTGCGCTCGCTCCGATCCTGCTGGCCTGCGGACTGGGCGGCCTCGCCGGGACCCTGCTCATCGGCCGGCTCATCGAGCACGACCCGTGGGTAGCGGTCGCCCTGCCGCTGGCCCTGGTCGGCGCGTCGCTGCTCGGCCTCTACGCGGTCGGCCACGAGCAGGGGCCCGCGGTGGTGCTCTACGCACTCGTCGGGATGGCCTTCAGCATGCTGGCGGTCGGCATCCTGAGCCGGACGCTGCTGGTGGCGCCGGGAAGCTTGGACCTCGCGTCGGCGGGGACCAACGTGGCGTTCAACGTCGGGATCGCGGCCGGCGGACTGATCGGCGGGCTGCTGCTCGACCACACCGGCGTCCGCAGCGTGGCGCTGGTCGGCGGCCTGCTGGCGATCGTCGCGCTGACGGCGCTGACGGCGGACGAGCCGGTGCTGGCCCGCGGGCGCCGGTTGATGCAAGAGTGCGAGGATGGCTGTCGAGTTCGTGAAGAGGCGGCATGACGCTCCACCGGGGTTCTTCGAGGTCGAGGCGGCCGGCCTGCGCTGGCTCGCCGTACCCGGAGGGGCGCCGGTTGCGGAGCCAGTGGACGTCTCCCCCAGTCACCTGAGCACTGTCCGGCTCGAGCTCGCCCCGTCGAGCGGCGCCGCGGCCGACGAGTTCGGCCGGCGGCTGGCTGTGACGCACGACGCCGGCGCTCGGCACTTCGGCGTACCACCGGACGGCTGGGAGACCGACGGCTACATCGGCACGATCGGGCTGCCGCACACCCTGGAGCCGGTGAAGTCGTGGGGCGAGTTCTACGCGAACCTGCGACTGCGGCCGTACCTGCGGTCGGCGTACAACCAGGGCACGATCGACGGGCACCAACTGCAGGTGTTCGAGCAGGTCTGCATCCGGCTGGAAGCCGGGACGTACGACGACCCGACCGAGGGGCCGAGCCGGATCCACGGTGACCTGTGGTCGGGCAACGTCGTCTGGTGCACCGACGGCGTCCACCTGATCGATCCGGCGGCACACGGCGGCCACCGGGAGACCGACCTGGCCATGCTGGGCCTTTTCGGGCTTCCACAGCTCGAGCGAGTGCTTCGCGCGTACGACGAAGTGCATCCGCTCGCGGACGGCTGGCGGGACCGGGTCGGACTGCACCGGCTGCACCCGCTGCTGACGCACGTGGTGCTGTTCGGCGGGAGCTACGTCCCGCAGGCGATCGCCATGGCCCACAAATATGGCTGAGACCCTTGCAAGATCTTGACCCGGTGAGTGAGCAAGCGAACACTTCCGGTCATGACGCGACTAGTCCTCGAGCACCCGTTCGAGCAGCCAGGCGGTCGTCTGGTCGAGGTCCTGCTCGGCGACGGTGAGGTGCGTGGCGGGCGAGCCCGGCGCGTCACGCACCTCGACCCGGTACACGAACCGGTCCGGCTGGGGCATGCCCGAACCGAGCCGGGCCTGGTCCAGCGCCCGTACGGCGGCCTCCAGCCGGGCCGCGTCGGGCTGGAACATGGTGTCGAGCTCACCGTGGGCCATCAGGCCGGCGAAGCCTCCGCTGCGGGTCACTGTGACGATCAACCGTGCCTCCTTCGGGCTCACCATTGCGGTCCGCGCAACGATTGTCCAGAGGCGCGCGACACGCCCGAAAAATCGATCAGGTTCGCGCGTCCATCACCCGGCGTACCGGGCGCAGTCCCACGTTGGAACGGTTCGGCCGCCGATCGCGGCGGCGAACGAGCAGGTCGGCGCGGGATTTCGTGGTCCCGGCGGGCCGTTCCGGGCCTGTTCCGGGGTGTTCACGGAACGTGGCGACCGGCGACTATTAGCGACACGTGTTCTCGGTCACCCCTACCACCCGGCCGGATAACGGCTACAGTTATCGCGTTGCAGTTTTGGACTCCCTGACTTTTGCTGTGCTGCATGGCCGGTCTGTCGTCTGGGGCCTTTCGGCGACGCGTGGCCCATGAGGTGTGGGTCGCGGATTGTTACAAGCCATCGAGGAGATAGACACAAATGGCTGTCGGTACTGTCAAGTGGTTCAACGCTGACAAGGGCTTCGGCTTCATCACCCCGGATGACGGTGGCGCGGACGTGTTCGCGCACTACTCGGCCATCCAGATGTCGGGCTTCCGTTCGCTGGACGAGAACCAGCGGGTCGAGTTCGAGATCACCCAGGGCCAGAAGGGCCTGCAGGCGGAGAACATCCGCCCGATCTGATCCGTTCAGATCACCCTTCGAGAAACTGAAGTGAAGGGACCGCACACCCACCGGTGTGCGGTCCCTTTACCGTTTCCCGGCGGGTACCGTCAATGACATGACCGACAGTGAGGCTCGGTACGACCGCGACGGTGAGCACAAGACCGAGCGGCTCGACCGGCACTGGAACGAACTGCTGCAGGAGCTCCGGCTGGCCCAGACCGGCACCCAGATCCTGTTCGCCTTCCTGCTGAGCATCGCCTTCCAGGCGAAGTTCCAGGAGGCCGACACGTTCACCCACGACGTGTACGCCGGCACCTTGATCGCCTCCGCGCTGGCCGTCGGGCTGTTCCTCGCGCCAGTCTCCTTCCACCGCGTCGTCTACAGGCAGAAGCTCCGCGACCGGATGCTGCCGATCGCCGGTCACATGGCCTCGGCCGGACTGGTCTTCCTCGTCATCGCGATGGCCGGCGGCGTGCTGCTGGCGCTGGACGTCGTACTCTCCCGCTCGGTCGCGATCGTCGTCACCGCGATCGTTCTGGCCTGGTTCACCCTGTTCTGGTACGTCATCCCCGCCTGGGTCCGCGCTAACGCCAACGGGGAATGACCTCACCCGCCACCCTCTCCAGTACGTCGACGGACCCGGCGTACACGCCGTCCGCGCGTGGCCAGTGGGTGATGACGTCGGTGAAGCCGAGGTCGGCGGCGCGGCCGACGACGTCCTCGAAGGCGTCGACGCTGCTCAGGGAGAAGCGGGCCGAGTCGAGGGCGAGGTAGCGGTCGAAGGGCTTGCCTTCGAGTACGTCGTCCATCCGGTGGCTGAGGTCGACCACCGTCCCGAACCAGCTGTCGAAGTCGGCTGACTTCACGCCGGTCGTCACCCAGCCGGCGCCGTACCTGGTCGCGAGTCGCAGCGACCGGGGGCCGTTCGCCGCCATGATGAACGGCACCCGCGGCTGCTGGACGCATCCGGGCAACGTCCGGCCGTTGCGCGTCTCGAAGTACTCGCCCTTGAAGTCGACGCCGTCGGTCGTCAGCAGCTTGTCCAGCAGTACGACCCACTCCTCGAAGCGGTCCACCTTCTGCCGGGGGCTGAGGTCGGGCCCACCCTGGATCGTGGTGTCGATCCCGCCGCCCGACCCGACTCCGCACAGGAACCGGCCGTTCGAGACGTCGTCCAGCGCCAGGATGTCGCGGGTCAGCGCGAGCGGGTGCCGGAAGTTCGGCGAGGTCACGAACGTGCCCAGCTTGATCGTCGAGGTGACGAGAGCGGCCGCGGTCAGTGTCGGCGTCGTCCCGTACCACGGCGCGTCCTGCAGGCCGCTCCAGGTCAGATGGTCGTACGTCCACGCGTGGTCGAACCCGAGCTCTTCCGCCCGCCGCCACCGCGGCGCCGCCTCGCTCCACCGGTACTCCGGCAGGATCGTGATCCCGAATCGCATGAGCGCACCCTAGCCACAGTGTGGCCGAAACCACGATTGTTGCGTTTTGCCACGAACTTCGGCACGGTCTTGAGGCAGTCCCCCTACCAAAAGGAAACGGAGGCGCGCCGAAGCGAGGCGTGATTCACCTGTGGCGATCGATGTCGACAGCCCGGCAGAGAACACGAACCCCGACCATGCCCAACACCCTGCGATCGCAGCACCCCCGCCGCCCGGCAGCCGAAGTCGCGGCTCCGGCCTCGACCGCGTCGTCTTCGGCGTCACCGCGGTCATCGCCCTGGCCTTCGTCGCCTGGGGCTTCGCCGACGCCGCCGGCCTCGGTACGGCGTCCACCTCGGCCCTGACCTGGGTCGAGACCAACACCGGCTGGCTGTTCGTCCTGCTGGCCTCCGCCTTCGTCGTCTACGTGCTCTGGCTGGCGGCCGGCCGGTACGGGAAGATCCCGCTCGGGCGCGACGACGAGGAGCCCGAGTTCAAGACCGTGTCCTGGGTGGCGATGATGTTCAGCGCCGGCATGGGCATCGGCCTGATGTTCTACGGCGTCAGCGAGCCGCTGACCCACTTCACCAGCCCGCCGCCGGGAACCGTCGAGGCCGGCTCGTCCGCCGCGCTGGAGACGGCGATGGCGACCACGCTGTTCCACTGGACCCTGCACCCGTGGGCGATCTACGCCGTCGTCGGGATAGCCATTGCCTACGGCACCTTCCGGCGTGGGCGCTCGCAGCTGATCAGCTCCGCGTTCGCGCCGCTGCTCGGCCGCCGTACCGAGGGACCGATCGGCAAGGTGATCGACAGCCTCGCGATCTTCGCGACGCTGTTCGGCTCGGCCGCGTCACTCGGTCTGGGCGCCCTGCAGATCGGCTCCGGCGTGCAGATCCTGGGCTGGCTGGACAAGACCGGCAACGCGTTGCTGGTCGGCGTCATCGCCGTACTGACCGCGGCGTTCGTCGCGTCCGCGGTGTCCGGCGTCGCGAAGGGCATCCAGTGGCTGTCCAACATCAACATGGTGCTGGCCGTCGTGCTGGCGTTCTTCGTGTTCGTCGCCGGCCCGACCGTGCTGATCCTCAACCTGGTCCCGACCGCGATCGGCGACTACTTCCGCGACCTGGCCGAGATGGCGGCCCGGACCGAGGCCAGCGGCGGCGACGCGATGTCCAAGTGGCTGTCCGGGTGGACGGTCTTCTACTGGGCCTGGTGGATCTCCTGGACGCCGTTCGTCGGGATGTTCATCGCGCGGATCAGCCGCGGGCGCACCATCCGGCAGTTCGTCACCGGCGTGCTGCTGGTGCCGTCGCTGGTCAGCCTGGTCTGGTTCTGCATCTTCGGCGGTACGGCGATCGACCTGCAGCGCAACGGGGTCGACGTCGCCGGTCAGTCCACCACCGAGGGACAGTTGTTCGGGGTGCTCGACCACATTCCGCTGACCGCGGTGACGACGATCGTGGTCGTGCTGCTGGTGGCGATCTTCTTCGTCTCCGGAGCGGACGCCGCGTCCATCGTGATGGGCACGTTGTCCGAACGCGGCGCGATCGAACCCCGCAAGCCGGTCGTCATCTTCTGGGGCGTGCTCACCGGCGCCGTGGCGGCGGTGATGCTGCTGGTCGGCGGTGGTGGGTCCGAGGCGCTCCAAGGACTGCAGAACCTGACGATCGTGGCCGCGTTGCCGTTCGCTTTGGTCATGGTCGGGCTCGCGGTCGCGCTGGCCAAGGACCTGCGCACGGATCCGTTGATGCTGCGGCACGCGATCGGCTCGGAGGCGGTCGAGGCAGCAGTCATCGAAGGCGTCAGCAACCACGGCGACGACTTCACGCTGGTCGTCACCGGCAACGGCCACGACACCGCCGGCACCGATGTCCCGGAGTCACCGCAACCCCGGGACGAGGTCCCACCTCCCAAACCCTGACCTCGGCGGCACCGCGCCGGCCAGCGACGACCGTCCCCCGACGGCCTGGCCGGCGCGCGTGCGTCGGAGCGGGACGGGTTCAGCGGGTGGGGGTGGGGAAGGTCGCCAGGGAGTTGGTGCCGATGCTGCCCAGCCAGACGTGACCGTCGCGTTCGCGGACTCCGGTGGGCATGTGGAAGTTCGGGTGGTGGCCGCGGAGGTCGTGCACCAGCGTGCCGTTGTCGTCGTACGCCTGGATCTCGATGATGTCGGCCGCCTTCGGCTTCAGCGCCTCGGGCAGGTTCCACACCACGGTCCGCAGGAACGGCTGCTTCGGCAGCAGGAAGTCCAGCAGCGCGTTCCGCGGTGAGCCGATCGTCACCCAGATCAGCCCGTCAGACCCGCGCGCGATGTTGTCCGGCAACCCCGGGATCGCGGCGACCAGCTCCGGCTCCGCGCCCTCGGTCGCGAGGTCGAGCTTGTAGAGCCCGTACGTCGCGGTCTCGGCCCAGAAGAGCGTACGGCGGTCGCCGCTCAGCGCCACGCCGTTCGGGAAGGCCCGGCCCGTGGTCAGCCGTGTCAGCTCGCCGTCCGGGGTCAGGCGGTACACGCTCCCGGTCGTCGAGTGCTCGAGCAGGTCCGCCATCCACTCGTCGATGCCGAACCGCGTCGAGGAGTCGGTGAAGTAGATCGTCCCGTCCGGGGTGATGTCCGCGTTGTTGCAGAACCGCATCGGCCGGCCGTCGACCTCGGACAGCAGCGTCGCGATCCGGCCGTCCTTGTCGAGCGTCAGCAGCCCACGGTTGGCGTCACAGACCAGCACCTTCCCGTCTGGCATCCACTCCAGCCCGAGCGGCCGCCCGCCGGTGTCGGCAAGCGTCGTGATCGTCTTCCCGTCCGCGCTGACCCGCAGGATGCGACCGTCGTACAGCCCGGTGAGCACACTGCCGTCGTCGTCGATCAGCGTGTCCTCCGGCCCGTCCCCCGGCAACGCGACCGTCTGCACCTCGATCCGCGTCGGCTCACGCTTCGGCGGCGCAGCAGGCGGAGTCCAACGCACAGGCGAAATCGACGACTTCATGCGCCGACATTAGCGCTCCTCCGCGACGCAACGGAAAGAAACCGTAAACGCGTCGCGGCACAGTGCTGGAGTCAGGTTGGTTCCCAGCAGGAGGTTCGGTCATGTTCAGGGTCACGCAGGTCATCGATGCGCCACCGGTGGAGGTGGCTCGGGCGTTCACCGAGCCGGAGGCGTTCGCGGCGTGGTTCGTCGCGGAAGGGTTCAGCACGCCGTCGGATCGGGTCACGATCGACGCGCGGCAGGGCGGCCTCATCTCGGCGGTCTTCGTCGGCGACGGCGGGGCGGAGGTGCCGTTCAGCGTGCGGTTCGGGGAGTTCGATCTGCCGCGCAGCGTGGTGCTGCACATCGACGATCCGGAGGTGGTCACCGTGCGGTTGGAGGACCTTGGTGATCGCACCCGGCTCGACTACGAGAGCACCGGTATGGCGGCTGAGCACGAAAGCGCGATCCAGGCCGGCGTGACCACCATGCTCGGCCACCTGGCCGCCTACTTCGGTCAGCCCGGGTAGAGACCGGGGGCGGCTGGTGGGGGTGGGGTGTAGTCGGGGGTTTCGCCGTTGGTGGCGCCCAGGAGGCGGCGGGTCAGGGCGTCTTGGGCGGAGAGGAGTTCGGCGGTTGCCGCGCGGAGGTGGTCGGCGTCGGGGGGTGTGGCGGATTCGGCTGCCAGGAGGACGGTTCGCCGTACCAGCTCTTTGGTGAAGGAGGCGGTGGTGCCTTCGGTTTGGGCGACGATCTCGTCGATGACGGCGGGGCGGAGGTTCAGGTCGGGGCCGTAGAGCCGCAGCAGGCGGGCGCGGCCGTCGGCGTCCGGCAGTGGTACTTCGACAGCGAGGTCGACCCGTCCGGGGCGTTGCATGAGCGCGGGCTCCAGGAGGTCGGCGCGGTTGGTGGTCAGGAGGAAGGCGACGTCGGCGTCCTCCGCGAGACCGTCCATCTCGTTGAGCACCTGGAAGAGCAGCGGGTTCTCCATGCCGCGCGAGTAGTCGCGCGCCTCGGCCACCAGGTCGCAGTCCTCCAGCACGACCAGCGCGGGCTGCAGCAACCGCGCCAGCGAACACGCCTGCGAGATGAACCCGATGCTCGTCCCCGCCAGCAGTACGACGGTGAACTTCGGCAACCGGGAGAGCAGGTACCGCACGGTGTGCGTCTTCCCAGTCCCAGGCGGCCCATAGAGCAGCACGCCCCGCCGCAAGTGCTGACCGGCATCGAGCAGCGTCTGCCGGTGGTCGGCGATCCCGATCACCTCACGCTCGACCCGCTCCAGCACCCCAGCCGGCAGTACGACGTCCTGCCGGCCGATGCCCGGCCGCGGATGCAACCGGAACGGCCCCACCCCGTGCCCGAACTCGTGCCCTTCGAACGACACCACCTTCCCGCGGAAGATGTTGTGCTCCCGGATCAGCTCCGGCAGCGCATCGAGGAAACTGTCCGCCTTCCCGGTCGCCAGCACCTCCAGATCGACCCGCATCCGCCCGTACTGCGGGTTCGCCGACCGCAGCAGCGCGACGTACCGGTCCGCACCCCGCACGCCGAGGTAGAACCCGAACGCGACGCAGTCCATCTCCTCGTCCACGTCGATCGGCAGCCGCTCGTAGTCGACCGCCCCGATGCCGAACCGGTCGTACTGCGCGAGCTCGAGCACCTCACCGAGCGAGTGGTGACCGCGGTTCGACCCGGCCAGCCCGATCACCTCGAACGAGTCGAACCACGCCTCGATCGCGAGCTGCACGTTCGGCAGGTCGTACGACGCGAAGTTCGACGCGACCACCGGCAACTGCTCGGGATCGGCGCCGAGATGTGTCCGCAACCGGTCCAGCAGGCTGTCCCGGTCGCCCGCGCGGCGGTGCTGCTGCATCCGCTCCAGGAACCCGGTGAACAGCCGCGCGAACTCGTCGATCTCATCGCCGTTCGGCATCCCGCCGTACCCCCGCCTCGTTCGGATACCGGCCTGATCCGGAGGGTCCTCCGCAAAGCCGGATAGGATCTCCACCATGACAGATTCCGAGTCCACCGACCGTCCGTACGCCGCCTTCCCGGTCCGGATCGGCCTGCAGGTCCAGCCCCAGCACGCCCAGTACGCCGACATCCGGCGGACCGTGGCCGCGGCCGAGGAGATCGGCGTCGACGTGGCGTTCAACTGGGACCACTTCTACCCGCTGTCCGGTGAGCCGGAGGGCCTGCACTTCGAGTGCTGGACCATGCTCGCCGCGTGGGCCGAGGCGACCGAGCGGATCGAGTTCGGCGCGCTGGTCACCTGCAACTCCTACCGCAACCCCGACCTGCTCGCCGACATGGCCCGCACGGTCGACCACATCAGCGACGGCCGGCTGATCTTCGGCATCGGCTCGGGCTGGTTCGAGAAGGACTACGACGAGTACGGCTACGAGTTCGGTACGGCGGGCGGCCGGCTGGACGCGCTCGGCGAGGCGCTGCCGCGGATCGAGAAGCGGTGGGCCAAGCTCAACCCGCGGCCGACCCGGGACATCCCGGTGCTGATCGGCGGCGGCGGCGAGAAGAAGACGCTGAAGCTGGTCGCGCAGCACGCGAACATCTGGCACGGGTTCGGCGACGCCGAGACGATCGCGCACAAGCACGCCGTACTGGACGAGCACTGCAAGACGATCGGCCGCGACCCGGGCGAGATCGAGCGCTCGGCCGGCGTCGGCAACAAGTCCCCCGAGGACCTCGGCAAGTCCCTGCTCGACGTCGGCACCCGGCTGTTCACGGTCTCGTCGTCCGGCCCGGACTACGACCTGGGCCTGCTCCGCGAGTGGGTCGCCTGGCGCGACGAGGTCAACGCCGAGTAAGCCGCAGCTGCCGGGTGGCGCGAGCCACCCGGCAGGCGTGGTCGCCGGAGTGGATAGGATTTCCGGCATGTCTACGTTGCCTGAGAACGGTTCGGTGCGGCCTATCACCCGGTGGGGTGAGGACGTCATGCACCGGGTCAACAAGCCCGTGACCGACTTCGGGGACGAGTTCCAGACGCTGATCGCCGACATGGTCGCCACCATGAACGCGGCCGAGGGTGTCGGGCTGGCGGCGAACCAGGTCGGCGTGGACCTGCAGGTGTTCGTGTTCGACTGCCCGGACAAGGACGGCAACCGGGTCCAGGGCGTCGTCTGCAACCCCGTGATCGAGCTGCCCGAGGGCAAGGACCGCCGCCTGGACGAGGGCGACGAGGGCTGCCTGTCGCTGCCCGGCGCCTTCACCAAGTGCGCCCGCCCCGACTTCGCCCGAGTCACCGGCGTCGACCAGCACGGCGAGCCGGTCTCCTACGAGGGCACCGGCCTGCTGGCGCGCTGCCTGCAGCACGAGACCGACCACACCCAGGGCACCGTGTTCGGCGACCGGCTCTCCCGCAAGTACCGCAAGCGCCTCTTCGGCGAGGCCGAGGAGCTGGCCCCCGACTACCCTGCCGACTGGCCCGTCTCCCCCATGATCGAGCACGAGAACGACCACGAGGGCACCCCGGCGACCTGACCTACCAGCGGGCCTTCTCCAGGTCCGCGAGGATCGCCTCGACCGACTCCTCTGGGGTCAGGCTGGTCGTGTCCAGCCAGAGGCCTCGGCGTGGGGTGTTGTCGACGTACGTCTGGAAGGCTCGTACGGCGTCGATCAGACCGTCTGATGAGCCTTGCCAGTCGCGGTACGCGTTGTTGCCGCCGCGGGCGAGCTCGCGTTCCACCACGGACTCGGCCGACGGGGTCAGCATCACGAAGTACGGATCGACGTCGTGCAGCCGGCTGAACCATCGCTCGACGTCGTCCTCGAAGATGTTGTCGCTGCAGACGAAGTCGAAGCCGGCGTCGGCGTAGTGCTGGGCCACCAGCGCCGAAGCGTCGTACCGGAGGTGCAGCTGACGCAGTGCCTCGGGTGACGGGTCAGGCGTCATGATCTCGGCGCCGGCGACGACGCCGCGGTAGAACACGTCGCCGTCCAGCGTCGCGGCGGGCGGTCCGAGCCGAGCGGCCAGCAGCGGCGCGATCGTCGACTTCCCCGCGGCCTGCATCCCGGTCACGAGCACTACCTTCGGCATGCCCCCATCAGATCACCCGCGTCCACCGGTTTTCGCCGTACGCACGACTTCCCTACGGTTGCGTCGCGTAGAAGGCGACAGCGGCCGAGGATGCCACGTTCAGGGAGTCGACACCCCCAGCCATCGGGATGCGTACGGTCAGGTCTGCCTTTTCGAGCACGTGCGGCTTGAGCCCGTGCCCTTCGGTCCCGAAGATCAGCGCGAGCCGCTCGTCGCGGCGGGCGACCAGGTCGTCGAGGCTGATCGAGTCGTCGGTGAGCGCGAAGGCCGCCGCGACGAACCCGCGGTCGTGCAGGGTGTCCAGGTCGCCCGGCCAGGACGTGAGCCGGGTCCACGGGACCTGGAAGACGGTGCCCATCGAGACCTTGATCGACCGCCGGTACAGCGGGTCCGCGCAGGTCGGCGTGACCAGCACGAGCTCGACGCCCATCGCCGCGGCCGCCCGGAACCCGGCGCCGACGTTCGTGTGGTCGACGATGTCGTCGAAGATCGCGATCCGTCGTACGTCGCTCGTGAGCAGGTCGGGCAGGGGGACGGCCGGTTGACGCCGGTACGACGCCAGCGCGCCGCGGTGCACGTGGAAGCCGGTGACCTGCTCGGCCAGCTCCTCCGAGACGACGTACACGGGTGTGCCGGGCCACTTCGCGAGTACGTCGTGCAGGGAGTCGAGCCAGCGCGGCGCGAGCAGGAACGAGCGTGGTTCGAAGCCGGCTTCGGCGGCGCGGCGGATCACTTTGTCGCCCTCGGCAATGAACAGGCCGTGCTCCTCCTCGAGGAGGCGGCGCAGATTCACCTCCCGCAGCTGCACGTAGTCAGCCAGGCGCCGATCGGCCGGGTCGTCCAGCGGAACGAGCGGACTCATCCCGCCCCAGGCCGCACGCCGCCAACCCCGCCGCCCGCCTCCGCTCCGGCTTCTGCTTCCGCCTCCGCGGTGGCGGCGCCGCGGCCTTGCGCCGCGACGTCGACCACGTTGCCGATGACAACGATCGCGGGGGCGCCGACGCCGGCCTCCTTCATCGTCTCGGCGATTCCGGCGAGGTCGGAGGTGACCATCCGTTGTCCCGGAAGGGTGCCGTCGGCAATCGCCGCGGCCGGGGTGCTCGCCGGGCGACCGGCGGCGATCAGGCGCTCGGTGATCGCGGGCAGGTTCTCGACTGCCATCAGTAGGACCAGCGTGCCGGACAGCTGCGCCAGCGCGTCCCAGTTGATCAGCGAGTCCGGGTGCGACGGCGGGATGTGCCCGGACACCACGGTGAACTCGTGCGTCACGCCGCGGTGTGTCACCGGGATCCCGGACACCGCCGGCACCGAGATCGAGCTGGTGATCCCCGGCACGACCGTCCACGGTACGCCGGCCTCCGCGCAGGCCAGCGCCTCCTCGAAGCCGCGACCGAACACGTACGGGTCGCCGCCCTTCAGCCGTACGACGACCTTCCCCTGCCGACCGCGGTCGACCAGGATCCGGTTGATCTCCTCCTGCTGAGCCGCACGACCGCGCGGCAACTTGGCCGCGTCGAACAGCTCAACGTCCGGGTGCAACTCGTCCAGCAACTGCTGCGGCGCCAGCCGGTCAGCCACGACGACGTCCGCCTCGGCGAGCAGCCTGCGCCCGCGGACCGTGATCAAATCCGGGTCGCCCGGTCCCCCGCCCACGAGGTACACGCCCGGCCGCTTGTCGACCTCGCGCGCCGCCAGCGCACCGGTGCGCAGCTCCTCCAGGATCGCGTCCCGGACCGCGGCCGAGCGCCGGTGGTCACCGCCGCCGAGCACGCCGATCGTCACGTTGTCGTGCTGCCCGGACGCGGGTGTCCACGCGGTGGCGCGGGACCGGTCGTCGGAGCGCACGCAGAAGATCCGGCGCTCCTCGGCCTCGGCCGACACCCGGTCGTTGACATCCGGGTCGTCGGTCGCCACGACGACGTACCAGGCGCCGTCGAGGTCGCCGTCCTCGTAGCCGCGCTCGATCCAGCTGAGCGACGGGTTGGAGAGAAGGCCCTCGATGGTCGGGGTGATCGCCGGGGAGATGAGGTCGATCTGCGCGCCGGACTCGATCAGCCGGGGCAGCCGGCGCTGGGCGACACCGCCGCCACCGACCACGACCACGCGGCGGCCTTCGAGCACCAGGCCGGACAGGTACTGACTCGTCACGAGCTGATCCCCGCGGACTCGAAGGTGGCCATCTCGCCGAGCGCGCGGACGGCGCAGGTCAGGATCGGGTAGGCCAGCACCGCGCCGGTCCCCTCGCCCAGCCTCAGGTCGAGGTCGACCAGGGGCTGCAGGCCGAGCGTCTTCAACGCGACCGCATGTCCCGGCTCGGCCGAGCGATGCCCGGCGACGCAGTAGTCGATCACGGCCGGGTGCAACGCCTGCGCGACCAAGGCCGCGGCGCCCGCGATCACCCCGTCGAGGACGACGGGCACCTTGTTGGCCGCGGCACCGAGGATGTACCCGGCCAGGGCTGCGTGTTCGAGGCCGCCGTACGCCTCGAGGGCTTTGACTGGCTCCGTCGCCGGTACGTCGTGCCGTGCGAGCGCATCCTTGATCACTTTGGTCTTGTGGGCGAGCGTGGCGTCGTCGATGCCGGTGCCGCGGCCGGTGACCACGTCCGCGGTCGAACCGGTGAAGGTTGCGATCAGAGCGGCCGAGGCGGTCGTGTTCGCGATGCCCATGTCGCCGGTCAGGAGGCAGCGGTAGCCGTCGTTGACCAGAGTGTTCGCGAGGTCGAAGCCGACCGCGATCGCCGCCTTCACCTCGTCCTCGGTCAGGGCCGGCTCGGCGGACAGGTCTCGCGTGCCGGGACGGACCTTGGCGTGCACGATGTCCAACTCGTCCACATCGGCCGCGACGCCTACGTCGACCACGCGCACGTCGACCCGGTTGTTCGCCGCGAACGCGTTGACCGCGGCGCCACCGGCGGCGAAGTTCGCCAGCATCGCGGCGGTCACTTCCTGCGGCCAGGGCGATACGCCTTGTGCGTGGACGCCGTGGTCGGCCGCGAAGACGGTCACCACGGCGGGCGCCGGCACGGCGGGCGGGCAGCTGCCGGTCATCCCGGCCACGCGGACCGACAGCTCCTCCAGCACGCCGAGGGAACCGGCCGGTTTCGTCAATGCGAGCTGGCGCTCCGCGGCCGCGCGCATCGCCACCGCGTCCGCCGGGCCGATCCGGGCCAGGTACTCCTCCACCGCACGTCCTCCACTCGTCGCCTGGTCCGATCTTCGCATCTCCACCCGGGTGCCCCTGGACGAATCCATGTGATGTGGACAGTAATGTCGGAATCACCACACGTCGCGA
This sequence comes from Kribbella sp. NPDC002412, assembly GCF_053592935.1. Taxonomy (NCBI): domain Bacteria; kingdom Bacillati; phylum Actinomycetota; class Actinomycetes; order Propionibacteriales; family Kribbellaceae; genus Kribbella; species Kribbella sp. NPDC002412. The sequence goes on from NZ_JBSFBL010000048.1 coordinate 29,159, forward strand.
GACCCCGGAGGCTCCCAGATGTCGCTCGATCGCCCCGTCGCACCGGACCCGTACCAGCTCCTCCCGAAGGCCGGCACCTTCACCGTCACCAGCACCGACGTCGCCGACGGCGAGCCGCTGTCCGACGACCACGCCTTCGCCGGCGGCAACACCTCGCCGCAGCTGAGCTGGTCCGGCTTCCCCGAGGAGACCAAGGCCTTCGTCGTCACCTGCTTCGACCCCGACGCGCCGGTCGTCTCCGGCTTCTGGCACTGGGTCCTGGTCAACCTCCCCGCGACCGTCACCTCCCTCGACACCGGCGCCGGCACCACCGAACGCCTCGAGAACGGCGCCTTCCACGTCCGCAACGACTTCGGCACCAAGAACTACGGCGGCGCCGCCCCACCCGCCGGCGACCAGGTCCACCGCTACTACTTCGCCGTCCACGCGATCGACGTAGAAGCCCTGGACGTCGACTCCGACGCCACCCCAGCCGTAGTCAGCTTCAACCTCGCCTTCCACACCCTCGCCCGAGCCCTCATCACCCCCACCTACCAGGTAGCCGAGTAGTCAACCCACGCGGTCGACCCACCCGCCCGCTACGCGCGCTCCTACGTCGCTTCGCCGGTCGCTCCCACCCACCCGAAGCTGACTTGCGGGCTGGTCGCCCGCGATCTGCCGGTTCCTTCGTCGCCGGCGGTCGACTGCCACCTGGTCACGCCAGCGGGGATCCGTCGAGGCGGACCCGGATCGAAGCCATCCGCTCCATTCATCATGTGATGGGGAGTCGCCTCACCCGAGGCGGCTCCCCGTTCGATGCTCAGTCTGGTGACCCGGGTCAGGAGCACACCATCGGCCTGACGGATCGCCTGGTGTCGCGACCACGTGGCTGTTGATCGCAGGCGACGAATGAGTCCGGCAGGTCGCGGGCGACAGCCCGCAGGGAAGGCTGGGTGGGTGGGAGCCCGGGCGTAGCGGTGCGTGGGCTTTCCCAGCGGCCGGTGAAATGGGGTGGACAGCGATTTCCGAGGTGCCATACGTTCTCAGTGGTGGCCGCACGTCGAGGGAGCGGAGGCGCCTGTGAGTCGTTGGGCTAGTGGGCACGGTTGATTTTTCGTCGGCTGGTGCTGTCGAGGGTCGCGTAGCCGGGACGGGCCGGGAGGTCGTCCGGCCGATCCAGCCTGGCGGGTTCGGGTGACTCCCGCGCTGTGCGCGGTGACGCTGCCCGGTCCGGCGGTCAACCGACTCTCGAAAGCGGTGCACCAATCGTGATTGCTCAGCAACCGGTGATCGCGGCGCGCGATCTCACCAAGACGTACACGTTTCACAAGCAGGCGGCGGGGCTTGGTGGGGCGGTCAGGAGCCTGGTCCGGCGGAAGTACGAGACGCGGCTTGCGGTCGATGCGGTGTCGTTCAGCATTGACCGGGGTGAGGTAGTCGGGCTGCTCGGGCCCAACGGGGCGGGGAAGACGACGACGCTGAAGATGTTGTCGGGGTTGCTCTACACGACGTCCGGTGAGTTGCAGGTGCTCGGGTGCACGCCGTCGGATCGCAAGTACGACTACCTGCGGCGGATCGCGCTCGTCATGGGGCAGAAGACGATGCTGTGGTGGGACGTGCCGGCCATGGAGAGCCTGCTGCTGCACAAGGACATGTACGGACTGCCGGCGGCGGAGTTCGAGCGGAACGTCGCCGAGCTCGCCGAACTGCTCGAGGTCCAGGACCTGCTGAACGTGCAGGTCCGCAAGACCTCCCTCGGTGAGCGGATGAAGCTCGAACTGCTGGCTGCCCTCGTCCACGGGCCGGAGATCCTGTTCCTGGACGAGCCGACGATCGGCCTGGACGTGGTCGCCAAGGCGCGGGTCCGGACGTTCCTCGAGGACCTGAACCGGGTTCGCGGTACGACGATCCTCGTCACCAGCCACGACATGGACGACATCGAGGCGCTCTGCTCGCGGGTGATGATCATCGACCACGGGCGCCTGCAGTACGACGGCGGCCTCGACGATCTCGTGCGTACGGCGCGACCGCGCAAGCTCGTCCAGGCGACGTACGCGAACGAGGTCGACGCCGGCCCGCTGGCGACGCTGGAAGGTGTCACCGCAGTCGAGAGCTCCGGCCTGGTCGTCAAGCTCGAGGTCGATCGGGAGCGCGCCGGGCAGGTCCTCGAACGGCTCACGCGGATCGGTCCGCTGGTCGACCTCGACGTCGCGGACGCCGACATCGAGGAGATCATGCGCGACCTGTTCCTGCGCCGCAGCACGCTGGCGGACCCGTCGTGAGCGCGCTGGTCCGCAACCTCCGGGTGCTGCGCCGGATGACCGCGGCCGAGATCGCACAGCAGTCGATCTACCGGGGCGCCTGGATCATCTTCATGGCGGCCAACATCTGCGTGCCGATCATCTCGTTGCTGATCTGGCGTACGGCGATCGCGACCGGGGCCCGGCTTCCGGTCGACGAGCGCTACCTCACGACGTACTTCGTGCTGCTGAGCTTCGTCACGATGGCGACCTCGTCGTGGATGACCGGCTTCCTCGCCAACGACATCCGGCTCGGCAAGCTGTCCAGCTGGATGGTGCGGCCGGCGTCGTTGCTGGTCGGGTTCGTCGCGAACAACCTGTCGGAGAAGTTCCTGAAGGTGATCGCGCTGGTCCCGATGATCGGCGTGCTGTGGTGGATCTTCCGCGACTCGATGAGCATCCCGGCCGGCCCGGGGCACTGGGCCTTGTTCGCGGTCAGCCTGGTGCTCGGCGCGATCCTGGTGTTCACCATCGACATCCTGATCGCGTCGCTCGCGTTCTGGATGGACGACGTGACCGCGCTCGCGCAGGCCCGGGTGATCATCGCGGGGGTGCTGTCCGGCTCCGTCGTACCGCTGGCCCTGATGCCGGACTGGTCGCGGGGGTTCATCGACCATCAGCCGTTCCGGTTCACGGTGTCGTTCCCGGTGGAGATCGTCGCGGGCTCGTTGTCCGGTCCGGAACTCCTGGTGGGGCTGACGCTTCAGTTCGGGTACGTCGTCGTGTTCGGCGTACTCGCTCGACTCGTCTGGTCGGTCGGGATCCGCGCGTACTCGGCGGTGGGCGCATGAGCGACCTTCGTACACAAGCGGATGAACGGCAACCGCTGGATCGCAGCTGGCTGCATGTGCAGTGGCGGCACATCAGGCTGTGGCGCCGGTTCCTTGCGCAGGCCGTCGTCCGCGAGACGCACTACCGGGCGCATTTCCTCACCACGCTGCTGGTCGGGTTGGTCCAGCTCGGGCTCGGGACCGTGCCGATCCTGTTGCTGTTCGGGTACACCGACGAGGTGCAAGGCTGGTCGCGGGCAGAGGTCATCGCGCTGGTCGGGATGTATCAGATCGCGACCGGGCTGCTGGCCACATTCGTTGCCCCGAATCTGAACCGGATGACGTCGTACATCACCGAGGGCGAGCTCGACGGCGTGCTGCTGCGGCCGGTGTCGAGCCAGTTCTACCTGACGCTGCGGTGGATCAACGTCGCGGAGCTGAGCAATGTTGCCAGCGGCATCGTGGTGCTGGTGGTCGGCCTGGTGCAGGCCGACGCCGCGCCGAACGCGTTGGACATCCTGCAGGCGCTCGTCCTCGCGGCGGCCGGTTTGGTGCTGCTCGTCTGCGTGTGGAGTGCGATGTCGTTCCTCGCGTTCTGGTTGCAGTCGGTGAGCCCGATCGGGTTCATCTTCCTCAACCTGGTCGAGGCGGGGCGCTATCCGCTGGTGTTCTTCCCGACCGCGGTGCGCGCGTTCCTCACGTTCGCGTTTCCGGTGGCGTTCGCGACAACGTTCCCGGTCCAGGCGCTGGCCGGTGGGATCGGGTGGACGCCGGTCGCGGGCGGAGTCGGGCTGGCTCTCGTGGCCGTCGTACTCGTGCGGCTGTTCTGGCGGCACGGGATTCGGTCGTACGCGAGTGCGTCCAGCTAGCCTCACAGTTCGGCCGGCCGCTTCGTCGTACCGGTATGACACAGACGAGCTATGACGTGGCAATCGATGAACTGCTGGAGCGGCGGGTCGAGGCCTGCCGGGCGAAGGACATCGACGCGCTGATGTCGCTGTACGCCGACGACATCGTCTACTACGACGTGATCGCGCCGCTGCAGTTCATCGGCACGGATGAGGTACGGCGGAACTTCGTCCGCTGGTTCGACGAGTACGCCGGCCCGATCGGCCTGGAGACCCAGGACCAACGCGTGGCGGTGAGCGGGGACGTGGCGTTCGCCCACATGCTCCACCTGGACAGCGGCACCCGCCGAAACGGCCTAGAACTCGCCGTCTGGGTCCACTCAACCGTCTGCCTACGCCACCTCGACAACCGCTGGCTCATCACCCACGAACACATCTCAATCCCCCACGACCCCAACGACTGGAAGGCCGTCGTCGACGCAACCCCCTAACGATGGGCGCGACCGGGCGGACGCCGGGTCAGACCGCTATCCGGTCCCTCACGTGTTCACAGGTGCTCGCCGGACGGCGCCGACCCGGGTGACGGCCGGCGGCCCCGGCGAAGGCGGCCGATAAGACAGCCGCCGCCCAGCGGTGTCCGATTGGCCCGCCCGCTACGTCAGGCGGAGGTAGTCGAGGTTGAAGCCGCCGGTCTCGCAGTGGACCGTCAGGAGTTGGTCTCCTGCTGGGAGAGTGAGTTGGGTGTGGATGGATTGGTAAGTGGACCACCCGCCGGTGTCGGGGACCGAGAGCTTTGCGAGTACGGCGCCGGAACCGTCGCGGATTGAGATTGCGTCAGGAGCCGGGGCGCCGGTGCCGTTGGCTACGCGGAGTTCCAGGTCGTAGGTGCCGGCGTTGGTGATGTCGAGGCGGTACTGCAGCCAGTTGCCGGCCGCGGTCCAGCCGACGTTCTTGCCGCCGCTCGCCGCCGGATTGCTCTCGATGAAGTTCGCGCCGCCCTCGGTCCACCCGTGCTGAGCGACGTACGACTCCGCCTCCGCCTTCTCCCCCACCGGCGTACCCCGCGGCCGGACAGTCACCGCGACCGTCACCTCGTCGTACACCGCGCCGTCAGTGACCCGGAACTTCAGATTCAGCGACCCGGCAACAGTCGGCCGGATGCTGACGAGCCCACTACGCGCGCCGACGCTGACCCCAGCCGGCAGGTCGACCGCGTAGTACGCGAGCCGATCCCGGTCCCGATCCGACGCCGACAACTGCACCTCGGTAGCGGCGTACTGATCAGCCACGACGTCCGGCACATCACGCAGTACCGGAGCCGAGTTGTGGTGCGACGACGGCACATCGCCACGCCAGCGGTACGTCGCGTACGACGACGCCGGCACCGTTACCTGGAACGACTTCCCGGCCAGCACCACGCGCACCTTGCTGGGCGTTGTGTTGGCGTTCCCCACGATCGCTACGAAGTCGTCATGCCGATCCTTGAACACCACGTTGCTGATCCCGTTGGCGGTCGCGCTCGACTCGACCCGCGTGTGCTCCGGACCGAGGTACCTCGCAAACTGCCCCATCGCGTACAGCTCGTTGCGGACGCTGAACGTCCGCGTCGTGGTGTCGACCTTGACCAGCCGATTCGGCCACTTCGTCGTACGCCCGACCTCCGCCCAGTCGACGTTGTTGTCGCGCAACGGCGTCCAGTGCAGCGTGCCGCCGTCCTGGTCGGTCGCCTGCGCCCACATCACGTACGACGACGCGTCGAGCCGGAAGTAGTTCAGGATCGTCGCGGGCGACAGGTCGCTCGTCTCGGTCATGTGGACCGGCTTGCCGAACTCCTCGTACGCGTCCCGCATCACGGCGGGGTCACCCCAGTACGGGTGGAACGCGATCCCGTCAGCGGCGCGGCGAGTCGCCGGGTCTTCGAAGATGCGGTGGTAGTTCTTCGTCTCGGTGCTGTTGGGGTCGCGCCAGTCCCAGAAGTTGAAGTCGTGCACGTACAGGTCGGTGTCGAGGCCGGCCCGCCGTACCTCACGCTTGATCGCGACCGCGAGCTTCTGCTGCTGCGGGATGCTGATGTCCATCGCCGGGTAGACCACGTCGATGCCCGGCTCGTTCAGCAGGGTCAGGGCGTCGACCTTGATCCCGTGCTTGGCGTAGGCCTGCAGGTACTTCACGTAGTACCGGGCGAACACGTCGATGCAGTCGTCGCGCAGCTTGCCGACCTGGTGGTACGACGTGGTGCTGCCGGGATTCAACGCGACCTCGCCGGTGAACCGGTTGTTCGTCTTCATCCACGCCGGGGCGCTCCACGCCGACGCGAAGAACGTCGCGCGCGGGTTGTACCGCTTGATCAGCTGGGCCGTCTCGACGATGTGGGTGTCGAGGTCGCGCTGGATCGAGAAGTACTTCAGCCCGAAGTCCTCGGTGACGCCCGCGGGAAGCTCGTCGTACGACCAGAACGGCAGGTGCTCGATCAGGTCCGGGCTCCCGATCGTCAGCCGGAACCGGTCCAGCCCCGCGCCGGTCTTCGAATCGACCAGCAGCCGAATCGCCCGCTCCCGCTCGGCCGGCGTCAGCTTCCAGAGGTTCGACACACTGGTCTCGTCGAGCGAGAACCCGACACCGGAGTACTGCTGCCGCTCAGCACTCGGATCGATCACCACCGTGGCGTCCGTCGCTGTGCCGTCGTCATTCCCGACGTACGTCGTCGGCAGCGCACGCCAAGACTGGTCCGGCCCACTCGAATAGGTCCCGCCGACCACGGCACCACGCCCAGCCCTGTCCGCGGCGGCCGGCCCGGCGTTCATCACCCCACCAACCAACGCCGCCACCACAACCGCCACCCCAAGAGTCCGCCTCACAAACCCTCCTCGTCCCGGCAAGCGCTTACTCGCAGCCGCGACAATACGCACCCAACCCCCTTCCCACACCCCTCTCCCGGTTCCGGAACTTCCCACCCCGGTTCCGGAACTTCTGGGCATGCTGCTGCCCGTCCCCCGATCCGTTGCGCGCGCCGATCTGGCGACTGCATCTCGCCGACTCGTGGGAACATTCGAGGATGGTCGAGCCCATCATTCGGCGCGGTATCAAGATCGCCGGTGAGAATCCGATGATCATTCTGTATCGCCCTGGCAGCGACGACATCGTCGTACTGGTGAGCATGTGGACAGCGCGGTACTCACCTGTCGGGGCGGGACGGGCGCTGTTGATCTGGACCGATCCGGCCGGCTCGGGACTCGGATCCGATGCGCCGGTCGGCATGTACGCCGACAACCCGGAGCTGGCCGGGTACGTCTGGGAGCACTTCTCTCGCGACTACGACCTGATCCGCGGACGCGGGATCGAGTCCGGTCCGCCGGTGCCGGCCCGGTTCGTCGAGGTCTCCGGCGGCGACCGGTTCCACCGCATCACCTGCGTCGCCGCCACGACCACGATCGAGCTCGAGTGGCGCGACGTACTCGATTGCTTCGAGGTGAGGACGCAACTCACCGGCTTCGAGACCTGCGCCGTCGCCTGCCCGTGCGCCGCAGCCGACGTTCGCGTCAACGGCGTCGCGGCCCGCGGCGAGATCCACCAGCCGGAAGGCTGGTTCGGAAGCTCCGCCGCGCTGGCCTTCGCCGAAACCTGGCGCGAGACCTGATCCACCGCCGGCCGGAGCTGGTCTGCGAAGCTAGCCGCCGAACATTTCGCGGAGCGCGGCCTCCTGCTCGGTCGTGAGGTTCGACTGGATGAGTTGGGGCATCTGGAGGCCGGTGGCGGCGAAGGTGGCTCTGATCTTGTCCTGTACGGCGTCGCTCGACAGCAGGAACAGGGCCGACGTACCGGGTGTGACCTGGTCACGGACCGACTTGATGAAGTCGTCGCTGATCCCCACGTCGACCAGCGATCCGGCGAGCGCACCCGACGCGGCCCCGATCGCAGCACCGGCGAACGGCATCAGGAAGATCATCCCGAACAACATCCCCCAGAACATGCCGCCGATCGCACCGACCCCGGTCAGATTCCGCACCTGCCGAGTCCGCGGCCGCCTCGCCTCCGGCTGCCACGACACCGACGCAGCATCATGCACCTTGATCAACCCCTGCTTGGCCAACGACTCCAACGTACCGATCGCCTGATTGGCCCCATCCCAAGTCCCAAACTTCCACACCGTCAAAGCCGCCATCCGAACCTCCCCCACCACCCTCCCGAACCAACCCCACCCCCACCTCATCCCGCCCAGGTGAGACCTACTCGCCGCGGTCCGCTGATGCGAGCGGCAGCGCACGGGCGCTCCCCCACAACGTCTCGAACTGACTCGCGACGAGCTCGGCGGCGTCCTTCGCCGCCGGGGTTGCCGTCTATGCAGCTGTTCGCCGGCGTACGCCGGGTGCGTTCACGATCCGCGGCGCGGGCAGAGCCGGCTAGCAAGACAGCCGCCGCGCAGCGGCGTCCGACCGGCGGGCGTTGGTGGGGCGACCGGCGGGGAGCCTGGTGGACTCCCCGCCGGAGTCTCAGTTGTCCGCCGAAGACGCCGAGGCGTGGTCACGAGCAGCGCCGACGAAGTCGGCAAACGGGACAGCCGCCGCGCAGCGGTGTCCGTTGTTGCCGTCTGTGCAGTTGTTCGCCGAAGCGGTGTCCGTTCAGTCCTTCAGGCCGGACTGCGTCACTCCCTGGATCAGGTAGCGCTGAAGGAACAGGAAGATCAGAACCAACGGAAGGATGGACACCGCCGCAGCCATGAACAGCTCGTGGATGTTGATGGTTTGTGCAGTGACGAAGGTGGACATGGCTACCTGGACGGTCCACGAGGACGAGTCCTGGCCGATCACGAGCGGCCAGAGGAACGAGTTCCAGTTGCCGATGAACGTGATCGCGGCCAACGCCGCGAAGAACGGCAGAGAGTTCGGTACGACGATCCGCCAGAACACCCCGAAGTGCCCGGCACCGTCCACCCGCGCCGCCTCCTCGAGCTCCCGCGGGAAGTTCAGGAAGTACTGCCGGAACAGGAACGCGGCGAACCCGCTGAACAGCGTCGGGATGATCAGCCCGCGCAGTGAGCTGACCCAGCCGAGTGACGACACCACGATGAAGCTCGGGATGAACGTGACCGCGGCCGGGATCATCAGCGTGGCGACGATCGCGTAGAAGACCTTGTCGGCGTGCCGGTACGGAATCCGGGCCAGGCCATAGCCGGCCATCGATGCCAGCAGCAACTGTCCGGCCGTGCCCACGATGCCGACGACGGCCGAGTTGTACAGCGAGCGCGCCATCGGCACCTCGGTGTCGTTGAACAGCTCGCTGATGTTGCCCCACTGCAGCTCACGTGGGAACAGCGTCCAGTCCGGCGCGGTGATGTCGGCCTCGGTGGCCAGCGCGTTGCGCAGGATCAGGTAGAACGGCAGCAGGAACAGCACCACCGCCACGACCAGCGCCACCCACCGTAGCGCCAGCCCGACCCGGCCGGCGGTGCTACGGCTGAAGCCGATCGGCTGCGGGGTTCCCGTCGTACGCTCGGTGACGGCCATCAGTCACTCGCCTTCCCGAATCCGAAGATCCTGTTCTGCAGCAGCGTGACGAGCATGATGATCACCGCCAGGATCAGCGCGCCGGCCGAGCCGTGGCCGAGGTCCTGGATGGACCCGAGCGAGATGCCGTAGAGGTAGACCAGCGGCGGCCGGGCGAAGTTCACGTTGCCGACCAGGTTGTAGAACTCGTCGAACGCCTGGTACGCCGCGATCAGGTTCAGGATCAGTACGGCGACCGACGTCGTCCGCAGCTGCGGCAACGTGATGTATCGGAAGACCTGCCACCCGGGCCGGGCGCCGTCGACGTACGCCGCCTCGTAGAGCGTCGGCGAGATCCGCTGCAGCCCGGCGATGAACAGGATCATGTAGAACCCGAGCTGCAGCCAGAGCCGGACGGTGATGAGCGGGATCCAGTACCACGGCGGGTCGACCGTGGACAGCCAGGCGATGTTCTCGATGCCGAACCAGCCGAGCACGGTGTTCGCGAGCCCGAACCGGACGCCGTTGAAGATCGACAGCCGCCAGATCAGCGACGCCACCACGTACGAGCACGCGGTCGGCAGGAAGAACACCGACCGGAAGAACGCCCGGGCCACCTTCACCTGGTTGACCAGCAGCGCGAGCCCGAGCGACAGCACGAACGTCAGCGGCACGATGAACACCGCGAACACGGTGAACGTGCCCAGGCTGGACAGGAAGGCCTGGTCGGTCAGCATGTCGACGTAGTTCTGCAGCCCGACGAACTTGGACGGCGTGACCGTGTTGTAGGCCTCGAAGAAGCTGAGGACCAGGCTCCAGATGATCGGCAGGTAGGAGAAGACGAGCAGGCCGAGGAAGAACGGCCCCACGAACACCCAGAACCAGCGGGTGTTGCCTGCGATCCCCTGTTTCCGCCGACGGCCCCGCTGCTCACCAGTGGCAGCGGGGCGAACCGTCTTCGCGGGAGCGGTACTGGTCATCCGAACAGCCGCGTCAGCTCGGTGTTGACGGTCTTCTCGGCTTTGGCGATCTCGGCGGCGGGGTCGGCTCCCTTCCGGATGATGTTGGTGAGCATGTCGTTGAACGCCGTGTTCATCTTCGGCGTCCAGGCCGGGTCGTCGGTGTGGCCGTGGTCCTGGGTGAGCTTGACCGTCTCGGCCGCGACGCCGCTCTGCAGCTTGGAGGCCTTGGCGGCGAGGCTCTTACGCGGCGGGATGTGGAAGCCGTAGTTGAGGGACCAGTCCTCCTGGAAGTCCTCCTTGTCGATCCACAGCCACTTGACGTACTTCTTCGCGGCGTCGATGTTCGGGCTCTTCGCCGAGACGAACTGCGTCCAGCCGCCGGAGTACACGGCCGGCTGCCCTTGGGCGTCGAGCTTCGGGAACGGGATCACCCCGAGGTCGTCCCCGAGCGCCTTCTGCATCCCCGGCACTGCCCACATGCCGATCCACTGCATCGCGACCAGGCCCTGGTTGATCGCCCCCGGGTCCCACCAGTCCGTCGGGGCACCGAGCAGCACGCTCTTGTCGGCGTACAGCTGGTGCAGCTTTCCGAAGGCCTGCGCCGCGCGGGCGTCGGTGAACCCGGGCTTGTGGTCCTCGGTCAGGCGGTCGCCACCGGACGACCAGAGCGCCGGCCCGCCCATCGCGAGACCGCCGTCGTTGCCGACGAAGATGCCCTTCATCTTGTTCGTGGTGAGTTCCTTGGCCGCGGCGATCAGGTCGTCGACGGTCTCCGGCGGCTTGATCCCGGCCTTGTCCAGCAGGCTCTTGCGGTAGTAGATGACCTGCGGGTCGACGATCATCCGGATGCCGTAGACCTTGCCGTCGACGGTGTTCGTGGCCAGGTCGCCCGGCTGGAAGTCGTCCTTGACGTCGGCGATGATGTCGTCCAGCGGCACCACCTGGTTGCTCTTCACCATGCCGATGTTCAGCTGGCTCTCGAAGACGTCCGGTCCCTTGTTGGACAGCAGGCCGGACGACAGCTTGCTGCCGTAGTCACCCGGAGTCCACTGCACCGCGACGTTCGCGTCGGTGTACGCCTTGGCGTACTTCAGCGCCGCTTCCTTCGTGCCGGTCTCGCCGTACTGGTGGTACCACTGCGACAGCGTGACCTTGGCTCCGCCGGCGTCTCCCCCGCCGCCGGACGGCCTGCCGGTATTGCTCCCGCACGCGGCCGCGAACGCGGCCAGCGCGGCCAGGCCGCCGGTCCGCTTGAGCAGGTCCCGCCGGGTCAGACCGGCGTTCGGAACATGAGCAGGCATGCACAAACCACCTTCCAGGAGAGCTGCAGAGTTACTTAACGGCGTTAAGCATCTCCGGTTTCGCACACGCTACAACTCCGCCGACCCATTGCAACAGAGCTCGGCAGATGACGGTTCGGGTACGGAAACCCGGACCGGCCAAGTCGCTCTATGGTCAGGTGAATCGTTGGAGAAGTGCCAGCACCATCGCTCAAAAGCGCGTCCGGCGCAAGACCGGACGCGCTCTTCTTTGTTCGAGTTTGTTGGGAATCAGCGGAAGGTCTCGCCCGCCTCGGCCTTGCGGACCAGCAGCGCCGGCGGCTCGAAGCGATCGCCGTACGACGCCGCGAGCTGGCGGGACCGCTCGACGAAGGCCGGCAGTCCGTACGCGTTGACGTACTGCAGCGCGCCACCGTGCAGCGGCGGGAACCCGATGCCGAAGATCGAGCCGATGTTGGCGTCGGCGACGGAGCGCAACACTCCCTCGTCGAGGCACTTGACCGTCTCCAGCGACATCGCGAACGTCATCCGCTCCTGCAGATCGACCAGCGGTACGGCGTCCTTCGCCCGGTCGAAGTGCTCCCACAGACCCCGCCACAACCGCTTCGGCCCGTCGGCCGGGTAGTCGTAGAACCCGGCGCCGGCCGCCTTCCCGCGGCGGTCGAACTCGTTGACCAGCCGGTCCGTCACGGCCATCCCCGGGTGGTCGTCGAACGCGCCGGCGCTGTCCCCGGCCGCGAGCGCCGCGTCCCGGATCTTCTGCGGCAGCGTCAGCGTGACCTCGTCCAGCATCGCCAGCGGCGGCGCCGGGAAGCCCATCTGGGTGGCGGCCCGCTCGATCGTCACCGGGTCGACGCCTTCGGCAACCATCGCGGCGCCCTCCATCACCAGGGTGCCGAACACCCGCGAGGTGAAGAAGCCCCGGCTGTCGTTGACCACGATCGGCGTCTTCTTGATCTGCCGGACCACGTCGTAGGCCTTGGCGACGGCCCGGTCCGAGGTCTTCTCCCCCACGATCAGCTCGACCAGCGGCATCCGGTCGACCGGCGAGAAGAAGTGCATGCCGATGAAGTCGCCCGGCCGGTCGATGCCGCCGGCCAGCGAGGTGATCGGCAGCGTCGAGGTGTTCGAGCACAGCAACGCGTCCGGCTCGACCACGCCGGCGATCTCGGCGAAGACCTTCTGCTTGAGCTCCTCGCTCTCGAACACCGCCTCGATCACCAGGTCACACCCGGCCAGGTCGTTCGGGTCCGCGGTCGGCGTGATCAGGCTCAGGAACTCCTCCACCTCGCCCGCCGTCTTCCGGCCCTTCTGGACCTGCTTGGCGAGCAGCTTCTCGGAGTACTCCTTCCCACGCGCGGCCGCCTCGAGCGAGACGTCCTTCAGGATCACTTCGATGCCGGCGTTCGCGCACACGTACGCGATCCCGGCGCCCATCATGCCCGCGCCGAGCACCCCGACCTTGCGGGTCGAGTACTTCGGCACGCCGTCCGGCCGTGAGGCGCCGGCGTTGATCGACTGCAGGTCGAAGAAGAACGCCTGGATCATGTTCTTCGCGATCTGCCCGGTCGCGAGCGAGACGAAGTACCGGGACTCGATCCGCGAGGCGGTGTCGAAGTCGACCTGGCTGCCCTCGACCGCGGCGCTCAGGATCGCGCGCGGCGCCGGGTACGGCGCGCCCTTCAGCTCCTTGCGCAGGTTCGCCGGGAAGGCCGGCAGGAACGCGGCCAGCTTCGGCGAGGCCGGTGTGCCGCCGGGGATCTTGTAGCCGTCGCGATCCCAGGGTTGCTTGGCGTCCCCGTCGTACGACGCGATCCACCGGTATGCCGCCTCGAGCAGGTCGTCGGCGGGGACGACCTCGTCGACGATCCCGACCTCGAGGGCGTGGGCGGGCTTCATCCGCCGGCCCTGGAGCAGGACCTTCATCAGCGCGTCCTGCAGGCCGAGCATCCGGACGGTACGGGTCACGCCGCCACCGCCCGGGAGCAGTCCGAGCGTCACCTCGGGGACGCCGAGCTCGATCCGGTTGTCGTCGGCAACGATGCGGTGGTGGCAGGCGAGCGCGATCTCCAGCCCGCCGCCGAGCGCGCTGCCGTTGATCGCGGCGACGACCGGGACGCCGAGGGTCTCCAGCGACCGGAGCTGGCGCTTCACTTCTTCGATGGCCTCGAAGACCTCGGCCGCCTGCGAGGGCTGGATCTTCGCCAGCATCTGCAGGTTGCCGCCGGCGAAGAACGTCGACTTGGCGCTGGTGATCACGACGCCCTTGAGCGTGTCCTTCTCACCCCGGAGCCGGTCGACGGTCGCACCCATCGCCGCGACGTAGGCCTCGTTCATCGTGTTCGCCGAGGCCGACGGGTCGTCGATCGTCAGCGTGACGACACCTTCGGCGTTGTTCCAGGAGATCATGCCGCCAGCCTCTCGATGATGGTTGCGACGCCCATGCCGCCGCCGACGCACAGGGTGGCCAGGCCGTACCGGAGCTCACGCCGCTCCAGCTCGTCCAGCAGGGTTCCGACCAGCATCGCGCCGGTGGCGCCGAGCGGGTGGCCGAGCGCGATCGCGCCGCCGTTCACGTTCACCTTCTCGTGCGGTACGCCGAGATCCCGCATGAAGTGCAGTACGGCGGCCGCGAACGCCTCGTTCATCTCGAACAGGTCGATGTCGCTCACCTCGAGACCCGCCTTGGCCAGCGCCTTCCGGGCGGCCGGCGCCGGTCCGGTCAGCATGATGGTCGGGTCGGCCCCGCTGACCCCGGTCGCCACGACCCGGCCGCGCGGCGCCTGCCCGAGCGCCTCCCCCGCCTTCTCATTGCCGATGGCAACCAGGGCGGCACCGTCCACGATGCCGGACGAGTTGCCCGCGTGGTGGACGTGCTCGATGCGCTCCACCGTCAGGTACTTCTCCAGCGCCACCGCGTCGAACCCGCCGTGCTCCCCGATCGCCGCGAACGACGGTCGCAGGCCGGCCAGCGTCTCGACCGTCGTACCAGGGCGGACCAGTTGGTCATGGTCGAGGATCTGCAGGCCGTTGCGGTCGCTCACCGGGACCACCGAGCGGGCGAAGTAGCCGTTGGCCCAGGCCTTGGCGGCGCGCGCGTGCGACTCGGCGGCGTACGCGTCGACGTCGGTGCGGGAGAAGCCGTCCAGGGTCGCGATCAGGTCGGCGCTGATGCCCTGCGGGATGAAGTTCGTCTGCAGCGCGGTCTCCGGGTCCATCGCCCAGGCGCCGCCGTCGGAGGCCATCGGCACCCGCGACATCGACTCGACCCCGCCGGCCAGGATGAAGTCCTCCCAGCCGGAGCGCACTCGTTGAGCCGCTTGATTGACTGCCTCCAGGCCGGACGCGCAGAAGCGGTTGAGCTGGACGCCGCCGGTCGTCTCCGGGTAGCCGGCCGCGAGCACCGCCGTCCGGGCGATGTCCATGCCCTGGTCGCCGATCGGCGTCACCACACCGAGGACCACGTCGTCGATGGCGACCGGGTCGAGGTCGGGATGCCGGTTCCGCAACTCGTGCAGCAGGCCGGTGATCAGCTGGATCGGCTTGACCTCGTACAGCGCGCCGGTCGGTTTGCCCTTGCCACGCGGCGTGCGGATCGCGTCGTACAGGAACGCTTCACTGGTCATGCACCTGATTGTGACAGTTATGGTGTCACGATGGTCAAGTAGGGGTCGTTATGATCTCCGCCATGTCGGAAGTCGCGGGGGACGAAGCGACCTTGACCGTCGACGAGTTGTCGACGCGGGTCGGAATGACGGTACGGACGTTGCGGTTCTACGCCGGGCGCGGGCTGATCCCGCCGCCGATCCGGCGTGGGCGGGTCGGGTACTACGGGCCGGAGCACATCGCGCGGCTCGACCTGGTGCGCGAACTGCAGGCGCACGGGTTCACGCTGTCGGCGATCGAGGGCTACCTGGAGCGGATCCCGGCCGACGCGACGCCGCAGGACATCGCGCTGCACCGGACGCTGCTGACCCCGTGGATGCGCGACCTCCCGGAGACCCTCGACCGGGCGACCTTGGTACGGCGGACCGGCCGTGACCTCACCGACGATGACATCGAGATGCTGGTCGCGCTCGGCGTGGTGGAGCCGACGCCGGACGAGGACGTGTTCCAGGTCGCGACCGCGCACCTGAGTCTCGGGGTCGAGCTCCTCGACCTGGACCTACCGGTAGAGGCGGTGCTTGCGGCGGGCCGGATCTTCACCGAGCACGGCCGCGCGATCGCCGAGGAGCTGACCGAGGTCTTCCGCACCAAGGTCTGGCCGCACTACCGCGACTCCGGCGGGCCGCCGGAGCACATCCAGCAACTGGTCGAACGGTTCAAGCCGGTGACCATCCAGGGCCTTGTCCTCGCCTACGAACGAGCCGTAGGCGAGACGCAACGCGACACCATCCGGCGGACCGGCACCAAGCCACCTCGGCGCTGAACTCAGGCGCGGCCGTGGGTGGTGCGGGACCGGCGAGCCAGGGAGTCGACGCCCACTGCCAGAAGCAGGACGACGCCGGTGACGAAGAAGCGGCAGGACGATGCCGTACCTCGACCGCCGAAGAGTGACGTGCCGCCGATGACGGCTGCGGCGATCGCGTAGACCGCCTTGCCCCACTTCGTGGACGTCAGGCAGTAGTGCAGCACCAGCGCAAGTGCGCACCAGCAGGAACCGAGTCGACCGAGCGGACAGATTCGCGGTACGGCGCTTCCGCGCATGCAGGAACCCGACCGCGAAGAGCAGGCCCGCGGCGAGCAGCACGAACGCGTACGACAACCACGCCGGGACGAACCGAAGCTGCGCGAACTCGACCAGCCCGGCAGCCCGCTGATCGACCCGACGGACAGGTCGATCTGGCCGACCAGCAGCACGCACACGATGCCGAGGGCAATGATCCCGACCGGCACGCACTCCATCAGCAGGTTCACCAGGCCGGGTCAGGTGACCCGGGGTCTCTCAGAAGGTGATGTCGAAGCCGGTTCGGCCGCTGGGCGGCTCCTCGACCACGTCGACGTGGTCGACGGCGGCGTACGGCGGTCCGTGGCCGGCCCAGTCGACCATCCGCCGGACGGCGTCCTCGGGACCCT
The DNA here is from genome assembly GCF_053592935.1 of Kribbella sp. NPDC002412. Classification (NCBI taxonomy): domain Bacteria; kingdom Bacillati; phylum Actinomycetota; class Actinomycetes; order Propionibacteriales; family Kribbellaceae; genus Kribbella; species Kribbella sp. NPDC002412. The sequence continues at coordinate 45,857 of NZ_JBSFBL010000048.1, forward strand.
CGAACAGCGCCTCGACGGTGCCGTCGGGCCGGTTGCGGACCCATCCGGCGACTCCCGCCGACCGGGCCTCCCGGCGGCAGGAGTCCCGGAAGAACACGCCCTGGACGCGTCCGTGGACGACGACCCGACGGCAGATCACTCGTTCGGCACCTTGAGGTACGTGAGTCCGCGAAGATCCAGGTAGGTGTCGGTCGGGGTGGTCACGACGCGCAGCAGCACGCCGTCACAGCCGGTGCAGCGGGCGACGAGTCCGGGCGCGTCGACGTACAGGCGGGTGTCGGCGAACACGCCGGTCTGGCCGCAGCCTGCGCAGCGGGCGATCGCGGCGGTGATGTCGACGGCGAAGAGCTGGCTCATGGCGCCCGCAGCCGCGTTGCCGTCGAGATGGGTGGCTTCACTCATCGTCGTCCCTCGCTTCGCTGCGGGCGCCGACGAGGCACGAGCGGACTGTGCTGATGGTGAACTCGCTTCGCTCGCTCACTACGAGCCTCCTGTCGGTCCGAAACGTTCGGTTCGCACGCGGGCCGGGTCGTGGCCGGCCGCGACCAGCAGGTCCGCGGCCGTCTCCACGAACGGCGTCGGCCCGCAGACGTAGGTTGTCGGGTTCTCGGCCGGCGTGAACGCGAGCCGTTCGATCACCTGGGCGTCGATCCGCCCGACCCGCGGCTCACCCTCCGGCGCCTCCCGCGTGTAGACGAGGCTGACGTGGACGTTGTCCGCCGCGGCGTGCCGCTTCAGGTCGTCCACGTAGATCACCGAGGTGGGACGCCGTACCGAGTAGATCAGGCGCACGGGCGCCGTACTGCCTGCATCCGCGTGGGCGCGCAGGATCGCCATCAGCGGGACGATCCCGGATCCCCCGCCGATCAGCTGCACCGGCCCTTCCTGCTCCGGCTTCCAGACGAACCAGCCACCGACCGGTCCACGGATCTCCAGCGGGTCACCCGCCTTCACCACGTCGACCAGGTACGGCGAGACCTCGCCGTCGGGCACCACCTCGACGGTCAGCTCGATCGTGCCACCGGCCCACGCGGACCCGATCGAGTAGGACCGGGAGGCCCGGTACCCGTCCGGTGCGGTCAGCCGGACGTCGAGGTGCTGCCCGGCCAGGTGCCCAGGCCAGTCCGGTACGTCGAGCACGAGCGTGCGAGCCGTCTCGGTCTCCCGCCGTACCTCGGCGACCGTGGCCACCTGCCAGCTCAGTCGCCGGCGTATCGCTGTTCTTTCCATGGATCTCCGTACTCGTGGTAGCCGGCGGTCTCCCAGAAGCCGAGATCCTCGGTGTCGGACAGGACCAGCCCGCGGACCCACTTGGCGCTCTTCCAGAAGTACAGGTGCGGCACGAGCAGCCGAGCCGGTCCGCCGTGCTCGGCGGCCAGCGGCTCACCGTCGTACTCGTAGGCGATCCAGGCCTGGCCGTCCAGCAGGTCCTCCAGCGGCAGGTTGGTGGTGTAGCCGCCGTAGCTGTGCGCGAGCGCGAAGTCGGCCCCGGTCTCGACGTCGGCCAGCAGGGTGTCGAGCGAGACGCCCTTCCAGGCCGTCTCGAGCTTCGACCACCTGGTCACGCAGTGGATGTCCTTCGTGATCTCCTCGGCCGGCATCCCGAGCAGCCCGGCCCAGTCCCACCGGTACGTCTCCCCCGACTCGGTGGTGACCGTGAACTCCCAGTGCTCGGTCAGGATGTGCGGCGTCGGCCCGGCCGACAGCACCGGAAAGTCCTCGGTCAGGTACTGCCCCGGCGGAACCTCGGATCCACCCCGCCGCCGCCCGGCGAACCCCGGTGAAACGATCCCCATGACGACCTCCCCTCTTCACCTAGAGGGCAGTCAATCACGCCCACGCCGGATTCGCGCCCATCCACGGCCGGAGGTGCATAGACTGCTAGCTCTCGTCGCCGCCCAGGACCCTGGCGGCTTCGCGTGCTGCGGGCTGCATCAGGGAGGCGAGCACAGATGAGCGAATGGTTCGCCCTCCGCCCGCTGCACGAGCCCGCGACGCGGAAGCGCGAGGCCGTGCGCCGCCCACCACCGGACCCCGAACCGGACCCGGAATCGAAGCCGGCCCCGGAATCGGCCGAGGACACCCCCGAAGACGAGTAAGGAACCGCCCGCTGGGTCCCAGGCCTGATCAGGCGCGGCCACATTCAGCCTGATGTTTACGGAGTGCGACAGATCTGGCGCTTGGTCGGTCCGGGGGTTACTCTGAGCGAGCCTGTGCAGGCCGGCCCAGACCTCGGCGGCCGACGGTGCCGCACGCCGGAGGGGTCGCGCGGTTCTGGGAGATCGAAGTGCGGACGCCCGCCGCACGACAGATGGCATCAGGCGCAGAATCCCGCCGCCCTGCGCCAGCCCCGGGCACCGCGGCGGGCCTGCTGCGTCTCAGATCCCCATCGTGCGGCCGATGATTTCTTTCATGATTTCGGTGGTGCCGCCATAGATGGTTTGGATGCGGGTGTCGAGGTAGGCCTTGGCGATCGGGTACTCGGTCATGAAGCCGTAGCCGCCGTAAAGCTGCAGGCAGCGGTCGGCGACCTTCTTCTGGAGCTCGGTGGTCCACCACTTGGCCATCGCGGCCTCGGCGACGGTCAAGGTGCCGGCGGTCAGCTCCTGGATGCAGCGGTCGACGAAGACGCGGGCGATCTGGGTCTCGGTGGCCAGCTCGGCGAGCACGAAGCGGCTGTTCTGGAACGAGCCGATCGGCCGGCCGAAGGCCTTCCGCTCCTTCACGTACTCGAGCGTCCGCGCGAGCAGGTTCTCGCACGCCGCGGCCGCGACGACCGCGATCGCGAGCCGCTCCTGAGGAAGCTTCTCCATCAGGTAGACGAAGCCCTTGCCCTCCTCGCCGAGCAGGTTCGCGACCGGGACCCGGACATTGTCGAAGAACAGCTCCGCGGTGTCCTGCGCCTTGAGCCCGATCTTGTCCAGGTTGCGGCCGCGGTCGAACCCGGGCATCCCACGCTCGACGACCAGCAGCGAGATGCCCTGCGCACCCGCCGCCGGGTCGGTCTTCGCCACCACGATGACGAGGTCGGCGAGGATGCCGTTGGAGATGAACGTCTTCTGCCCGTTCAGCACGTAGTGGTCGCCGTCGCGACGGGCCGTGGTCTGGATGCCTTGCAGGTCGCTGCCGGCGCCGGGCTCGGTCATCGCGATCGCGGTGATCGTCTCGCCGGAACAGAACCCGGGCAGCCAGCGTGCCTTCTGCTCGTCGTTGGCGTAGTCCAGCAGGTACGCCGAGTTGATGTCGGTGTGGATCGCGAACCCGACCCCGCTCGCCCGGGCCCTGGTCAGCTCCTCGATCACCACGGCGTTGAAGCGGAAGTCGCGGGCGCCGCCCCCGCCGTACTCCTCCGGCATCATGAAGCCCAGCAGCCCCGCGTGGCCGGCCGCGGTCCAGAGCTCGCGCGGGACGATGCCGGCCTCTTCCCAGGAGTCGTGGTGCGGCACGATCTCCTTGTCGCAGAAGGCCCGGGCGGTCTCCCGGAAGGCGTCGTGATCGGCGTCGAACAGCTGACGTTCCACGGGCGGTTCCTCTCAGTCCTGGACGGCGGCGCCGGAGTCCAGCAGGTCGTCGATGTCGGTGACACCCCAGTCGGCCAGGGCCTCACGGGTGTGGTGGCCGGCCCGCGCGGGCGGTCGCCCGAGGCTGGTCGGCGTACGGGAGAAGCGGGGCGCCGGAGCGGCCTGGCGGACGCCGTCCCGCTCCACAAAGGTGCCTCGGGCAACGAGGTGGGGGTGCTCGCCGGCCAGCGGGAGGACCGGCGCGACGCAGGCGTCCGAGCCGTCGAAGACCGCCGTCCACTCGGCCTGGGTGCGCTGGAGGAAGGTCTCGGTCAGCGCCTTGCGGAGCTCGGGCCAGTTCGCCGGGTCGTTGCGGTCCGGTACGGCGATGCCGAGCTTGGCGATCAGCTCGTCGTAGAACGGCTGCTCGATCGCTCCCACGGCCAGGTGCTTGCCGTCCGAGGTCTCGTACACGTCGTAGAACGGCGCACCGGTGTCGAGGAGGTTCGTGCCGCGTTCCTGCCGCCAACTCCCGGCGGCCAGGGCGCCGAGCATCATCGTGGTCAGGTGCGCGGAACCGTCGACGATCGACGCGTCCACAACCTGACCACGGCCGCTCTGCTGCGCCTCGTGCAGCGCGGCGAGCACGCCGACGACCAGGTACAGCGAGCCGCCGGCGAAGTCGCCGAGCACGTTGGACGGCACCTGCGGCGGGCCGCCCGCGCGACCGATCAGGTGCAGCGCACCTGACAGCGCGATGTAGTCGATGTCGTGGCCGGCGGTCTGCGCGAGCGGCCCATCCTGACCCCAGCCGGTCATCCGTCCGTAGACGAGCTTCGGGTTGATCGCGAGCAGGTCGTCGGGCCCGAGCCCGAGCCGCTCGGCGACCCCGGGCCGGAACCCTTCGACGAGTACGTCGGCCTGCGCGACGAGGCGCCGTACGACGTCGATCGCCGCCGGGTTCTTCAGGTCCAGGGCCACGCTGCGGCGACCGCGGTTGACCAGGTCGAGCTCGGGCGGGCCGAAGGACAGACCGCCGCCGGGGCGGTCGATCCGCAGCACGTCGGCGCCGAGCTCGGCCAGCATCATGCAGGCGAACGGCCCGGGACCGATCCCGGCCAGCTCGACGACCTTGACCCCGTGGAGTGGACCCATGCCGCCTATTGTGACAGTCCTACTGTCACAGTCGTCAAGCCATCCTGCGTGTGCCGGTCAGGGCGCTGATCAGGGCGGTCAACGGCAGCAGCACGCTCAGCGTGATGATGGCGACCAGGACGGCCGACCACCCCGGCGAATCGCCCTCGAGATGCCCGAGGTGGAAGACGAGGTGCGTCACGGAGAACGCCAGGTAGGCCAGCAGTGCGACCCGGGTCAGCAGCCAGTCGAAGCTGACGGCGGCCGCGGTGAGCACGATGGCAAGCCCGAGCTTCGCGCCCCCGAGGTCGCGGAACAGGTGCTCGCTGTACGGCGGCGTCCAGTCGACCGTCGGCATCTCGTAGAAGCTGGCCGGCAGAAACGTCATCCACACGCCCAGCACGAGTTCGAACGCGGCGAACACCACCAGGACCGACCGCACGTAGAGGTTCACTCCTTGCCGCCGAGGTAGTCGTCGAAGGTGATCGTGCCGTACGGCGGGCCGGCAACGTTGGCGTGGCCGTCCACGAAGGCCCGGAACATCTTGCCCGGGGCGCGAACCGGCACTACCGGCCGCCGAGATCCCCGCGCCGCCTTCCAGGCCCGGGCGAGCTCCGGCACCGGCCGGGTCTCCGGCCCACCGATGTCGGCCGCCCGGCCGATCACCGGCCGGCCGACGAGCTCGGTCAGCCGGGTGGCGACGTCGGAGACGGCGATCGGCTGCAGCGCGGCGGCCGGCGCGAAGATGGCCGGCATCTTCAGGCTGAAGACCCGGTCGAGCAGGTTGTGGAACTGGGTCGCCCGCAGGATCGTGTACGACGCCCTGGACTCGACCAGCCGCTCGGCCTCGAGCTTGTGCCGGTAGTAGGCCAGCGGGATCCGGTCGATGCCGGCGATCGACATGTACAGCACGTGCGTCGACGCCGGAGCGGCGTCCAGCAGGTTGCGGGTCTGCTGGATGTCCTTCTTTCCCTGCGCGGTGGCGAGGTGGACGATCATGTCGACGCCGTCGGCGGCCGCGCGGATGCCGTTGCCGGTGGTCAGGTCGCCGGTGACCAGGCCTGGCCCGGTCCGGCGACTGAGCACCCGGACCGTGTGACCGGCCGCGCGAAGGTGTTCGACGGTGGGCCGGCCGAGGGAGCCGGTGCCGCCGGTGACGAGGAGGGTTGTCATGGAGGTGTCCTTTCGGTCACCAATGAAGATCCGACAGCCCACCGATTCGTGACAGTTGCGCGGCCGCGAACGTGAGTTTGTCCGGATTCATCACGAACCGGAGGTCGGTCACCCCGCCGGCGCCGAAGTCGACGAAGCAGACCGCCTCGACGCCGCGGGGGCTGACGGCAAGGAACGTCGGCTGCCCGTTCGCCTCGCCGAACCGGACCTCGAGCCCCTCGCCGAACTTCTCCAGGGCGCCGACCAGGTAGCGCGCGACCCGCTCCCGGCCGATCAGCGCGTTCCGCGCCGCGAAGACCTTGCCGCCGCCGTCGGCCCGCGACACCACGTCCTCGGCGAGCAGCGCCTCCAGCTCGGCCAGCTCTCCCTGCTGGGCGGCCGCGATGAACCGTTCGACCAGCCGGCGCCACTCGGCCCGGTCGACCCGGCGCTCGCGCCGCGGCTCGGCAGCCACCCGCTTGGACGCTCGGGACACCAGTTGCCGGGCGTTGGCCTCGGACGTGCCGATCAGTTCGGCGACCTCGCGATAGCTGTAGGCGAAGGCTTCGCGCAGCACGTACGCCGCCCGCTCGGCCGGAGTGAGCCGTTCGAGCACGACCAGCAGCGCCATCGACACCGACTCGCGCTCGGCGACCACGTCCAGCGGGCCGAGCTCCTCGAACTGTCCTCCGGTGAGCACCGGTTCGGGCAACCACTCCCCCACGTACGTCTCACGCCGTACCCGGGCCGAGGTGAGCTGCTTGATCGACAGGTTGGTGACGATCTTCGCCAGGTAGGCGTCGGGGTCCTTCACCGCGTCCTGGTCGACGCCCTGCCAGCGCAGCCAGGCCTCCTGGACGATCTCCTCGGCGTCGGCCGCCGTACCCATCATCCGGTAGGCGATCCCGAACAGCCGTCCGCGCAGGCGCTCGAAGTCATCCACGCTGCCTAGTGTTCCGCACCGGGTTCGAGCGTCAGCGGAAGGTCTCGGCCGCGCGCTGGATCTTGGTGTAGAAGTCGGTCCAGGCAGCTTCGTCCATCATGTCGGCGTCGGCGCCGCCCTGGCCGTCGATCAACTCGCGGACGATGTCGGCATGGCCGGCGTGGTGGGCGGTCTCGTCGACGACGCGGACCAGCAGGGCGCCGAACGTCGTACTACGCTTCCCCTCGGCCCAGTGTGGGACCTCCGCCGGGGCGTCGAGCGGGAGGTCGGCGATGCTGCGGTCGCTGTGCGCACAGGCGGTCCGGTAGAGGTCGGTGAGGTACTCCGTGCTCTCGGACGGGAGCGCCCACATGTCGGCGCCCTCCCAGACCGAGCCGTCCTCCTCCCACGGCAGCGGCTTCTCCGGCGGGCGGCCGACACTCGTGCCGAGGTAGACGTACTCGATCCCGGTGAGGTGCTTGACCAGGCCGAGGAGGTTCGTCCCGGACGGCACCAGCGGGCGGCGGCGGTCGTACTCGCTCAAACCGTCGAGCTTCGCGAGCATCAGCGCACGGGTGGCCTGGAGGTACTTCTGCAGCTCAGCCTTCATGACAGAGCACGCTAACCGAGGCCTCAGACAGTTTCCGGCGCACCCGGCGGGACGAAGGGTACGGCGCTCGGTCCGTGCTCGATCAGCTTCATCAGCGCAGCCGTGTCGACGTGCGAGTCGATGGCGTCGGCCAATCGGTCGAGCCGGGCCTCGCGCAGCCCGGCGAAGGAGACGGTCCCGTCCGGCGCCGGCTTGCCGGTCAGCCCGGCGACCTCGGTCAGGAACGCGTGCCGGGCCGCATCGTCGTCGAGCAGCCCGTGCCAGATCGTCCCCCACGTGTTCCCGACCCGGCACCCGCCCGGAAAACCGTCGGCGTCCCCCGCGACGGTCACCACGCCGTGGTGGATCTCGTACGCCGTCGCCGCCGGCCGCGCCAGCACCTTCTCGGCCGCGAACACAGTTGCCACGGGCAACAGCCCCAGACCGGTGTGCTCCCCGCCGCCCTCGACACCGTGCGGATCCGAGATGGCACCACCCAGCAGCTGGTACCCACCACAGATCCCGAGCACCGGTCGCCCGGCCGCGACCCGAGCCGCCACCGCGTCCGCCAGCCCGTGCTCACGCAGCCACTGCAGGTCTGCCACGGTCGCCCGCGACCCCGGCAGCACGACCAGATCGGCGTCCCGGACCTCGGCCGGGCTGGTCGTGAAGAACACGCTGTTCGTCGGCTCGACCGCGAGCGCGTCCAGGTCGGTGAAGTTGCTGATCCGCGGGAACCGGACCACCGCGATCGTGAGCAGGTCGGCCGGTGCGCTCCGCCGTACCGGGATGTCGAGGGCGTCCTCCGAGTCCAGCCACAGCTCGGGCAGCCAAGGCAGGACGCCGTACGTCGGCCGGCCGGTCGCGGTCGTGAGCATGTCGATCCCCGGCTGCAGCAGCGACACGTCACCGCGGAACTTGTTCACCAGGAACCCGCTGAGCAGCGCCTGATCAGCGGCGTCCAGCAAGGCGACGGTCCCGAACATCGACGCGAACACTCCCCCGCGGTCGATGTCGCCGACCACGACGACCGGAGCCTTGATGTGCTGCGCGAGTCCCATGTTCACGTAGTCGGACTGCCGCAGGTTGATCTCCGTCGGGCTGCCGGCGCCCTCGCTGATCACCACGTCGTACCTGGACGCCAAATCGTCGTACGCCGCGAACGCCGCCTTGGCCAGCTCGGCCCGCTCGGTGAGGAAGCCACGCGCGCTCAGCTCGCCCCACGGCTCCCCCATCAGGACGACGTGACTGCGGCGATCGCTGCCCGGCTTGAGCAGCACCGGGTTCATCGCGGCCTCCGGCTCGGCACCGGCGGCGACGGCCTGGATCCACTGCGCCCGGCCGATCTCGGCGCCGTCCGCACAGACCATCGAGTTGTTCGACATGTTCTGTGCCTTGTACGGCGCCACCCGGACACCCTGACGCGCCAGCCACCGGCACAGCCCGGTCACCACGGTCGTCTTGCCCGCGTCGGACGTCGTACCGGCAATAAGCAGCGAACCCACCCGGCCTACCTTAGTGCGCGCATCACCAGGGCCAGGTAGAGGCGGAAGCGCCCGTTGGGATTGCCGAGCTCGAAGCCCAGCAGGCTCTCTGCGTGCTCGAGGCGGTAGGCCACCGTGCTGTGGTGGCGGTAGACCAGCGCGGCCGCCTTCCGGACCGAGTCGGTGAAGCAGTACGCACGGAGGATCGCCAGCAGATCGTCTCCGCCCGGCTCGGCCGCGATCCGATCCAGAGCGGCCACGTCCGGCGACGCTGCGATGTCCTCGGCACGCAGTCGCTCGGCCAGGACCAGCAGACCGCCCAGCTCGTCGGTCGTGACGACCGGCTCCTCGGGTGAAGTGAGCCGCAGCGCAGTGCAGGCGTCTCGCCACGACTCTGCCGCACGAATCGCAGGCAGCGCCGGCCCGATGCCGGTCCGTACTGAGCTGGAAGTACTACCTGTCCGGCGACCCCGAGAAGCTTGGCCTGCAGTACGCCGCTCCGGCGCGGGCCGAGGACCTCACCGGCCTGCCGCCCGCGTTCGTGTCGACCTGCGAGTTCGACCCGCTCCGCGACGAGGGCCTGATCTACGCGCAACGGCTGCTCGCGGCCGGTGTCAGCACGGAGCTCCACCACTACCCGGGCACCTTCCACGGCTCGTCGCTGGTCCGCGGCGCGGCCGTCACCCAGCGGATGGAGGCCGACAAGCTGGCCGCCCTCCGCCGGGCGCTCGGCTGAGGCCTACCCCGGTAGCTGCCCTGTTCGGCCCTCGGAGCGGGTACCCCAGGAGTGACTGCAAACGCTCAGTCAGCAGGCGCGGCGAGTTGCAGCACTTCGGCGGTGGCGAGCTTGGCCAGGTCGGCGCCTTCGACGAGCAGCTTGGACGCGCGGACGCCGCTGCCGATCACGACCGGTCCGGCGTTCGCGACCGCCTCGTCGACCAGGACCGGCCAGTCCGCGGGCAGTCCGATCGGCGTGATGCCGCCGTACTCCATCCTGGTCGAGGTGACCGCGTCGTCCTGGGCGGCGAACGAGATCTTCCGGACCCCGAGGTGCTTGCGGATCACGCCGTTCACGTCCGCCCGGTGGGTGGCGAGCACCATCACCGCGGCGTACGTCGACTCACCGGCCCGCTTGCCGTGCACGATCACGCAGTTCGCCGACGCGGCCATCGGTACGTCGTACTCCGCGCAGAAGGCGGCCGTGTCCGCCAGGCCGGGATCGATCGCGGCGGCGTACCCCGGGATCGCGCCGAGCGCGTCGCGGACCGGCTCGGCCAGCAGCTCCGGCACCTCGGCGGCAGGCCGCCAGTCGAGCTTGCCGAGCACGGTCATGAGGACTTCCGCTTCGTCAGGTCCTCGTACTCGGGGTGCTCGGCGAGGAACTCCTGGTAGAACGGGCAGGCCGGCTTCACCCGCAGCCCCGCGTCCCGGGCGTCCTCCAGCGACTTCGTGGCGATCCGGCCGGCCACGCCGCGACCGCGGAACTCGGGAATCGTCTCGGCATGCAAGAAGGTGATGACCTCGGGGTACATCTTGTAGTCGACGAAGCCCATCAGGTTGCCCTCGGAGTCGACCGCCTCGTACCGGCTGCGCTCCTTGGCGTCCACCACGCTGATCTCGTTCTCCATGCCCGCCACTGTAGGAGGTGCGCCAAGCAAGTCTGTGGACGGGTTACTGCCTGTTGCCGTGGACAGGCGGTAGCATCGCGGGCTGAAATGGGTGCGTGGACGGGTGCTGGGTTGGGTGACCAAGTGACGGTGGCGGGTGGCGAGGGTGGACCGACCGCTCTCCGGATCATGCTGGGCGGACAGCTGCGGCGGATGCGGGAGCAGGCCGGGATCAGCCGCGCCGACGCGGGCTGGCAGATCCGCGCCTCCGAGTCCAAGGTCAGCCGGATGGAGCTCGGCCGGGTCGGGTTCAAGGAGCGCGACGTCAGCGACCTGCTCGAGCTCTACGGCATGCAGGACGAGGACGAACGCTTCCGGCTGATGGAGCTGGCCCGGGCCGCCAACAACCCGGGCTGGTGGTCCCGGTACGGCGACGTGATGCCGAGCTGGTTCACCAACTACGTCGGCCTGGAGGTCGCGGCGACGCTGATCCGGACCTACGAGGTGATGTTCGTCCCGGGCCTGCTGCAGACCGAGGAGTACGCGCGGGCCGTGGTCCAGATGGGCAAGGCGTACCTGCCGGCCGAGGAGATCGAGCAGCGGGTCGCGCTGCGGGTGGCCCGGCAGCAGATCCTCAACCGGGTCAACCCGGCCCGGCTCTGGGTGGTCGTCGACGAGTCCGTGCTGCGCCGCCCGGTCGGCGGCGAGGACATCATGCGGGCCCAGATCGAGCACCTGATGACGTGGGCGCAGCAGCCGAACATCACCCTGCAGATCATGCCGTTCAGCAGCCTCGGCTACCCGGGCGCCGGTGGCGCCTTCAGCATCCTGCGGTTCCCCGAGGGCGACCTGCCGGACATCGTCTACATCGAGCACGCGGCCAGCGCCCTGTACCTGGACAAGCTCGAAGAGGTCGACGAGTACGTCGCGATCATGGAAGCCCTCACCATCGCGGCCGCACCGGTCTCCCAGACCGAGAGCCTCCTCAAAGAGGCTCTGGCCCGGATGGACTGACCTCAGGCGACCTCGAGGTCGACCTTGATGTTGCCGCGGGTGGCGTTGGAGTACGGGCAGACCTCGTGCGCCTTCGCGACCAGTGCCTCGGCGGCGGCGCGGTCGACACCCGGCAGGCTGACCTCGAGCACGACCTCCAGGCCGTAGCCGGCGCCGCCGTTGATCGGGCCGATGCCGACCGCCGCGGTGACGGTCGAGCCGTCGGCGTCCTGGCGGGCCTTCCGGGCCACCAGCTTGAGCGCGCTGTGGAAGCAGGCGGCGTAGCCGGCCGCGAACAGCTGCTCCGGGTTGGTGCCCTTGCCGTTGCCGCCCATCTCGACCGGCGGCGCGACGACGACGTCCAGCTTGCCGTCGTTGGTCGCGACCTTGCCGTCCCGGCCGCCCTGCGCGGTGGCCTTGGCGGTGTACAGAACCTTCTCTACTGCGATCGTCATATCTCTGTCTCCTGGGGGTCAGCGGGTGGGGTCGAGGACGAGCTTGCCGACGGTGCGGCGGGCTCGTAGGTCTTCGTGGGCGGTGGCGGCGTCGGACAGCCCGTACTCGCCGCCGACGATCGGGCGGAGCTTGCCGCTCGCGGTCAGGTCGAACAACTCGGCCAACGGGTCGCCGAGCAGCACCGGCTCCTTGAAGCAGTCGGCCAGCCAGAAGCCGGCGATGGTCTTCGAGCCCTTCATCAACCGGCTGGCGTCGATCGGCTGCGCGGCCTGCCGGGACGCGGCGCCGAAGGTGACCAGGCGGCCGAACCGCGCGAGCGCCGCGAAGGACTCGTCGAACGTCGGTCCGCCGACCATCTCCAGCACGATGTCGACCGGCTTGCCGCCGTTCGCCTCGAGGATGCGGTCCTTCAGCCCTTCCGGCTCACCGTCGATCGCGGCGTCCGCGCTGAGCTCGAGCACCTGCTTGCGCTTCTCCTCGCTGGACGCGGTCGCGATCACCCGGCCGGCGCCCCACAGCTTCGCGAGCTGTACGGCGAGGGACCCGACGCCACCGGCTCCGGCGTGCACCAGCACGGACTCCCCCGGCCGCAGATGCGTGGAGGTCTTCAGCAGGTGCCAAGCCGTAGTGCCCTGCAAAACAAGGGCGAGCGCCTGACCGTCGGTCACACCCTCGGGTACATCCCAGGCGTACGGCGCGTGCGCGACAGCCTTCTCCGCATAGCCACCGGAACCGACCAGCGCGACCACCCGGCGACCGTCGCCGGTCGTGCCGACCACCTCGCCACCCGGGATCAGCGGGAGCACGGTCTTGGACAGGTACGAGTTCTCGACCTGGTGGGTGTCGGCGTAGTTGATGCCGGCCCGGTCGACCGTGATCAGAACCTGCCCGTCGCCGGCGACCGGCTCCGCCACGTCGCTGACCTTGAGGACCTCGGGTCCGCCGAACTCGGTGATCTCTATCGCTCGCATACACCGTACTATACACTGTACGTTATGGCTGTCGAAGGGAGGTGCGTCACATGGCGAGGACACCGCGGAACACGCTGAGCTCCGAGCTGATCGTCCGGACTGCCCTGGAGTTGATGGAGTCGAAGGGCACCGACGGCTTCAGCCTGCGCGGGGTCGCCGCGGAGCTCGGGGTCGGGCCGATGGCGCTCTACACGTACTTCCGCAACAAGGACGACCTGTACGACGCTGTCCGCGACCACCTGATGGGGCTGCTGCCCGCCGTACCGGAGGAGGTGGAGTGGCCGGAGCAGGTGCGGTTCGTGTGCCGGAGCCTGCGGCTGCTGATGTTGCAGCATCCTTGCCTGGCGCAACTACTGTCCGGCCGGCCGCTGAGCGGGCACGAGACGGCCCGGGTGGCCGAAGGGTTGCTCGGCGTGCTGCGGCGGGCCGGGTTCGATCCGGAGACGGCGGCGCGGACGCACACCACGTTGTTCACCTACGTGCTCGGGGCAACGTCCTGGGAGATCCAGATGGCCGCCGAGCGCCGCGACCCCGAGGCCTGGCGGCGGTTGCGGATGACGATGCAGTCACTGTCCGCCCGGGATTTCCCGTCCGTGGTCGAGCTCGCCCCCGAGCTGGCCCGGACGACGGGCGGCGACGAACAGTTCGACTACGGACTGGATCTGTTGCTGGCCGGCTTGCGGGTCAGAACACCATCGTGACGATGGCGACGATGCCGATGCAGACGATCAGGGCGCGCAGCGCGATCGGTGGGAGCCTGCGGCCGTAGCGGGCGCCGAGGAAACCGCCGATGGTGGAGCCGACCGCGATCAGGGCTGCGGCCAGCCAGTCGACGTCGGCGACGATGATGAACAGGACGGCGGCGACCGAGTTCACGAACGTCGCCAGCACGTTCTTCAAGCCGTTCATCCGTTGCAGGTTCGAGTCCAGGCCCAGGCCGAGGATGGCCATCAGCAGGACGCCCTGCGCGGCGCCGAAGTACCCGCCGTACACACCGGTCGCGAACACCGCGGGAATCACCCACCAGGCGCCCCGGTGATGGTGCGACGGCACGCTGATCCACCGCGACAGCCACGGCTGAAAGGCGACCAGCACACAGCCGAGCAGGATCAGCACCGGTACGACGGCGTGGAAGGCAGAGTCGGGCAAGGTCAGCAGCAGCACCGCGCCGAGGATGCCGCCGGTCAGGGAGGCCGGGATCAGCCGGATCATCCGGCCGCGCTGGCCCTCGAGCTCACGCCGGTAGCCGATCGCGCCGGCCGCCGTACCGGGAGCGAGGCCGACGCTGTTGCTCACGTTCGCCAGCACCGGCGGGATGCCGACGGCAAGCAACGCGGGGAAGGTCAGCAGCGTGCCCGACCCCACCACGGCGTTGATCGTGCCCGCGCCCATCCCCGCCACCAGGACGAACAGCGCCTCGAACCATGTCATCGCTGCCAGACTCTACGCACCTGACAGGCTCCCTCGCTCATCGGTCCATCCGTTGAGCCGGCAACCATTCGATCGTTCCAGCTGCCCGGACAGCACGAAGCCCTCCCGGATGACCCGGGAGGGCTTTGGCTGCTCCTGTTTCAGCGCTCCAGCGGCGGCTCGGCCGGCGGCGGAGCCGGGGGCTCCGGAGTCTGGCCGACCGACGGCGGGGCCTGCTGGGTGCGGGTGCTGACGGCCGCCTTCTGCGCCGCGGCGATGGCTTCCGCGACGGCGTGGTCGGCTTCGGCGACCGCGGCGTCCGGCGTGCTGACCAAGTCGGCGCCGGTGTCGATCGCCGGGACCTCACCGTTGGCCAGCTCCGGCGCCTCCCAGGACCCTTCGGCCTTCTGCGGGATACCGGCCACCTGGCCGACCGCGCTGCCGAGACCCTTGAGCGCGTCGCCGATCTCGCTCGGCACGATCCACAGCTTGTTCGCGTCGCCCTGAGCGATCGACGGGAGCATCTGCAGGTACTGGTAGGCGAGCAGACCCTGGTCCGGCTTGCCGGCGTGGATCGCGTTGAACACCGTGGTGATGGCCTGCGCCTCACCCTGGGCCTTCAGGATCCGGGCCTCCCGCTCGGCCTGCGCCCGCAGGATCCGGGACTCCTTGTCACCTTGGGCGGTGAGGATCGCGGACTGCTTCTGGCCCTCGGCCGACAGGACGGCGGACTGCCGCATACCCTCGGCGGTCAGGATCGCGGCGCGCTTGTCGCGGTCGGCGCGCATCTGCTTCTCCATCGAGTCCTGGATCGACGGCGGCGGGTCGATCGAGCGGAGCTCGACCCGGTTCACCCGGATGCCCCACTTGCCGGTCGCCTCGTCCAGGACATACCGGAGCTTCTCGTTGATCTCCTCGCGGGACGTCAGCGTCTGCTCCAGGTCCATGCCACCGATGATGTTGCGCAGCGTCGTCATGGTCAGCTGCTCGATTGCCTGGATGTAGTTGGAGATCTCGTACGTCGCCCGGACCGGGTCGTTCACCTGGAAGTAGATGACGGAGTCGATCGACACCATCAGGTTGTCCTCGGTGATGACGCCCTGGGGCGGGAACGCGACGACCTGCTCGCGCATGTCGATGGTGTACCGGACCTTGTCGACGAACGGCGTCAACAGGTTCAGGCCGGGCTGCAGCCCGGTCTTGAACTTGCCGAACCGCTCGACGATCCCGACGGTCTGCTGCTGCACCACCCGGACGGACTTGATCAGTGTGACGATCACCAGCAAGGCGACCACTGCCAGCACTACGAGGAACGCGGTCACTTGACCCTCCACTCGAACAGAACCCTCAGGACGGACAGTCTTTCCTATCGACGGTCCACTCGGCGTGCCGGTTCCCGGCGCGCCGGATGCCTGTTCGCGCAGGTATCTCTGTCGTCCCCTGCAGTCGACAGTACTGCGGTCACCCGGTCACTCAACCGGGTCGCTCGACCGCGGTGGCGCGGCTCAGCTCTGCGGCGGATCGGTGGGCTTCGGATCCGGGTGCGTGGGCTGCGGATTCGGGAGCTGGTGCAGCGAGTCCCCGACGGGGTAGACCACGGCGGTGGCGCCGTCGATCGACATGATCTCGACCCGGGTCCCGGGGGCGATCGTGGACACCTCGTCGAACGGACGGGCCGTCCACAGGTCGCCGCCGATCCGGATCGAGCCACCACCGTCGGGGTGGATCTCCTTGACCACGGTGCCGGTGCGGCCGATGACGTGCGCCGAGCCGGTCTTCAGCTCGCCGCCGTGATGGAACTTGCGGGCCAGCAGCGGACGGATGGCGGCCAGCATCGCCGCGGCCGTGATCAACCCGACGATGATCTGCAGCCAGAGCAGTCCCGGGAAGACGGCTGCCACCCCGGCGGCGGTCAGCGCGCCGGCCGCCAGCATCAGCAAGGTGAAGTCGAGGGATGCCAGTTCGGCCAGACCGAGGACGGCGGCCGCTGTCAGCCACGCCGCCCAGATGTTGTCCCGCAGCCAATCCATCATCTGCCAAGCCTATCCAGGTTCAGGTCTCCAAGCAGGTCTTCCACCGGTCGGACGCACCCCGCCCTCCCACGGTGCCGCCTCCCACACGACCATTTGGCCGCCTCCCACACGACCAATTGAGCGGATAACCCCGGCCGCTGACCGTTCTCCCCCGTCATACGAGCAGAGAACCCAAGACTTCAGCGGATATCCCCTGAAATGCGCGCCGGGCGTGGCGCAGGCAGGGCGAAGGCCAGGAGAAGTGAGGCCGGGAGCGGTGCGGCGGCAGGGGTGGGCGGGGTCAGAGGGCGCGGGCGGTGTAGCGGCCTTCTTCCTGCTTCAGGGAGAGGGCCAGGTCGAAGGTCTCGCTGAGGGTCTCGGAGGTGAGCGCCTCGTCCATCCGGCCGGCCGCGACGATCCGGCCCTGCTTGAGCAGCAGGGCGTGGGTGAAACCGGGCGGGATCTCCTCGACGTGGTGGGTGACCAGCACCATCGCCGGCGCGCCGGCCGCGGTCGCGATCGAGCTGAGCGACCGGACCAGCTGCTCGCGACCGGTGAGGTCGAGACCGGCCGCGGGCTCGTCCATCAGCATCAGCTCGGGGTCCGTCATCAGCGCGCGAGCGATCTGGACCCGCTTGCGCTCACCCTCCGACAGCGTCCCGAAGGTCCGGTCGCCGAGGTGGCCGATGCCGAGCTCGGTCAGCAACTCCTTGGCCCGCTGGTGGTCCAGCTCGTCGTATTCCTCCCGCCAGCGGCCGAGGACGGCGTACGACGCGGAGACCACGACGTCCGACACCCGCTCGCCGCGCGGCAGCCGGTCGGCCAATGCGGCACTGGTGAGTCCGACCCGCGGCCGGAGCTCGAAGACGTCGACCGCGCCGAGCACCTCGCCGAGGACGCCGGCGACGCCCGCGGTCGGGTGGATCTGGGCCGCGAGGATCTGCAGCAGCGTCGTCTTGCCGGCGCCGTTCGGGCCGATCACCACCCACCGGTCGGCCTCGTCGACGGTCCAGTCGATCCCGTCGAGCAGCCGCGCCTCACCACGAACGATCGACACACCGGCCAGCTCCACCACTGCAGTCATGCCCAAAACCTACGGGGTCGCTCCCCCGCGCTCGCTCCCGGCCCGCTGATGTCGTCCGGCGGACGGGGTGGTGCAAGACTGGCGGGCGTGTTGACGACCTCCGCCTCGGTTCGGTTCACCGTGTGGACGAACGCGATGTTGACCGGCGCCTGCGACCCCGACACCGCCGCCCAGAAGATCCTCGGCGACGACGTCGGGCACCATGTCGCGGGCCTGGCCGCGCATCCCGCGCCCGCAACGTTGCCGGTGGCGCTGAACCTGCTGCGCGCTGCCGGGGCCACCCAGGCACACCTCGCGTTGCCGGTTCCCGGCGATCCGATCGGGCTGGCCGGACCGCCCGCCTTCAACGAGGCCGCGCTGGAGTCGGGTGAGGCCGTCGTACTGACCGGCCCCGAGATCGGGCTGGTTCCGGCGTACGTCGGTCCGGCCGTGCAGTGGACCGTGATGGCGGCGACGAGTCCGCCGGCGGCCGACGTCGGCGAGGCCGATCGCGGGTTGCGGATGGCGTTGATCGACGCGGCCGAGTCGCTGGCCGCGCTGGACGTGGCGCGCTGGAAGCCGGAGATCGCGGACGCGCTGATCGACATCCGCAAGATCGGGAGCGGTCGCAACGACGACCTCGCGCCGGGGTACCAGCCGCGGGCCGTGAAGACCGCCGCGACCGCGCGCCGCTGCCTGGCCATCGCCGACGCGGCGCTCGAGGACGACGGCGCGGCGGTCACCGGCGCCGAGGCCGATGCCCGCCGCCGTGCGCTGACGGACCTCGCGGCGGCTGCGCGCCGCGCTTTGGTCGCGGCCTGCGCGCCGCCCGTTCACGACTGAGATGTGGACCGGACGGCCGCCGTACAGCTGAGGTGGGTAGCGTTCGTGGTGCCATGACAGGACAGGCTGAGCTCCAGACGCCACCGCCCGACCGCCCGACCTTGCTGGTCACTCTGACCGGCACGGACCGCCCGGGCCTGACCTCCGCTGTGCTCTCGACGCTCGCCACCCGCGGGGTCGAGGTGATCGACGCCGAGCAGGTCGTGCTGCGCGGTCGCCTGGTGCTCGGGGTGCTGGTGTCGGCACCGCGCGACCACAAGAGCCTCAAGGACGAACTCAAGGCGCTCGAGCCGATCCTCGACGTCGACATCTCGGTGAAGAAGGGTGTCGGCGACAACGAGCCGCGGCGCGAGGGCCGCAGCCAGGTGACCGTGATCGGGCATCCGCTGACCGCGGCCGGGCTGGCCGCGGTGGCCGGCCGGATCGCCGACACCGGCGCGAACATCGACCGGATCAGCCGGATGGCGCGCTACCCGGTGACCGCGATGGAGATCGCCGTCTCCGGCGCCGATCCGGACGCGCTGCGCACCGTGCTCGCGCTGGAAGGCGTCCGGCAGAAGCTGGACGTCGCCGTCCAGGCCGGCGGGCTGTACCGGCGGGCCAAGCGGCTGATCGTGATGGACGTCGACTCGACGCTGATCCAGGGCGAGGTCATCGAGATGCTCGCCGGGCACGCCGGCCGGCTGGAGGAGGTCGCCGCGGTCACCGAGCGGGCGATGCGCGGTGAGCTGGAGTTCGCCGAGTCCCTGCACCACCGGGTCGCGGCGCTGGAAGGCCTGCCGGCGTCCGCCCTCGACGAGGTGTACGAGGCGATCCAGCTGGCTCCCGGGGCGCGGACATTGGTTCGCACGCTGAAGCGGCTCGGGTACCAGTTCGCGATCGTCAGCGGCGGGTTCAGCCAGATCACCGACAAGCTGGCCGCCGACCTCGGCATCGACTACGCGGCGGCGAACCAGCTGGAGATCGTCGACGGCACGCTGACCGGCCGGGTGATCGGCGACGTCGTCGACCGGGCCGGAAAGGCGGTCGCGCTGCGCCGGTTCGCCGAGAAGTCCGGCACACCGCTGTCCCAGACGGTCGCGATCGGTGACGGGGCCAACGACCTCGACATGCTCGCGGCGGCCGGGCTCGGGGTCGCCTTCAACGCCAAGCCGGTCGTCCGCGAGGCGGCCGACACCCACGTGAGCGTGCCCTACCTGGACACGATCCTGTACCTGCTGGGCATCAGCCGCGAGGAAGTGGAAGCCGCGGACGCGGATCACCCGGCCTGAGCGGAATTCCGGCGCGGGTGCGCGATGATCGAAGCATGTTCCCACCGGGGTTCACGAGCCGATCGGCGACGATCGAGGACGCCGAGGCGATCTACCGGCTGATCGCGGCCGGTGAGATCCAGTGGCACGGCCGCGCCGAGGTGGTCCCGGACGCGGTCGCCGCCGATCTCCAGCGACCGGAGCTCGACGTCGAGCGCGACACCCTCGTCGTCCACGCCGCCGACGGCGAGCTGGCCGGATGGGCCTGGCTGCATCTGGGCAAACGCGGTCAGGTCGACGTGCATCCGTCGTACCGGCACGCCGAGACCTGGCGGAAGACGGTCCAGCCGGCGTTGACCGAGCAGGG